>JANJUB010000119.1 GCA_024710805.1 Fimbriimonadaceae bacterium | reverse complement strand
GGCATCACCCCACCTCTTCGCGCTGAGCGCGAAGATCCTCCCCTGCAAGGGGAGGAAAGGCTTACTTAGGCCCGAATCAAGCCCAAGAGCTCTTCGGTCTTCTGCTCCAACAGCGCTCGGTCGCCACGCGTTTCGACGTTCAGCCGGATCACCGGCTCGGTGTTCGAGCCGCGGAGATTAAACCGCCACTCCGGAAACTCCATCGTGATCCCGTCGAGGCGATTCACCGGGACACCGGGATAAGCGGCCTCGACGCGCGCCAGCGTCGTCGCGACGTCGTCCACCACCGAGTTCACTTCGCCCGAACACGGATAGGCCTCAATCATCGCTCCCACCAACTGCCCGAGCGACCGGCCCGATTGCGACACGAGACGCGCAATCAGCAGGAAGGGGATCATGCCGCTATCGC
Source organism: Fimbriimonadaceae bacterium (assembly GCA_024710805.1). Taxonomy (GTDB): domain Bacteria; phylum Armatimonadota; class Fimbriimonadia; order Fimbriimonadales; family Fimbriimonadaceae; genus JANJUB01. Next base: position 22,033 of record JANJUB010000119.1, on the reverse strand, counting down.
AGTACCAGTGGTCGCGGAAGTAGTGGTGGGCGCTCATCTCGCCGCCGTAAATGGCGTCCTCGGCCCGCATCTTCTCCTTGATGAACGCGTGGCCGCTCTTGCACACGACGGCCTTACCGTCCAGCCTCCCAACGATGTCGAGCGTGTTCCACATCAGCCGTGGGTCGTAAATGATGGTCTGGCCGGGGTCCTTGATGAGGATCGCCTGGGCCAGCAGCCCGACGATGTAGTACCCCTCGATGAACTGCCCGGTCTCGTCAAGGAAGAAGCACCGGTCGTAGTCGCCGTCCCATGCGACCGCGAAGTCGTACGACCCCGCCGTTAAGGCCTCTACCGTCATCGCACGGGCCTCTTCGAGGATGGGATTGGGAACACCGTGGGGGAAGTGGCCATCGGGCTCCCAGCGTAGCTTCTCGACATGCAGCGGCAAGTGAGGGAGCAACGCATCCATCGCCACCCCCGCCGCACCGTTGCCGGGGTCGGCAAGAATGCGCAAGGGCTTCAAATCACTCGGCGGCACGATCGCCAGGAGGTGCTGCACGAAGTCACCGTAAACATCCTTGTCCTCTCGAGTGCCCGAGCCGGTTCGCGTGAACTCGCCCTTTGCCGCGCGCTCCTCAATGGCGAGCAGGCCGGTATCGCTGGAGATCGGCCGGCTTTCGTGCCGCACCATCTTCATGCCGTTGTACTGGGGCGGATTGTGGCTCGCGGTGATCATGATGCCTCCGTCATAGCCATAGAAGGCGGTCGCGAAGTACACCATTTCGGTGCCGATCAAGCCGAGGTGCACCACATCGACGCCCGCGTCGTTCAATCCTCGGGCAAGGGCATCGTAGAGTTCGGGGCCTGAGAGTCGGATGTCGTAGCCGATGCACACCTTGTGGGCACCTGTCTCGTCAGCGTAGGCGCGCCCGATTCGGTACGCGATATCGCTGTTGAGCTCGTCAGGAACGATGCCACGGACGTCGTAGGCCTTGAAGCAGGCCAGGTGTTTCCCCATGGGGTTCGTTCTACCCCGGCAGGGCCAAACCCTGTGTCAAAAGCCGCGCAGGACGTACCCTTCGTGGAGGGCGGTCAGTTGCTTGACCAACGCCGCCACGGCCGCGTCGAAGATCGCCTTGCCCTTAGCTGGCGTACCGAGTGTGGCGTAGCCCAACGAACCTTCCTCGGTCATTTCGTCGAAGAGGTGGATCATGCCGTAAACGGCGGGCTCGGGCGCAAGGCCGTCGTCGCGCAGCTTGTCTTTGCGAACCAACTCGGGGCGGATGTGCATCATCAGGCTCGCCTCGGCTTCGCAGGCGTGGCGTATCTCCTTGAACGGCCCCTCGAGCACGTCGGCGGTTTCCTTGGCGACCGGGCCGTAGTAGCCCGAGTGCCCGATCATCAGGGCGGGAAACTGCTCCTTGATCTGGCGCAAGGCGACCCCGTTCGGCTCGTTGTTGCCGCCGTGCCCGTTGATGATGAAGAACTTGCGGAAGCCGTGGCGCTGGAGGGAGGAGATCATATTCGTGAGCGCTCCCATGTAGGTGTCCATGCTCGCGCTGAGCGTTCCCGGAAAGGCGAGGTGGTGCCCACTTGCGCCCAGCCAGAGCGTCGGCGTCATCAGCACGCTCTCGGGAATTCGCGCTTCCGCCCCTTCAGCGACCGCGGTCGCGAGGATCGAATCCGTGAACACGGGCAAGTGGGGCCCGTGCTGCTCGCACGAACCCGTAGGGATGAGCACGACGATCTCGCGCGACAGCGCCTCAACTTCGGGCCACGTCAGTTCAGCAAGCTTCATGCTCGAAGCTTACTCGGGCTGGAGCGAGCGCAAAAGCGTCTTGACATCGCCGCGAACTTCGCGATCGCGCATCATCAGCTCGTGGATTTTCTGGTAGCCGTGGATCATCGAGGTGTGGTCACGGTCGCCGAACAGCGTGCCGATGTGCTTCCAACTGTCACCCGTGATCTCGCGGGTGAGAAAGACCGCGATATGCCGGGCGTGGACGATCGGAGCCTGGCGACGGACTCCGCGAATCTCCTCGACGGGAATCTTGAAGTGCTTGCTGACCGCGCTGACGATCTGCGTGAAGCTGGGCTTTAGGCCGGTCCCGTTGCGAAAGTGGTCTTCGACGAGCTTGGAGGCAAGCTCGATGCCGACCGGAATTCCCTGGATGCTGGCCTCGGCCATCAACCGCGTCAAGGCACCTTCGAGCACCCGGATGTTCCCCGGCACGTTGTCGGCGAGATACATCGCGACCTCGTGGTCGAGTGGCAGCAACTCCTGCTCGGCCTTGCTCTTGATGATCGCGCAGCGGGTCTCGGTGTCCGGCGGCTGAACGTCAGCGACCAACCCGGCCTCGAATCGCGACCGCAGCCGCTCGTCCATCTGATAGATGTCGCGCGGGGGCCGGTCGGAAGTCAAAACGATCTGCTTGCCGAGGGCGTGCAGGTAGTTGAACGTGTGGAAGATCTCTTCCTGCGTCTTGTCCTTCCCGGCGATGAACTGGATGTCGTCCACGAGCCACACGCCGACGTTGCGCTGCGCCCGACGGAACTGCTCGATCCGGTTCGCCTGAAGGGCGTTGATGAACTCCTCGGCGAACTGCTGGGCGCTGACGTAGACCAGCGGAAAGTGCGGGTCGCGGGCGAGGATTTCTCGGGCGATGCTGTGCAGCAAGTGGGTCTTCCCAAGCCCCGATCCGCCGTAAATGAACAGCGGGTTGTACTTGGCCCCGGGCTCGGAAGCCACGGCTCGGGCCCCGGCAAAGGCGAGTCGGTTGCTTTGGCCGACCACGAAGGTCTCAAACGCGAACTTGGGGAATGGGCGGAACTGGCACGAAGGGGTCGATACGGACGGCGCTATCGCGGCGGAAAGCACGGGGTCGGCGGTCTTCGCCTTCGGCCGAGGCGTGCTGATGAGTTCAAGTTGGATCTTCTGGCCCAGCTCGTCCGAGAGCATGTTCTCGATCGTGTTCTGGTATCGCTCACGAATCCACTCCAGCACGAACTTGCCGGGGGTGGAGAAGGTGGCTACGCCATCCTCCAAAGACCGAGGCTCAAGGGGTCTAAAGAAGCGTTCGATCCATGCCGGGGGCAGGTCTGTGGAGAGGCGTCGAAACACGGTCTCCCAGGCGTTGACTAAGGCAATCCATTCGGGTCGGTCGTCCAGCGTGTACTGTTCCATGTGGCCGGTAAATCACCCAGTTTCAGGGCGGGGGAACAGCATTATACGCAACCCTACGACGGCGAGCAAGGGCCCAGGAATGCCGCTGATCGGCGCATTTTCGAACATATGGGTAGTATTCTGCGTGCTCCCCTCAAGAGCATGATTTTTCGCGATTTTTCGCACCTTTTCAGAGTTCGAGTTTAGATGGCAGAAAGGCGTATCCGATACGTAGAAGTGTGTCTGAAGACAGGTTCGAAACGTCTAATTTCTTTGTGGAAAAGCGGATTCTCGGCGTGCTCGGCGGTCAGGACGTCGATGATCGCGTGTTCAAGTTTTGGGCCCAATCAAGCGACATATTGGTGGCGGCTGATGCCGGGGCCGACTTGGCGTTGCGGCACGGTGTCACGCCCCATGCCATCATCGGCGATCTCGACAGCGTGTCCGCCGATGCCCTCGCTAGCGGAGCCGATATCTACAAGTTTGAAGATGAAAGCAAGACTGATTGTGACAAGTTGCTCGTCTGGGTCGGGGGCCAGGGACATCGGACGATTACCCTGATCGGAGTCGAAGGAGACCGCCTCGATCATGTTCTGTCCACGTTGAGCTCCTGCGCGCGAAGTCCGCTTAGAATTCAGTTAGTCTTAAGGGACGGGGTCGGCCTGATCCTCAAGCCGGGTGAACACAAGCTGACCGGCGTGCCCGGGCAGCGGATTTCCATCCTCCCGATCGGCGTTGCGGGATCGTTCTCGGCCGAGGGAGTCCGATGGCCGGTGCATGAGGCCGACTTCAGCTTGGATCGATCGCTCAGCGTGTCGAACGAGTTCTCCTCACCCCAAGCAACGCTGCGGTTCGTATCCGGGGCGTTGTTGGCGGTGATTGAGTCGCCGAACCGTGAACCGCTGGATATACTCAACGCATGATGGATGAGCCCGAAATCGTAGAAACTGCGGACGCCACGCCCGAGCCGGAAGAAGCTTCGGCGGCGAGGCTCGTCTACAAGCACGCCGGGGTCGAAACCGAGAGCGAGTTTCCGATCGTGCACGGCTCTATCGTTGGCCGCTTTGATGCCCAGCTGGGTCCGGTCGACGTGGACTGCGCCGCCCTGGGCGAAGGGATGACCGTTTCTCGTCGCCATGCCCGGCTTGACCGAGGCGATGCCGGGTGGAGCGTCGAAGACCTGGGCTCTTCGAACGGAACTTATGTGTTGCGCGATGGCCAGTTTGAGCGAGTGATGGAGGCGGACCTCGCCGACGCCGATGAACTCGCGTTCGGCGAGGCCCGATTCGTGCTTCGACTTAGCTAGCGTTTCGGCTTAAGCTCGACCTTCAGCGCCGAATAGCCGTTGATCTCGTAGTGCTCGACGCGGATGCGATGACGTCCGCCCAACTTCAGCGTGGCCGTGTATAGCGTCGGCCCCTGGTACTTCCAAGCATCCTTGATCACCAACTCGTCATCGACGAAAACCCGGCACCCGTCGTCGGTGGTCACGTTGAGCGTGTATTCACCCTCCGTGATTTCGAACGTGCCCTCGGCCAGGGTCAAGAAGTGGTCGGCGGGGACGCCCTGGGCCGGCGATCCACCCCAGCCGTAGTTCAGCTCGGAGACCTTCGCGGTCGCCAGGGGCTCACCCTTCACCACGTCCTTGAAGGCAGGCATCGCTCCCTGAGGATTGGCGACTGAGGCAGGATCCCAGGCGTACCACTTGACATCCCAGTCAATCGGCGCGAGGAACTGCGACCATCCGAATCGGAACGGCTGGCCAGCGGGCGTCACCACGCCACGAACATCGGTCACCGCGCTGCCGCGATACTCGAGGTCGAGCGCACGATCCATCGTCGATCCCGACGGCATGTTCACTCGAATGTAGCCGGGAACCGGAACTTGCGCGGCCTCTCCGCCGCCGGTCGTCCAGTTCACCCCGTCGGTGGACACCGCCTCGATCGTAACGCCCTTCGACTCGCGGACTGCTGCAATGCCCTTCGGGCCAAGCAACTCGAAGGTCATCTTGCCGTCGACGAGTTCGCTGCGCGGCCAGAGCACAGGGCGCTTGAAGTCGTAGGGCCCCCACTCATCGACGAGGATGAACCGGCGTCCGCGGAGCTGTCCCTTCTTGATGAAGGGGCGCTTTCCGCCGGCGAGCGGCTTGGGTGCGCGGGTCAGGCGCTCCTTTGCGTACTTGTCGAGCCAAGGATCGTGGTCCATCCCGCGGGTCATCATCGGGTCGCTCGGATAAGGCATCCAGATGAGGTTGAACCGATCGAGGTACGCCTTGACGTTGGTCTCGGTCGCCACGATCGTGTTGCCATCCCCGCGCATGACCGGCACTTCCGGCTTATGCTCGGGCTTGAACTCGTACGTGTTGTCCGCACCCGGGTACTTCTCCTCCTTCTGGGCCCAAACGAGGTTGCCGCGGAACTCGAGGTCGGGGTTGCTACCCGCCTGCTGGAGAATTCTGCCAATCGAGCTGAACGTGTTGCGGGCGAGGATGACGTTCTTGGTGTCCCGCAAGTTGATCGAGTTGGTGGTCGTGCTGCTGAACTCGTTGTCGCGGATGATCCAGTTGCGGCTGCTGGTATCTCGGAACTTGGGATATCCCCAGTTCGGGTCGAGCCGCTGATTCATCCAAAGAGCGATCCCCTCGTTGTCGCGGTAGAACATGTTCGCAGTGACTTCGTTGTCTTGGCCGTGCTCCCACGCGATGGCTTGGCCGTTGTAAGCGAAGATGTTGGCGATCGTCTTCGAGTTGTACGAGAAGCCGCCCCAGATGCCGTGCCAGTTCTCGAGCAAAAGGTTGTTGATGAAGTCGTTGCGGCTGAATGTGGCTTCGATCCCGTTCGTCGGCGCGTGCGAGAAGTCGTTTCCGTAGAGCAGGTTGTCGTTGCACCCGCCCTGGCCGTTGTCCATCGTCGTCTGGCCAGCCCAAAGGAAGAAGCCGTCGCCGCCGTGGGTCACGGAGTTGTAGGCGAACACGTTGCGGTGGGACTGCTCATAGATGAGGATGCCGGCGGAGTCCTGGCCGCGATTCCACTTGCCGTGGCTGTAGCCGCGCACGCACCAGTCGATGTTGTTGTGCATGATGCGGTTGTCGCTGGAGCGATACATCCCGAGCCCGAGGGACGACAGGAATGAGAAGTTGTTGTTCCAGATGCGCCCGCGGTTGCTGCGGTGGATCATCAGGCCGTTCTGGCCGCCGATGATGCGCACGTTCTTGACCTCAAAGTTGTCGCAGCCTGAGAGATACAGCCCGGCGCCGTAGCGGAGCCATTCATCCTTCTCGTTCTGGTGGTAGCTCATCCAGTCGCTCGAATCTTCTCGGTCGAGCGTGGAGTTCAGCCGTTGCTTCCAGTTGTAAGAGAAGTCGCTGTCGAGCACCTTCAGGCCTGGCGCGTTGCGCGCGGCGGCACCAATCTTGTAGCCGTGGGCTCGCAGGTTCTTGATGGTCACGTTGCGACCCTGAATCAGGACGCCGGTGCCGTTGCGCTTGTCCGGGTCCGCGTCGGCGGGAGTGCCTCGCAACACCGAGCCGTTGAAATCGACCGTGATGTTGTCGCCCTTGATGACGATCGCCGCCGTTTGGGCGGTGTTATCGCCGTTCGCCAGGAGCACCTCGGCGGATTTCAGCTTCACCGAGGAGGTGATCGTCATGCCTTCGTGCAGGGTCACGTCTTGCATCGTCGCCAAAGTTATCCAAACGGGAAGCATGAAGGGAGTTTATCCCGAATCATCAGGGACGACACCCCGAACGACCACGATTGCCGCCACCAAGATGAGCAGGCCGCCCACGATCTGCAGCCCCGTGAGCTTCTGATGAAGCAGAACGAAGCCCAGGGTTGCCGTCACGATCGGCTCGATCGCGGATAGCGTGGAGGCGTTCACCGGACCGATGACCTCCATGCCAGCAAAGAGGGTCGCCAGGGCGATGGCCGAACTGATTGCCAAGCCGATGGAGCCGATCCAGCCTTCGGGGTTCTGGGGCCAATGCCAACCTTGCACCGTCGCCAGGGTGCCGTACGCGAGCGTCGCCGCCCCCATGATGACGACCGACGACGCCACGCCGTCCGAGTTCTCCAGCAGTTTGGCCCCGGCCACCAAGTAGATCGAGTAGAAAAACGCCGCAGACAAGCCCCACGCCACTCCTTTCGGTGTCGCCGACGCGACGGGACCGACCGCGAGCGCGGCTCCGAAGATGGCCAAGCCGAGGGCAGTGAGCTTTATCCGGGTCATCTTCTCGTGAAGCAGCCATACGGCCAATGCCGCGACGATGACCGGATACAGGTAGAGCAAGAGGGACACCAAGGCCCCCGGTGCATGCAGTAGCGCGGTGAAGAAGCTATACGACTGGGCGGTGTAGAGCACCAGCCCGAGCAGCATCCAGAGACCGAAGGCACGCCCCTTGGGAAAGGTCCGCTTCTGGATCAAGGCCAAAAGCCCTACGAGAAGACCCGAGAGCCCAAAGCGGATGAAGAGTAACGTCTCGGTCCCCACGTCGCCCCGGCGGGCAAGGTCGGCCAGGTACGGCATGGTGCCGAACGAGGTCGCAGACACGATCATGAGGATCGTGCCGAGTCGGGCGGAGCGGGAATGGGTGGCCATGGGTGAGCGCTGCGGGCACGAGCATTTTAGCGGGAACTTATTTGGGTTCGCGTCAATCTATTGACAGGGGGTATCGCCCAAGGTACACTTCCCCATTGCGTCACGGCTTGCCGTGAGGCGGCTGAGGCTCCATCGGGCGCCTTAGGAGAGACCTGCTGTCGTAGCAAAATGAAGCAAACGAGAACACTGGAGGAATGGCTCACAGCTGAGGCATCGTGCCTTGGCCGTTCCCTGGCTTCCGCTCATCTTGCAGCAGACTCATCGTTTGGGTTTCTCGCGCAAGAGCAATCTTGTGTCTGCGCACGGATCAACTGTGAGGTTAACTTGATTGGCAAACACTCTGATTTTGGTTAGCGGTCTGGCATTTGGGGCACTCGCCCTTTCCAAGGCCGGCACGACAACGTCCTGGTTCACTCGCGTTCTTCGTCGGTTCAAAAAGAACCACGTCGCTGCGCCGCCCGTGATCACTCACGACAACGGCTGGACCCTCATCCACTGCGACGATGCCGAATCGTTCAACTTGTGGTTGGGTCGCGACGAGGAGGGCCTTCCCATTAAGGACGGCGAAGAGCCGTCATTAGGCTCGCATCTCTTGGTTGAGCTCTACGGCTGCGACGAAGATTCCCTTCGCCTTGAATCCACAGTGGGCGGCGCGATGCGCGAAGCCGCCGTCGAAAGCGAAGCCACCGTTGTCGCTCAGTCGTTCCACGAGTTCAAGCCGTGGGGAGTGAGCGGGGCGGTCATCATCCAGGAGTCGCACTACACGATTCACACGTGGCCCGAGCACGGCTACGCGGCGGTCGACCTGTTCTACTGCGGCGGTACCGTGAAGGTCCACAAGGCGATCGAAGTCCTTCAGCAGCAGTTCAAACCGACCCGGATCAAGTTCTTGGTCGTTCGCCGAGGACTCGACAGCGAAGTCCACCGCTAACCGCGGAGGATTCGATACGCTAATGTGAGGGCCGCTTGAGTGGCCCTCGTTCTGTTTCCGTCCCTCGTTCCGCGGAACTTGAACTCTTCGACGTGGTTTGCGTCAGGCGTGGCTACGGCAACGTAGGTGAGGCCCACCGGCTTGCCATCGACATCGGCGGTCGGTCCCGCGTTACCGGTCGTTGCGATGGCGAACTCGACGCCCAACTGCTCTCGGCAACCCTCTGCCATTGCCGACGCGCATGCGGAGGACACGGGACCCTCTCCGTCGAGCACCTCGTGCGAAACTCCGAGCAGACCTACCTTCTGAGCGGGGGTGTAAGCGATGATCCCGCCCGCGAAGGTGTCGCTCGCGCCGGGCACGCCGGTCAGGCGAGCACCGACCAGGCCGCCCGTCATGCTCTCGGCGACGCCCAACTTCCAGCCTCGATCTCTGGCCAAGGCGAGCACGACGGATTCGAGCGTATCCGCATCCTCGCCGAACACGGAGTCGCCCAGCCGACGCCGAACCTCAGCCACCATCGGGTCGAGGAGGGAAGCATCGCCGCGCGCAGTCAGGCGCAGGTGAACCTCGCCCGGCTTGGCATAAGGGGCAATCGTTGGGTTCGTCGAGGCGAGCAGGTCCTTGAGCCGGTCTTCGACAACGCTTTCGCCGAGGCTGCACACTTTGAGAATGCGGGAGTGGAGCGTCTCCGCGCCCCCGAACTCGCGAATCAACCGCTCGCGAACGGGACCACCCAGCATCGGGAGAAACTCCCCCGGCGGCCCCGGCATCGCGACGATGACCTGATTTCCGCGGCGGCACCACAACCCCGGCGCAGAGCCGTTCGGGTTGTCGAGGAACTCCGCACCGGCGGGTCGATGAGCCTGCCGAAACTGCGAATCGACCCACGGCAAGTTGCGCGTGGCGAACATCTGTCGCAGAACCCGGGCGAACGACTCGTCGGCCTCTAGAGAGACACTGAGGGCGGCGGCGATCGCCTCGCGAGTGAGGTCATCTTCAGTGGGCCCGAGGCCCCCGATCGTGATCACGACATCCGATCGGCTCAGCGCAAGGCGAAGGGCACCCACCAGCCGATCCAGATTGTCGCCTACCGTCTGACGATGATAGTGCGCGATGCCGAGTTCGGGCAGCATCCGCCCGATCGCTTGGGCGTCGGTGTCCGCGATCTGCCCCATCAGCAGCTCGGTGCCGACGCTGATCACTTCGCACACCTTCATGCCGTTTCCAGCGCATCGACCCGGACGACGATGACCGTGCAGTTGTCGGAGCCACCATCGCAAAGGGCCGCATTCACCAACTCCCAGGCGGCGTCGGCGGGGGATCGGTCGCGCAGAATCGTCTCGATGCCCTCTTTGTCGAGGTGGTTGGTGAGGCCATCGGAGCAGAGCAGGTAGGTATCACCGGCAAGCAGATCGTAATCGAAGAGTTCGGCAACGACGACCTGCTCGGTGCCGATGGCGCGGGTCAGCATGTGGCGGTAGGGATGGACCTCGGCATCTTCGCGGCTCATCATGCCCGACGTCACGACTTCATCGACCCACGTGTGGTCCCGGGTAAGGCAGGCGAGAACGCCTTCGCGCAAGCGATAAACTCGCGAGTCGCCGACCTGCGCGATATGGGCTCGGTCTTGGATGAGGCACAGAGCGCTGAGGGTCGTCCCCATCCCCCGCCGTCCCGGCACCGTCGTCGACACGTCGTACACGGTTCGGTTGGCAGCCTTGACCGCGTCGCGCAGCGCGCGCTCGGGCAGGCTGGAAGGATGGCCAAGATAGACGTCGAGAAAAGTCTTGCAGGCAAGTTCGCTGGCGATCTGGCCCGCATCGTGTCCGCCCATGCCGTCGCAGACCACGAACACCAGCCCGCGCCGCGCTAGCCGGTCAAGATCCTCGGTGATAAAGAACTCGTACTTATCCTCATTGTTCTCGCGCACGCGGCCGAGGTCGGTCTTGGCGGCGACGGTCACGCGGGGAATCACCCGGAGTACGATCTCCGCCTCGAGTTCGGGCGCAAGGTATTCGGCGGTGATCTCGTCCATCACGGGTTGAGTGTAACCGATGAGCCGTTGGCTAGCCCAACGCCAACACCTCCGTTGCCAACCGTGAAACAAACTCGGCGTCGTGGGACACGAAGATCACCACGCCTTCGAACCGGGCGAGCGCGGCTTCCAAAGCCTCGAGCGAGGGGATGTCAAGGTGATTCGTCGGCTCGTCGAGAATGAGCACGTTTGCGCTGCGGAGGATCATCGAGGCGATTTCCACCTTGGTTCTCTCTCCAACCGAGAGGTTGCCGACCGGGCGACTGCCGATCTCGCCGCGCATTCCCAGACACGCCAGAACGGTCCTGGCCAGTTGCGGCTCGCCCCCTGCCGCGTCACTAGCCGGCAAAGTGGGATCGAGCGCGTCACGGGCTTGGCTGAGCGTGGCCACTTTGGCGTCGGATGACCACATGATCTCGCCCTGATCCGCAGCCATCTCGCCGGTGAGGAGCTTCAGCAGGGTGGTCTTCCCCGACCCGTTCGGCCCGGTGATCGCCAGCCGCGAGCGGTTCTCGAGGGTGAGGTCGAGCCCATCGAACAGGGCTCGGTCGCCGAACGCCTTGGCTACGCCGCGAACAACCAGGGGTTGCGCTGAGCGCAACGGCAGAGTTGGGAACTCGACCTTGAGCGCATCATGCTCGAACGGTTTCTCCGGCGCATCCGAAAGTTCGCGCTGAACCCGCTTGAGGACGGCCTTCGCTTGCTTCTCAACCCGGGCTTTCTTCGCCTCGTAGAAGGGCTTTGCGCTTGCGCTGTACTCGTTCCCAGGCGGCTTCTTTCCCGTCTTGACGGCGCGCTGCCTAACCGTCTCGGCGACATTCTTGAGCCGCCTCGTCTCCGCGCGGTGCTCCTCCCACTCTCGCGACTGTCGGGTCTCGGCCGTCCGTTTCTCGTCGAGCATCGCTGCATAGTTGCCGGTGTAGGAAACCAGCCCCTTCGGCGTGAGCTCGAGGATGCGATCAGGGACTTGGGTCAAGACCGCTCGGTCGTGGCATACGAGGAGGACCGACTCGCGGCAAGTTCGCAGGAACTCGACCAACCACGCTTTCGCCTCGATATCGAGGTGGTTGGTCGGTTCGTCGAGCAAGAGTAGGGTCGGTTCCGCGGCAAGAAGCCCAGCGATGGTGCCGCGCATCTTTTCGCCGAGGCTCAGCTGGGGATACGGGGCGTGAAGCAACTCGGTGTCAAGCCCAACGCGACTCGCCGCTCGAGCGAGAGCGTAGGTCGGCGCATCGAAGAGTTCGAGCAGCGTGCCGGCAAACCCGTGATCGAAATCTTGCGGCAGGTACGCGACTTGAGCACCGCGGGCCAGCACGACACGGCCCTCCGTCGGCGGTTCGATGTCGGCGAGAATACGCAACAGGCTGGTCTTGCCGACGCCGTTGCGCCCAACGAGCGCGACCTTCTCGCCCTCGGCGAGAGCCATGTCGACATGATTGAAGAGGGGTCCCACGCGGGGGTCCTTGGTGCAGGAAAGATTGAAGGCTTGAAGCATGGAAGATCGAATCGGAAACACGAACAGACGCCGCTTGGCGGCGTGGAGGGCAAGGATTACTGTTCGGCTCAGACGATCATAAGCGTCGATAACTCGACGAATTCATGATGGCATAGCAGGGAGTCGCGGGTCTACCCTAAGTCCCGGCTTCGCCTCCAACCCGAACGAACCAGGGCCAATCCAAGGTATCCTCTCTCCTTGGCATCCATGCCTCTCTGCTTGCGCGTGTCGCGTAAGCCAGACAGCCCATAGGGAGGAATCTGAACCTAATCATGCGAAAATACGAAGCGATGGCGATTGTGAGGCCCGACCTCAGCGACGCCGATGTCCAGAAGTTGGCCGACCGATACAAGGCCGTGATCGAAGAGCAAGGCGGCACCGTTGAGAGTGCGGCCAAGTGGGAGAAGCGAAAGCTCGCCTACGAGATCAACGACTTTAAGGAAGGCAACTACGTCCAGTTCCTCTTTGAAGCCGAGGCCAAGGTCCCGCAAGAACTTCGCCGACAACTTCTCATCAACGATGATGTAATTCGTCACCGAATCTTCCGTCTGGACGACTAAACTAGGATATGGTTAATCGCGTTGTCCTGATCGGTCGCCTCACCCGCGACCCCGAGATCCGCACCACGACCACTGGGGCCAAGGTCGCCGAGTTCTCGCTCGCTGTCGACAAGCGCAACAAGGACGAGGGCGCCAACTTCTTCCGTATCAAGGCGTGGGGCAACCAGGCCGAGTATGTGTCGAACTACCTGACCAAGGGCCGGCTCGTCGCGATCGACGGCCGTCTCGATTGGCGCAAGTGGCAGGACAAAGAAGGCCAGAACCGCGAGACGATCGAGATTGTCGCCGAGTCGGTCCAGGGTCTCGATCGTCCGCGCGACGATGCGGGCGGCGGCGGAGGCAACTACGCTCCGGCAACGGCTGCGGTAAGCACGGGTGGCGCGGCTCCGGCGGTCGACGAGTACGACCCCTTCGCGGACGAGTGAGCCACCTCCTCGACGACGCTTCCTACGTGACGCGCAACGACCCCAAGGGGATGTTGCGCCTCACCTCGGAGTTCCCGGGGCAGTGCCGACAGGCGCTCGAGATCGCCCAAGCAACGCCGCTGAATCCCCTCGGCCCGGTCAAGAATGCGCTTCTGACTGGTCTCGGCGGTTCCGCCGCGGGAGGCGACTTCGTCAAGGCGCTGTTCGACGATCAGGCGGCCGTCCCATTCATCGTCAATCGTGACTACCATCTGCCCAAGTGGGTCGATGAAGGTTCGCTCGTGTTCGTCTCCAGCTACTCCGGCAATACGGAGGAGACGATCAGCGCGTATCACGATGCCGTGCGCGCCGGAGCCCGCCGTATCGTCCTCACGAGCGGCGGCAAACTGGCTGAACTCGCTCGCGAGAACGGTGACGACCTCATCTTGATCCCCGCCGGGCAGCCGCCGCGGACGGCGCTGGGCTTCATGCTCGTGCCGCTGGTGGTGGCTTCGGCGAGGCTCGGGTTGATTCCCGCGCAGGATTTTGACGGCTTGCTGGCTTCCCTCGATGAGGCGGTGCGCCGCTGGGGCATCGATCGACCGTTTCCCGAGAACGACGCGAAGCAGCTGGGCGAAGCCATGCACGGGACCGTGAGCGTGCTTTACGGCCTGGGTGGTTGGCAGGCCATCGTCGCGAACCGGTGGAAGGGGCAGATCAATGAGAACGCGAAGAACATGACGTTCGCCAACGCGTTTCCCGAGCTGAATCACAACGAGATCCTCGGCTGGGTAAGGGCGAACGAGCAGCGCGTCGGCCAATGGCTTGCCGTGGTTCTCGAAGACGGCTCTGAGTCGGCGAAAATGCAGGCAAGGCGCGACGTGACCGCCCGGCTGATCCACAACGTTGCGCCCACGATGCGCGTCCATGCTTTCGGGGCTACGCTCCTTGCGCGGATGCTCACGTTGGTGCTCATGGGTGACTTTGTCTCGCTGTATCTCGCGGCGCTGAACGATGTCGATCCGGAGAACATCGATTCCATCAACGTGCTGAAGTCCGAGCTTTCGCGCATTCCCGAGTGATGAAGGCGGTCGTCCTCCTTAGCGGCGGTCTCGACTCTACGACGGTTCTCGCCATCGCCCGGTCCGAGGGTTACGAGTGCCACACGCTCGCGTTCGACTACGGCCAGCGACACCGGATCGAGCTCGATCGCGCGCGGGTCGTTTCCTCTCGACTGGGTGCCGTGCGGCACGTGACGGTGCGGCTCGACCTCTCCGCGTTCGGGGGATCCGCGCTCACCGATGACATCGACGTGCCCAAGGACGGCGTCGGCGAAGGCATTCCGGTCACGTACGTACCCGCGCGAAATACGGTGTTCCTGAGCGTCGCCTTGGGTTGGGCCGAGGTGCTCGGTGCGCGCGATATCTTTATCGGGGTGAACGCGCTCGATTACTCGGGGTATCCCGACTGCCGACCCGAGTTCATTGAGGCGTTCGAGCAGATGGCGAACTTAGCGACGAAGGCCGGGGTCGAAGGAAAGCGGTTCCGGGTGCGGACACCCTTGATCGAGATGACCAAGGCCCAGATCATTCGAACGGGCCAGGAGTTGGGCGTAGATTACGGGCTGACCAGCAGTTGCTACGATCCCTCGATCGATGGAACGCCTTGCGGCGCGTGTGACTCGTGCCGGTTGCGGGCCAAAGGCTTCGCGGAGGCGGGCTTGGTGGATCCACTAGCGCGGTGATTCACGAGGCCCGCCGAGCAGCCCCTCGTGAGCAGGGCCTCATGGCTCGCTGCGCTGCGCTCGCCAATCCGTAACGGCAATACGCTTAGCCAGCGAGTGCTTGCCACTGGCGTTGAAACACACCATGGACGTACTCCGCGACCGAGACGCGCTCTTCATGCGACTCCGGTGCGAACTTGAATCCACTGACGTACATGCCGTCTTCGTCTCCGGGGTGGCAATAGCGCACGACTCCGCGAATGGTGAGGGGGGCTTTGCCGTCTTGCCCGATCCTCAGTGATAGAGGACGGTCAACGGGCAGAGCCTCCTTGCTGCGCAGTTGGACCCCGCCCAATCCGATATCGACCAACATGGCCCGATACGGCTCGGAATCCTCCGCCACATAGACCATCGCACACTCGACAAAGTCGAACCGTGCGAACAGACGCCCATCTACCTTGAACTGACTCATCGGCCTCAAATCCGCACATCGGCGGCTTCCCGTATGAGTTTTCGGTCTTTTGGGACCAAATCTTTCGGTGTATTTGCCGGAGTTTGCTCGTAGATGAGCGGGTTGAGTCTGTTTGACCCTCCGTAATCCCCGGCAATGTACCGATGACAAGCATGTGATGTTGGGGAACGCGCGACGTGGAACCACCCTGGTCGAACTGCTCGTCTGTGCGGTCTTCCTCGGGCTGTGCTCGGCGGCGATGCTCGGCGCGATCGGCACGGCATCCAGATCATCGTCGATCGCCGAAGAGAAGCTCCTCGCGACCGTCCTGGCTAAGAACGAACTCGATCAAGCACGAGCCGCGGCCGCCAAGGGAACCCTCACGGTTTCCAACACCACAACCAACCCCACGGGAACCGGCATCAAGTACCCGGTCAAGGTGCAAACCGTGGTCGTCGCCGTAAGCGGTGTCCCCGACCTCTACCTGGTGCGGACTCGGGTGAGTTGGACGAGCGATACCAGCAACGAGCACTCGGGATATGTCGATCTAGAAACCTACGTGGTGACCAATGACCTCTAAGCGACACGGCTTCACGCTGATCGAACTGTTGCTGGCGACATCCATTACCGCCGTGATCGTAGGTGCGCTCGGGGGCATGTTCGTGTTTGTCGGCAGCCGTGCCGCTCAGTCGGTCGCCCAGAATGGGGTCCTCTTGCAGGCGCAGGCGCTGAGCGAAGAACTGGAGCGCACCGTTGTGAATGCACAGTCTTGCCGAGTGATTCCAGCACCAGGCGGACTGGCCCTCAAGTGCATCCTGCCGGCGGCGGGCGATGATACGGACGGAGACGGACTTATCGACCGGGCCAAGCCGGCCTGGGTGACGCCGACGGGCCACGAGGGGTACGGAACAGGACGGCGGGTGTGGCTCTTCTTGGGAGGAAGCAGCGGCGACCTGAATACGGCGGCGACGGGCAGCAAGAGGTTCTGGCGAGCCTATCGCAACGACGACGGCATTCCGACTTCCGCCGACATCGACCAATCGTTCTCGACTTACTACGACACCGGCAACTCCCGCTGGAGCCTCATCGACGACGCGACGTTCAGCGTGAGTGGAGACGGCCTGATCACGTTCACGATCAAGGCGAGCAAACTCCGCCGCAACGAATCGAGGATCGGGGCCAGCGACTCGTCGGCGGACGGTGCCCAGCTCTCTCTCGTGCGCACCGTGTATTGCCGAAACTGGAGACGATAATGACGCAGCGATCGCATCATCGACGACTTAAAGCGGGCAGCGCCCTTGTCTTCACGAGCATGCTCATGGTGGCGATCGCGACGGTGGTCGTGTCAACATCTCAACTCAATGCCGCCGCCTCCAGCAAGGCGGAACGACGCATCGAGGCGGTCAAGGCCGAAGAATCCGAAAGCGGTGTGTTGGCCGCGGTCCAAGCGAAGTGCAACGTCAACTCGATCGCACTGCCGCAGACTTGGAACTTCAGCCTCAACGGGCAGACCCAGTCGGTTGAGATCGTTGACAACAACGCTTCTCAGTCGCGCACCTACGCAGTGACGACCACCGTGAATGGCAAGGAAGTGCGGACGTTCAAGCGCATCATCGGCGGTCGGCAGACCTCGAACCCGCTGTACTTCGCGGTCTGGCTGAACGGAAGCACGGACTTGAGTGCCTATCGGCTTGCGACGACGAACGGTGGTCACATGTACTGTCGTGGCAACCTGAACCTGAACTCGCTCAGCAGCATCGATGGTGAGGTGTACGCGGTCGGCACGCTGTCGGACAACGGGGCGACCGTCACCAAGAACATCCTCCAGAATGTTCGGAATCGGGTTGCGCCTACGATTACGCGGGCCGACTACGAGACCGCGGCAAGCGGTTTGATCAACCTGGTGAGCTCGATTACCAACATCGTCTTTGCTCCGGTGTCGGTCGGACTGCCCTACAGCCTGAGGTACTACCGCGATCCCGAGCTCAAGATCCAGGGAACCGTTTCGGGTAAGGGCACGGTGTATGTCGAGGGCTCAGCGCGAGTCGAAGCGGATATCTCCTACACGACGGCGGCCGCCCGCGCGATCTTCATTGTCGAGGGCGATCTGCGAGTGAACAACAACGTGAACCGCCTCGACGGAACTTGGTTTGTCAAGGGGACGTTGCGGATCGACAATGCGGCGACCGCTCTAGCGATGACGCGCGGTGCGTTGATCGCGCTTGGGCCGGTTGAGATCGACCGTGAGGTGACGATCAACGCCGATAACACGTTCTGGACAAGCCGTAATGAAGGCACCAAGCACCGCGCTCCCGGTTTCTGGCCGGTCGCCGCAGACGGGCTGTTTCGCTGAGCCCTACTTGACTTCTTCGTACTCGCCAACCCAAGGAGCGTCGGCTTCGCCGGGGTAGCTCTCGAGCAACATCTCCTTTGTGTAGACGAAGCTCTCGCGCTTGTAATCGGCGAGTTCAAAGTTCTTGCGCAGCACGATGGCGCCGGTTGGGCATGCATCTTGGCAGTAGCCGCAGAAGATGCAGCGGATCATATTGATCTCGTATCGCTCAGCGTAGCGCTCACCCGGCGAGAACCGCTTCTCGTCGGTGTTCTCGGCGGCAACCACGTTAATGCAACGCGCAGGGCATGCGCCAGCACACAGCGAACATCCAATGCACCGCTCGAGTCCGCTTTCGTAGCGAGTCAAGAAGTGACGCCACCGGGTGCGGGGATACTGCTCGCGTCGCTGCTCCGGATAGAAGACGGTCTCCTTCTTGTGGCTGAGCCGCTTCAGCGTAATGCCAAATCCGGTCGCAATCGGCTTAACGACGTCTCTAAAGAGGCTGACGCTCAAGCGTGCACCTCCTGAGGCTTGTCACTTTCGAGGGTGCGGGCGTTGATCTCGATGATCTTGTTGAACTTGCGCTTCTTGATCTTCTCTTGAAGCTTGATCACCGCGTAGATCAGCGCATCCGGCGAGGGCGGGCAGCCCGGCACATACACATCGACGGGGACCACCTGGTCGGCACCTTGGACGATCGCGTAGTTGTTGTAGACGCCGCCGCTGCTGGCGCACGCGCCCATGCTGATCACCCACTTAGGCTCGGGCATCTGGTCGTAGATCTGGCGAAGGACGGGAGCCATCTTCTTGCTCAGGCGACCCGCAATGATCATCACGTCGGCCTGGCGAGGAGTAGCGCGGAACGCTTCCGAACCGAATCGGGCAAGGTCGAATCGCGATGCCGCGGTGGACATCATCTCGATGGCGCAGCACGCGAGTCCGAACGTGAGGGGCCAGAGCGAGTTCGCGCGGGCTTGGTTCAGGAGCGTGTCAAGCGAAGTGACGACAATGTTGCCACCCTTCTGGATATCTCCAAGCACCGGCGTAGAGCTGTCGTGCAAGACAATGGTTTCGACCTTCTTGGGCATGGCGTTCTACCTTCTACGGAGTGTACCGGAGGATGATGCGAATCGCTTGGGTTCCCCCGGGTTCGCCCAGGTTGGCCCGGGAGAGGTGATTCAGTTCACTCGATGATCCAGAGTTCGTAGTTCCCTCGATCGGATTCGGCAAGGCGGCTCATGTTGCTCGGGGCTTCGCCCGGCTTGATCCGGCCCGCCCGGGTGATCACATAGAGTGGCTTCGGAGCGGCTTCGAGGTGCTCGAAGGTCTCTGCCTCGACGAAGACTCGATTCAGCATGAACGCGAGCGACGGGTGGCTCGTTTCCTGAAGCTTGGGTTTGCCGGTGCCCTGGTCCGCTTGGCGACGTGGCATCTGGTAGGCCGCGACATGCTCGCCGCCCCTATCGAGGAACAACCGAGCCATCGCATGGACCTCGGCATGCCCACTCAATCGATACCACGTATGGAAGCCGACATTCGCAAATACTGCCATGAACGCGACTCCGGCGGCGAGCTTGATCCAGCGTGCCTTCGGCATCGTTCGCCCGTCACCAGACCATCGCCACGAGAGGTGATCCGCAAACAGCAGGCTCAGCGGGATCAGACAAGGCTGGACATAGTGGATCAGCTTGGTGCCGCTGATCGTGAAGAAGATGAACGGGATTGCAGCGCAAGCGGCAAGATAGCGCGAGAGCGGATCGCTGGTAGCTCGGCGCGGCCACGCTCCGAACACCCGGAACGACCATGGCGCCATGCCAAGGAGCAAGACCGGCAAGAAGAACAGGAGGTTCGCGACTCCGCCGATCGAGTGAGCGGTATCGCCGCCCGTGAACCGGTTGAGGTTCTGCTCGATGAGGAACTTCTGAACGAACATCTGCCCGTCCTTCAAGTACGCGGGCAGATACCAACTGGCGATCACCGCGAAGAGCAAGACAAATCCACCCAGCCACGCACCCTTGAGCCCCTTCTTGAGCTCGGGTTCTCGGGCGATCACCCACGCGAGAAGAGGACCGAACAGCAGCAGCGAGACCGGCCCCTTGGCCAACACGCCGAGGCCCAGCAAAGCACCGGTCGCCCAGCGCCAGCGCTTATCGCCGACCATCGATTCGTAGAACGTGAGACACGCAAGATTGAACGAGACCGCGAGCAGCGTATCGGTCATCATCTGGCGCCCAAGCGCCACCCACAGCACGGAGGTCGCGAGAATCGTCGGCGCGAGAACCGCGACGACCGGCGACATCCTTCGCTTTGCAAAAGCGTAAACGCCGAGGGCACCGAGGATGGAGGCGAGGACGCTCGGAAGTCGCGCACCAAAGTCCGGCCCGAACCATGCTACGAGCGGCTTGGCGGCCCAGTAAAGCAGGATCGGCTTCTCGAACCAGGGCTTGCCGTTGTAGTACGGCGTGATCCATTCCCCGCGCCGGTTCATCTCCATGACGACGGCGCCATAGAACCCCTCGTCGAGGTCGAACAGCCCATACGTCCACCACCCGAGCAAGGGGATGAGCGAGACCGCGATGACCCAAAGGATCGGCTTACGCACCATCAGACAGCCGCGCCTCCACCGCCTCGATCAGCGCATGGAGCGCAAGCATATGGAGTTCTTGGATGCGGTCTGAGGTGTCGCCGGGAGCCAGCACAACTCGGTCGCAGAGGGGAAGCAGGTCTCCGCCGCCCTTACCGAGAAAGCCGTAGACATCGACGCCTCGACGCTTTGCGGCCTCGGCCGCTCGGAGAAGATTGGGCGAACGGCCGCTGGTGCTGAGAAGCACCAAGATGTCGCCTTCGTGACCGAAAGCGTCGACCATCCGTGAGAAAACATGCTCATAACCGTAGTCGTTTGCGACGCAGGTGAGATGGGCCGGATCGGTGAAGGCCATTGCGGGCAGGGGATCGCGATCGTTGCGGAATCTGCCGCTGAACTCCTCGGCGAAGTGGGCGGCGTCGGTCAGACTGCCGCCATTGCCGCAGGAGAACACCCGTCCGCGGCGCTTGAAGCATTCGGCGAGTTCGTCGGCCATCTGCTCGAGCGTGCCGAGCACGGTGGGATTGCTCCTGAACTCATCGAGCACCTTGGCGGCATCGGCAAACGCGCGGTCGAAGATCACGGTTGAAGTGTGGCACAGGTTCTCAAGACCACATTCCTCTCGTAGCCGGCGGATGATCCGTGCCGCCGTGCTTACCGTTCCACGGGCACGTATCATCCCGTGGCTACGATTGAGGCGAGAAGCGCCAGAACGGCGTCGGCGGGAATGGCCGCCAGCCCTGAGGGATCGTAAAGGGTGTTCGACATCTGTCCGTAAGGGCACGACCGCTGCGGCTTGGTGATCGAATACAACCCGATCGCGGGCTTGCCGAGTGCGGCGGTCAGGTGGGTGCTCCCAGTGTCGCCGCCCACATGGGCTTCTGCCATCGAGAGCAGAGCGACCAACTCGCGGACCGAAGTGGCCCCTACGAGCGATACCGGCGGATGCTTCGCGACAGCAACGACTTCGCTAAAGGCGTCGTGGTCGGCCTGAGCCCTGCCACCGAGGAACACGCTGGCAATGCCTTGTTCGGCGAGGATGTCGGCAACTTGCGCGAACGACGTGGCCGGCCAGCGCTTCGTCGCCCATCCGGCGCCCGCGTTCATGGCGACGAACCGACCCGTGACCCCACGTTCGACGAGGATGGCTCTGACGCTCTCTATATCTTCAGGCTTGGGTTCGAGTGCGAAGTTCGTCGGCAGGTCATTCCCCACCCCCCGACCCCCTCCCCGCGAAGACGAGCCCCTTCGCGGAGAGGGGGAGTTGAGTGCCTCGATCGTAGCCCGGGCCACGTCGACGTATTGGTCGACGATGTGGATGCTGGTCGGATCTGGCAAGACCGGTCCGGCGAAGAGTCGGGACAGCTCACGCTGCCAGTGGTAGGCCAACTTGAGCGGCGCCTTGGCTCGGCCCACGACGATGCCGCTCTTGGTCAAACCCTGCATGTCCAGCGCGGCATCGAAGGGAGCCTTGAACGTCGGCCAAGTCGACGTCTTGAATCCCGGCTTGGCGCGGATGACCTCGTCGACCGCGTTGCAGCAGTCGACGATCCCTGCGAAGCGCGGGTCGACCACCCACGTGATGTGCGAATCGGGAAATGCCTGCCGAAGGCAAGAAGCCACGGGAAGGGTGCAGACGACGTCCCCGAGCGCGGACAGCCGACTGATGAGGAAACGCATTACTCGGCCACTTTAAGGACGCTGAGGAACGCTTCCTGCGGAACCTCGATGGTGCCGATCTGCTTCATGCGCTTCTTGCCTTCCTTCTGCT
>JANJUB010000118.1 GCA_024710805.1 Fimbriimonadaceae bacterium | reverse complement strand
GCTCGCCGACCATCATCTCGGATTCGGCGTGCCGATCGGCGGCGTAGTCGCGTATCACGAACTGGTCTCGCCCTCCGGAGTGGGCTACGACATCGGCTGCGGCAACAAGGCGGTACGGCTCGACGTTCCTGCCCGCAAGGTCCGGGCGCACATCCACCGGATCATGGACGAGGTCGCCAAGAAGATCTCGTTCGGGCTCGCGCGGAAGAACCCGGAGCCTGTCGATCACCCGCTCTTCGAGAACGATGCCTGGCAGACCATCCCGGTGCTCAAGCGAACTTACGACAAGGCGCGCGACCAGCTCGGCACTGTCGGCGGAGGCAACCACTACGTCGACATCTTCGTCGATGAGGCCGACCAGGTCTGGATCGGCGTGCACTTCGGTTCGCGGGGCCTCGGCCACACGATCGCCAGCGAGTACATCGACATCTCGGCGGCCAAGGGCCAACTCCAGGACGGCATCGCGACCCTCCACGCTCGGTCCGACGCTGGCGAGGAGTATCTCATCGCGATGGACATCGCCGGGCAGTACGCCTACGCGGGTCGTGACTGGGTGTGCGAACGGGTGGCCAAGATCATCGGCGGCAAGATCGTGGAGGAGATCCACAACCACCACAACTACTGCTGGCGAGAAACTCACGGCGGCGAGGATCTGTGGGTGGTGCGGAAGGGTGCGACGCCGGCGTTTCCAGGCCAGTTCGGGTTCGTGGGCGGCTCGATGGCGGAGCCGGCGGTGATCCTGCGTGGCAAGGGGAGCGAGCAGAACGCGCACACCCTCTGCTCGACCGTCCATGGTGCCGGACGCGTGATGAGCCGCCGAGCGGCCAAGGGCGACCCAAAGAAGGGCATCTCAGGGCGGGTGTCGCCGAAGGCGATGCAGCGCGCGATAGAGGATGCGCGGGTCGTGTTGAAGGGCGGCGCCGTGGACGAATCGATGCACGTTTACAAGCGGCTGCCCGAAGTGCTCGCCCACCATGCCGACTCGATCGAGATCGTGCATACATTGACCCCGATCGGGGTCGCCATGGCGGGAGCGGACGTGTTCGACCCGTTTAAAGACTAGCGCATCACGCGCGGGGTGAAGTCGGTATCCGGCTTCACCCGCTTGCAATACGCCGCCATCAGACGTGCGCAGTTCTCGACGTCCGTTAGCGACAGCAACTCGCACGGCGTGTGCATGTAGCGCAGCGCCACCCCGAGGATGCCCACGGCCATGCCGTCGCGGTTCAGCTGCATCGCGTTGCCGTCCGTGCCTGTGCCGCCCGGAGCGACGTCCACTTGGTACGGAATGCCGTCTTCGTTGCCCGCCTCGCAGATCGTCTTGAACACGATCGGGTTCGCGTTCGCGCCCCGCATGACGCTTGGCCCCTTGCCGACATCGAGCTGGCCGTAGCGCGATTTGCTGAGTCCCGGATAGTCGATCGCGTGGTTCACGTCCACCGCCAAGCCGCTCTGGGGAGCGATGCCGAACGCCGAGGTCTTCGCGCCACGCAGGCCGATCTCTTCTTGCACCGTGGCGACTGCGTAAACGCCCACATTCGGATCCAGTCCGCCTTCTTCCTTCAGCAGCCGCAACGCCTCGGCAACGATGAACGAGCCCATCTTGTTGTCGAACCCGCGGGCGACGGCTCGGTCCCCAAGCAACATCTGGAACTCCCACTGGTAGGTGGCGACATCGCCCAGCGAGATGAGCGACTCGGCTTCGGCCTTGCTCGAAGCGCCGATGTCGATCCAATAATCCTTGACCTCGGGCTTCTTCTTGCGCTCGTCGTCTTCGAGCAGGTGGATTGCCTTGCGGCCGATGACGCCAGCGACGCGCTCCTTGCCGTGGACCCACACACGCTGACCAACGATGATGGCGCTGTCGTGCCCGCCGATCGTGCTGAAGTACAGCATGCCGTTGTCGTCGATGTAGTGAACGATGAACCCAATCTCATCCATATGCCCGGCGAGCATGATCTTGTGCTCAGCATCGGGATTGAGGATCGCCCAGACGTTGCCATGAACGTCGGTGTGGATCTTGTCGGCAAAGTCCTTGCAGTAGCTGCGATACACCTCGGCGGCGTACTCTTCATAGCCCGAAGGCGACGGCGTGTTGACGATTTCTTTGAGAAACTCCAGCGATTCAGAGCGCATGGTCGGGAGCTTACCGAGTTGTCGCGATCTTCGACGCCCCACCGGATTTCATTGTGGGCGAGGGATGATCTGTGCTCTCGCTGAGCCTGTCGGGCGACCTTCACCCATCCAACGCCTGGCAGCTACAAACCGGCGAGTACGCCCTGCTCCCGCTGCACGGCTCGCTCGCCAATCACGCTGCGATAGAGATCGAGCACCCGCTCTCCCATGTCGGCGGTCGTGTAACCACGCACCGACGCTTTCGCTCCCTCGGAGAGGCGAGCGTACAGGTGGTCATCGGCGAGGACTCGTTCGATATGGCTCGTCACTTCCTGGGCCTCGTTCTTGACGATGAACCCATTGACTCCGCTCTCGACGCTCGCCGACGCGCCGCCGCCCACGGCGACGATCGCGGGCAACCCGTGGGCCATCGCTTCTTGAACCACCAGCCCTTGGGTCTCGGTCACTGAAGTAAACACGAACAGATCTGCCGCCGCGTAATAGGGTTCGACTTCCTCTCTCGGCACGAAGCCGACGAAGCGCACCCGGTCGCCGATTCCCAAGGCTCGAACCATCGCCCGCGCTTCTTCGCGATACGGACCGTCACCGACCAGCCAAAGACGGAGCCGAGGGTCTCCTCGGAACGCCATGGCGACCGACTCGAATAGCGTGCCGAGGTTCTTCTCTTGGGCGATCCGCCCGACGTACAACAGGATTCGCTCGTCCGGATCAACGCCGAGATTCATCCTCGCCTCGGCCCGGTCGATCATGCCGCCGCTGGAAATGCCCGTCGGAATGACGGTGACGGGAGTCGTCACCGAGTGCCGCTGCAGCCATTTCATCGACGCTTCGCTCGGCGTGATCACGTGGTCGACGTTGTTGTAGTAGAAGCTCGTGTGCTTGGCGATCTTAAACCGGACGTATCTCCGCGGCAGGGGGATGTAGTGGGCGTACCGATCGTACAGCGTGTGATAGGTCGATACGATCGGGAGATCGTGCGACTCGGCCCAGCGCAGACCCACGTAACCGATCGTAAACGGCGTATGGGTGTGGACGATGTCGAACTTGTGCTTCCGAAACTCGCGAAGCATCGGATAGAAGGGGGGGAAGGCCAGAGGGTAGCCCTTGGTCCACGGTGTCTCGATTGCCGGAAACCGTATGGTGTTCGGATCGGGGTCGCGATAGTTGAAGTGGGCGGCGGTGAAGATCGTGACCGAATGGCCGCGTGACCGCAACTCATGAACCAGTGACCGAATGCTGATGCTCACGCCGTTGAGGATCGGCAGCGCCGAGTCGGAAAACAGCGCGATCCTCAGCCGGCGTGAATCAGTCACTTCTCCTCGGGAAACCTTCCGTGAACTTCAACGAACTTGACGACGCCGCTAAGCTTGAACCGGCGCTGCCCACCCTTCGTGCGATGGTGGACCAGCCAACCTCGATTCGTGTATCGGCGGACGGTCGCTGGGCACACGCCCAGCAGCCGAGACGTCTCCTCGAGCGTCAGCTCGGGATCGAGAATTCGCCGAATGAGGTCCTGCCGCGTCTCCTTGAACTCACCACGATACGAGTTGGCGGTCACCGAGTCATCGAAATACTCGATGAGGAACGCAACGCTCTTCGGCAAGTGCTGCCACGCGTTCTGAAGTTCAGGATCGACGGGCGCGGTGGTCGTCGCCCCCCGACGTCGCGGACGCGGCGCACTCATCTGCGTCTTCTTGAAGCGCTTGCGCCCTTCTGCCGAACTCGGCGGTGCCTCGACGGGAGCTCCATCCTTGTTCAGGTAGGCCCCCAGCGTGGGGATGGGGATGCTGGGATCTGTGACGTCGAGCCTCGGCTCAGACTTACGCTTATCGAGAAACGCGTTCTCGATGTATTCCAACGGGTCAAACTCGGGTTTTTTCACGGTACCCCCTCATTGTCGGCGCGTCAGCGCCAATCTCCCAAGGGCATTGTACAGGCATTCGGGGGACAATGTTATACGGATCGTTCAATTTGTAGGATCGGTGCAACTCAGCGAATGATTCACGCGGTACGATGCGTCCAATAACGGGGCCAGTTTTGCTGTCGCCCCGACGGATAGAGCTATGTTGACCGCACTTATCGCTTCGGCGCTTTTGGGCTGGACGCCCCTTAAAATCGAGATCAACGTTCGGGACGTGAAGGACGGCGACGTCATTTCGGCCGAGAAGACCTTCCGGGTCACCGTTGTATCCGACAACCCCGTGACCCAGGTCGAGTTCTACGTCGGGGATTCGTTGCGCGATAGCGACAGCAGCACCCCGTATGAGTTCAAGATCGACCCCCTGAACGAGAAAGAAGGGCCGTATGCCGTCGGGTTCGTAGCCTACACGAGCGAAGGCGAGAAGGCCCGTAAAGACCTCAAGCTGGCGATTGATACCGGAGTGAGCAAGGGCGCCGAGTTCCACGTGGAGCAAGGCAACGAGTTCCTGTCCGATCAGAAGCTCGATGACGCGATCCGCTCGGGCCGAGTGGCTCTGAAGGCCAAGGCCGACTACAACCCCGCTCGCATCCTGCTGGCCCGTGCCTATCTTGCTAAAGGCGTCATGGACAAGGCCGAGCAGTTCGCTCAAGATGCGCTTGCCGCAGATGCGAACTTCGCCGAGGGACGAGAACTCCTCGCCGCGATCAACCTCCGTAAGGCGCTCGGTGCCGGGGCAAGCATGTCCAACCGCGACGAGGCGATGAAGCTGATCGCATCGGCGATGAAGCAAGCGGCAGAGTATCGCCGTCAGAACCTCGACCGGCTCGCCGACGCCGTAGGCGAGGTGAACGATGAGAATCGTCTTCGTTCCGCGGATACGTTCCTCCGCACCTATCGATTTGACGCCGCAGTAAAGGCGCTCCAACCCGATTTCATCAAGGACCCCAAGCGATCCGAGTACGGCAACCGAATCGCTTACGCGCAGTTGCGGTCGGCGCGCACTGCCGATGCGTACGAGACCTTGCGGATGATGGACAAGGCCGGCTCGATGGATGCTTATGGCTACGCGATGATGAGCGTGGCTCAAGCGATCGCCGGCGACGACACGGAGTCCGACAAGGCGATGACCGAAGCCGTCGGCAACGACCCTGAGAACTTGGGCGTTCGCACCGCGCAGGTGTTTGTGGCGCTCTGGCGCGGCCGCACCGGAACCTTCGGAAATCTCGCCAACAACCTCGCCAAGGAAGAGGGCCAGCGCACCGAGGTCAACTATTACCTCGCCGTCTTGCTCCATCAGCTGCGAAGCTTTACCGACTCTGACGATCGATTCGGGCGTACGCTTCTCGCCGAGCCCGCGAACGCCGATATGTATGTCGAGCGCGGCAACCAGGCCATCGAACCGGTGGTTTCGAATCGAATCACTGACAAGGATGGAATGAAGTACCAGTTCGACGCGGCCACGGCATACTACGAAGCCGCCCTCGCCGCTTGGCCCGAGTCGCCCCAGGCGCTCGCCGCCGTCGCCTTCATGAAGACCCTGCAGGGCAAGCCCGCCGACGCGGTGAGCTATGCCGATGCAACCGTTCGGGCCGGCAGCTTTTATCCGGCGGGCTACTACACGGCGTCGATGGTGTACTACGCGATGGCCGTCGAGTTGGCAAACCAGGCGTCGATCATTCGAAGGGATGCGAAGAACCCGGACGCCGAGACCCGCGCCAAGTTGGCGGACCTCGACCGGGCGGCGACCGACTTCCAGAACCGCTCGACCGCCGCTAAAGCGAAGGCCGAAGAACTCGACCCGAAGAAGCTGGGCGGACGTTCGATCCCCCGCGCGATCGACGTCTACGGCTACTTCACGCGCTACGGCCGGTTGCCTCAGCTGACCCGCCCGTAACCGCGATTACGACCAAAGGCCCCAGGATTTCTTCATCTGGGGCCTTCTTTTTTTTCTTTCGAACCCGATAATACGATCAGATCGTCTATACTCCTACCTAGTATAGGTTTAAGCCATGAAGAACCGCTCTGGATTCACGCTCATCGAGCTCTTGGTCGTCATCGCGATCATCGCCATATTGGCGGCGATCCTGTTCCCCGTCTTCTCGCAGGCTAAAGAAGCCGCGAAGAAGACTGCCGATCTGAGTAACATCCGCCAGATTGGCGTTGCCCTCAACCTTTATGCGAACGACCACGACGACTGCAGCGTGGTGAAAGACGAGGAGCTGGGCTACGACTGGTATCCGAGTCTGTTCGCGTACGTGAAGAGCAAGGACATCTTCCGCACGCCCGCCTACCGAGCGCAGCCGACGGAGCCCGAGACCGACTACCTGATCAACGGCGTTTACGCGCATGGAATCAGCATGACGTTCTCGAGTGATCCCGCCAACCAGGTGATGCTCGCCCTGCGTAAGCAGTTTGTCGAGGACGACGACTACCATCCTTGGCCCGAAGACGAAGTTTCTTGGGATAACCCCGCCGCCTACGCGGAGGATGGCGAGGACTGGTTCACCGAGCGGATCTTTTGGGAGGCGTTCACCAAAGGGTCGAACTTCACGTTCGCCGACACCCACGCGAAGTTCTTCAAGCGCGATCTGACGTTCGCAGGGCGGGCTTACCCCGGAATGCACAACGTCGATCGGGTGGTCGCTCACAGTCACGACCACTAGTTCGCCAAGAGTCGCGATAGCGCGAGGCGGCACGTGTCTCCTCGCGCTTTTTGCTGGCTCCTCGGGTAGCTTGGAGGCTCATGGCCAAACCCATCACCCCGGAGGGGCGAGTCGAGAAGTGGAAGAAGCTCTGGGCCACGCCTCGGCTCCTCAGCGATGCGGAAGCGACGGATGCATTCGAGGAGTTCATCGACGTCTTCATCCCGAGTCGGATGGAGAAGAAGTTCCGGCAGTTCTTCCCAACGCCCCGTGCCAAGTTTGGCAATCGGTTCTTTCGGGACGATGCGGTGTACTACACCTGGGAGCGCACGCTGGCCTCACTGGGGCTCCAAGATGTCACCCATGCCGAAGTCACGATCATTTACCCCTCCGTCGAAGCGATCGAGGGCCATCGGCTGCGGGGCGAGACGCGGCGTAGCCTCAAGGACTTGGTCATCGACGACTGGCACCCGGCCTGTGCGATTGCCGAGGGTGGTCCCACCAAACTCTACATCTTCATCGAGCCGAAGATGAGGGGCTGCATCGTACTACGGGTCGGAGACGAAGACGAATGAAGATCGGCGAGTTCAACGAACTGCGCATTCTGCGGGGATCCCCTTATGGGCTGTTTCTTGGTGATGAGAACCAGGATGTACTGCTGCCCAAGAAGGAGTGCCTGCCCTCGATGCGGGTAGGGGATACGATCCGCGTGTTTCTGCTGACCGACTCCGACGATCGGCTTATCGCCACGCGCCGGTCTCCGCTAGCCACGGTCGGACAGTTCGCAAAGCTGCGCGTGGTCAGCGTGACGAGGAACGGAGCGTTTCTCGACTGGGGACTGGACAAAGATCTGTTCTGCCCACCAAAGGAGCAGGTCGATCCGATGGTCGAGGGGCGCAGCTACATCGTACGCGTGTACCTCGACGAAGTATCTGGGCGCCCCGTGTGCAGCACTCGACTCAATCGCTTCCTGAAGACGGAAGGATGGAGTCTAGAAGTGGGTCAGCCAGTCGAGATCTTAGTGGTGGCTCGCGGGCATGAAGCCATCACCGTCATCATCAACGGGGAGGTCAAAGGATCGCTGTTCCCCGACGAATGGCATGAAGAACTGCGCGTGGGAGATGTTCGCCCCGCGTTTGTGAAAGCGATCCGCAAGGAAGACGGCCGGGTTGCGGTTTCGCTGCGTCCCCAGGGCTACGAAAGGGTCATGGACGCCCGCAGCCGACTTCTCGGCGCATTACGGGCCGCGGGAGGGTCGCTGCCGGTGTCCGATCGCTCGTCGCCGGAGGAGATTCACCGCCGATTCGGGCTCAGCAAGGGCGCCTTCAAAAAGCTCATCGGCACGCTCTGGAAGGAGGGCGTGATCGAACTGGAAGCGGATCGAATCCGATTGCGTTGATCGAGCCCCCTCCTATCTCGAGAGAGGGGGAATTGGTCAAGCCTGGCTCAAAAAGCTCTCCCTCCCTTGCGCTCCCTCCCACCGGAGCGTAAGGGAGAGACCGGAGAAGCCGACTACGCCATCGCCCAGTGGAAGCCCCGGCGCATCAACTCCCGTGACGTACCCGTTTCCAGCACCGAACGGCTATGGCCGAGCGCGCTGTAGAAGACCCGACCCCGGCCATGCTTCCGCACCCAGACCTGAGGCATCTCGCAAAGATTCTCGCCGTGCGGGTCCGTGTGGTCGGGGTGGGGGAAGTGAGTTGTCGCGAGGACAAGGTTGCCCGGATCGGTGTGGAGGTAGTACTGCTCGCTGACGACCTCAAAGTCGTTCAGCCCCTCGGTGATCGGGTGCGCGACCGACGTCATGTTGACCGTGTACCGAACGCCATCGTTGCCCGGATGGGCGACCCACTGGCCACCCGTCATGAACTGCCACTCGGTGTTCGAGCGGAAGGAGTCGCACATGCCGCCGTGGCACCCCGCCATGCCGACGCCCCGATCTCGGACCGCCGCAACGACCGGGTCGCACTGCGCAGACGTAATCTCGCCCATGGTCCAAATCGGAACGATCAAGTTCACGCTCGCCATGAGGTCGGCATCGGTAAATGAATCGAGCGTGTCGCTGACCACGGTGTCCACGCCCTCACCCCTGAGAATTTCGTCAAACAACTCCGCGACGGCCTGCGGTTCATGGCCATCCCAGCCACCCCAAACGATCAAAGCACGCTTCATCGGGCGCGAAGCTTACCGCCGGCGGCGGTAGCTCAGTTGGACATCCTCGCCCCGTCGGCGCGTACTGCGCAGCCGCCATTGAGCGGGCTCTTCAAGACGACTGAGAAGCGGTGCGTCTAGCCATCCCCTGCCATGGCCCAACAGCTTCGGCGCGACAAACACCTCGAGCGCATCGACAACGTCCGATTGCAGGAACGAGCCGATCATCCCGGCGCCCCCCTCGACGAGGAGTCCGGTATGGCCCACGGAGAAAAGCATCGCGGTAAGGTCTTGCGGCGAATACCTACCCTCGGAGAAGACCACGGTCGGCGCCTCATCGTTGAACACGTTCAAGTTTCGGGGGAGGTCATGGCGCGGATCGAGCACCACGCGGGTGGGGGCATTGACCACGCCCGGAATGCGAGCCGTAAGATGCGGATTGTCCGCCAGCAGCGTGCCTCTCCCGACGAGCACCGCGCCCATCTCGGCGCGGAGACGATGACCTTCGCGGCGCGCGGCGGGACCCGTGATCCATTTGCTGTCGCCGCTGGGGAGCGCAATGCGCCCATCGAGGCTCATGGCCACCTTTACCGTCACAAACGTCCGCTTGAGGCGCATAGCCGTCAAGAATCGCTCGTTCTGCTCGGCGGCCTGCTCTGCGGCGATCCCAACGTCCACCCGAATGCCGGCCGCCCGCAGCCGCTCGATCCCGCCGGCGGCCGAGGGATTCGGATCTTCGACGGCAACGACCACCCGGCTCACTCCCGCCGCGATCAGCGCCTCGCTGCAGGGCGGAGTGCGTCCGTGGTGGTTGCACGGCGCCAGCGTGACGTAAGCGGTCGATCCCTTGGCGTCGCCGTTCGCGAGGGCCATGACCTCGGCGTGGGGCTGCCCGGCGGCCTCGTGCCACCCCTCGCCGATGACGTTCCCATCGCGAACCAGCACACAGCCGACCCGGGGGTTAGGCGCGGGGTAGCCGCGCCAAGCGAGCCGAATCGCCCGAGACATCGCCTCAAGATCGGTCATCGCCCTGCTTCTTCTGATGGTCGTTCAACGTGCCCTCGACGAGATCGCGCAGGTTCGCCAACGTTTCCTCTCGAAACTTCTCGCGCTGGTACACCATGATGCGCCACGCCAGCACGACGAGCACAAAGAACACCAACAGCAACACGCCCATGTAGCCCGTCAACAATACGGCAAACTGGGCTCGAGCTTCGCGGGGAGCGTCTTCTGCTGGACGGCGGGTCAGGAGGAAGGGGTAGCCGAACAGCATGGCGAAGCCAAAGATAAGCATCGCCGTCGTCCAGAACTTCAGCTTTGACATCGATCCCGCAGCTCCTGAATGGCCCGGCCGACATCTTCTGCCCGCGCCAAGAAGCTCCCGGCGACGAAGGTATCAGCCCCTGCGTCGAACGCAAGGCGGATCGTAGACGGATCGATCCCGCCATCGACTTCGATGGGCAGATCGGTTCGCGCCCGAATCTGACGGACCTTCTCCAGACATGAGTGGATCAGTGCCTGGCCGCCCCAGCCGGGGTTCACGGTCATGACCAGAACCATGTCGAGTTCGTCGAGGATCGGCAAGACCGCTTCGACGGGTGTCGCCGGGTTGATCGCCAAGCCCGCCTCGATTCCTTGCTGCCGAAGCGACTGAGCGAGACGATGCGCGTGGACGGTCGCTTCGGCGTGGAAGATGATCCGTTTGCAGCCCGCCTTGATGAAGGCGTCGAAGTGGCGATCAGGCGTCAGCGTCATGAGATGCGCTTCGAACGGCAGCTCCGTCGCGGAGCGAAGGTCAGCGGCGAGTTGGGCACCAAACGTGATCGGCGGCACGAACTGGCCGTCCATCACGTCGAAATGAATCCAATCCGCTCCGCCACGGTCGAGTCCTACCACCGCTTCTCGGAACCGAGAAAAGTCGTTCGACAGAATGGAGGGCGCGATCTGGATCATTCGGGGGTCTCCTCGATAGCTTCCTCGGCCTCCACAGTCTTCTCGGAGACGAGTTCATCATCGTAGTAGATGCGGAACAGGGCGGTCTTGCCGTAACCCTCGGCAATGATCTCTGGAACCGACTCGGGGTCGTGCTCCTGCTCGTGGATCGTTCGGGTTCCTCGCGCATCGGTGAGATCGACGCGAAGTCGAATCCGTGTCTCAAGGCCCGTGAGAGGGACGCGTATCGTGTACTGATACTTGGTCCGCGCGTCTTTCGCTTCTTCGGGGGTTTCCTTGTCCGTCGCGATCTTCACCCTGAGCTTGCCAAGCCGTTGGAGCTTCTGCTTCGGCATCGGTTCCTGGCTGAGAATCGTCCCCGGTTTCGCCTCAGCGTCTCTCACCATTTCGACGTCGGGTTCCAGGCCGAGGTCGAGGCTTCCCAGCATCGTCTTGGCTTGATCTACGGTTAGACCGCGCACGTCGGGCACATCGACAAACTTGCTGCCCAAGCTCACGGTGACCGAAACACTCGAGCCTTCGTACACCTTCTCGTTTGCGGGCGGGTTCTGGTCGAGCACCTGATCCTTCGGGATTTGCTCATTCGACATCCGCCGTCCAATGCGAAGTTTCAGGCCCATGCCTTCAAGCCGGGACAGCGACTCCGTGACCGTGAGGCGGGTGAGATCAGGCACCTGCACGGTCGCTGGCTTCTTGAAGTTGAAGACCATCCAGGCGATTACCATGAGCACGAGAAGTCCGGCAAAGAACGCGATGAGGCTCTTGAACCAACCCGGAATGTCGCCCGATTCGGGCTCCTCGTAGTCTTCCTCTTCCTTGGCGTCCTGCCGGATGGCCGACATTTTGGGGGCCACGGGCGGCGGGGGGGACGGCTTAGACTCCTCCCGGATCGGCCAAGTCAGCGTACGGCCAAATCGCAGGGCATCTTGGAGAATTCTCAAGTCGCTGAGCAGATCGCCAGCGTCGCGGTATCGGTCTGTCGCCGACTTGGCCATCGCCTTCTTGATGATCTCGGCCAGAGCGACGGGCACAGACGGGTTCATCATCCGCACGTTCGGAACCGCGTCGGTGGAGTGCTTCAGCGCCATCGCCACGGGGGTCTCCGCGTAGAACGGATACCGGCCGCTCAGCATCTCATAGAGAAGCACTCCGACGGCATA
>JANJUB010000115.1 GCA_024710805.1 Fimbriimonadaceae bacterium | reverse complement strand
CTCGCTCGGTCTGATAGAGAAGAGGCAGCGATTTGCTTCCAGCTCGCGTACGAAACGCTTGCGGCGCGTGGCGAAACTGGGACCAACGTGCGTCGATTGATTTTTCGGGCTGCCGAAGTTGCACCCGCGGGGACAGCCGTCGCCGCGTGGGCGCAAGCCCGGCGATCCGAAGTGCATTAAGGTTAGGGGTAGTTGAGCGATGAGTGAGCAAGGGCTAGAATTCTTGGGCCGATTAGGGGTGAGTATTGCGGTGCTCGGCTCGGCTCTGGCATTGGCCTCGGTCTCGGTGACTTCTGTCGTAGAGGTCATGAATCGACAAGAAGTTGTCGCCGATGACTTGACCATTCGGCAGCAGCTTGCCAACAGCAACGACATCTTCACGCCGGTCGAAACACGGATCCGGGAACGAGAGCAACTGATCGGGAAGCTGCGGGATCCGATCGCAGCGGCGTCCGAGCGCAAGAGACTCGCCCCGCTCTATAACGAACTTGGCCGCAAGAGCTTTGACCTCGGGCAGTTTGCGCGGGCAGAGGAGTCGTACCAACGGAGTCTCGCGATCGATCCCGACAACACGGTGACGCTGGGCAACTTGGCTGGGCTCTATGCGTCCGCCGCGGTTCGGCAATCAGAGCGACGCCAGCGTTTAACATTGTTCAGGAACGCCAGCAACTACTTTGAGTCAGCGCGTACTCGCGAGATCAACCCGAACCGGAAGCGTGAGTTTGAAGTCAATGCGGCCTCCTCCCGTTTTTCGGTGGCAACCGAGCTGCAACGCTCGGGCTTGAACAACGAAGCGATCCGCGAGCTACAGCGCGCACGGGCTTTGGTGCCTAACGACAGCCCCCTCGCCGCGCAGATCAACCGCATGCTCAGCAGCATCGGCGATCGGTAACGCTCAGACGCGTTCCTCCCGGTCATGCGGAGTCCGGCATCTTGCCGAGCCAAAATTGGAAAGCCCCCGCCTTTCGGTCGGGGGCTTATCGGGGTTTCCCGGAGAGGGAAGGAGGATATGCGTCACCCTATTCAACGAGTGAGGAGGCCAGTGGGTTCCCCGAAATGGAGAAGGGGACTTCTGGCCTAGAGCGTCAAGCCACCGTCGACGACGAGGGTCTGGCCGGTGATGTAGGCGGCTTCCTTGCTGGCGAGGAACAGCACCGCGGGGGCGATATCGTCCGACGTGCCGAGCCGTCCGGCCGGCGCCGTCTTCTCGACCTGCGCGCGAAACTCGGCGGGCAAGTCGTGGGTCATGTCGGTCTCGATGAATCCGGGGGCGATCGCGTTGCACGTGATGCCACGCGAGCCGAGCTCCTTCGCTATCGACATCGTCAAGCCGAGGACTCCAGCCTTGGCTGCCGCATAGTTGGCTTGTCCGGCTCCACCGCCCAGACCGATCACGCTGGAGAGGTTGATGATCCGCCCGTAGCGGGCCTTCATCATCGGCTTGGCAACGGCGCGGCACGTGAGGAACGCGCCCTTGAGGTTGACGTCGATGACGCGGTCCCAGTCCTCATCCTTCATGCGGAGGATCAGGGTGTCGCGGGTGATGCCCGCGTTGTTGACGAGCACGCTCGGGACGCCGAGATCGGCGACGACCGCATCGATCAGCGCCTCGACTGCGGCGGCGTCGCTGACATCGCAGGCATAGCCCTTACCGCCGATTGCGGCTGCCGTTTGGTCGGCTCCCGCTTGGGTCGTGGCGACGCAGGCGACGGTCGCGCCCGCCTTGGCAAAGGCTTCAGCGATGCCTCGACCGATGCCTCGGCTCGCGCCGGTGACGATAACTACTTGATCCTTGAAATCCATCATGCCAAAGCCTCCAATGTCGCCATATCGAACACGGCCTTCGTCGCCGCTTCCCGGTCGATACGGCGGATCAAACCACAAAGCACCTCGCCCGCGCCGCACTCCACAAAGGTGTCCACGCCCATGGCGCGCATCGTCTGCACCGACTCGGTCCAGCGAACCGGCGAGCGAAGTTGGGCTTCGAGCAAATCTGCCCAGCCGCCCGATTCAGCTTGTGCAGTCACATTGGCGACCACGGGAAACGCCCCCGCGTGGAAGTTGACATCCCGCAAGGCCATCCCCATCGCCTCTGCACTCGCTTGCATCAGCGGGCTGTGAAACGCGCCTGAGACATTGAGCGGCAACACACGCTTCGCCCCACGCTCGCCAGCCAGTGCCGCCGCACGTTCGACGGCGGTCCTGTCTCCGCTGATCACGAGCTGGCCAGGGCAGTTGTCGTTCGCGATCACGACCACGTCGTCGCTGGTTGAAGCGTCCTTGCAGACGGCCTCGAGAGCATCGCGCTCCAGCCCGAGTACGGCGGCCATGGTTCCCGGTCGAAGCTCGCCGCTTCGTGCCATCAGGTCGCCACGACGCTGCACCAGTCGGGCACCGTCTTCGATCGAGAGGATTCCGGCGGCGGCCAGTGCGGCGTATTCACCCACCGAGTGACCAGCGGCGACATCCGGCTGGAGGCCCGACGCGGCAAAGGCGGCCACGCCGCACGCGTAAAGCGCGAGCTGGGCGTTCTGCGTTTGGCGGAGTTCATCCTCGGACAACTCCTCGCACAAACGGCGGGTGTTGACGCCGGTAGCAGCATCGATTCGGGCAAAGACCTCGGCCGCGGCCGAGTGTTCGCGAAGGGAAGCTCCCATACCGGGGCGCTGCGATCCTTGCCCCGGAAATACGACAGCAATCATGGGTGGAGAGCTTACCGCTTGCGCTTGATGCTGACCGGCGTGGTGAAGCTGAACGTGCGTCCATCGAGCTTGTAGATGTACTCGAAGAACTCGGCGATATTGCCGCCGCGCCGCTTGATCGGTCGCCACTCCG
>JANJUB010000060.1 GCA_024710805.1 Fimbriimonadaceae bacterium | reverse complement strand
AACGGGGCGGGGCGGTCCTGCCGACCCGCCCCGCCCCTAAGTTCAAGTGACCCTTCGAGTTATCGTCGTCGACGTCGAAGCAGCGCCAAGCCACCCAGCGCAAGCGCAGCCATCGTTCCCGGCTCGGGAACCGTAGCCGCGACGAAGTACTGATCGCCGGCAAAGTTGTTCATGTTCAGCTGGCCAACTGTGCCATTGAAGCCACCGTTGCCGTCCCCACCGAGATTGCCCTGGGGCGGAAGGAATCCACCCAGCGACTGGTTCGACAGGTAGTCATGGTTGGAACCGTTAATGTGCGCGGCAATCTTGATATCACCCGTCGGATTGCCAATCGCCGCGAGCGGAATCGCCAGCTCGATGCCCGTCATGACGGCCTGAGCAGCAGCCTGGTTGGCCGCTCCCGTGCCACCCAAAACACCCGCAACGTTGCTGTTGTCGAAAGCAACTCCGATCCCGAAGAACGGCAGAGCATTGCTGTTCGAGCCGGTCAGCGAACCCGCGAACACATCACCCGCGGTTTCCAGCTTCGATGCACTTCCCACGCTTGAGAAGTCGATGTCGAAACGGTTGCCGCCAAAGAAGCCGTTCCGCATGATGATCATGTGGTCGGCCTCGAACCCGCTGTCAAACGTGAACCCCGCGTACTTAGGCGCCCAGTTGTCATTGCTCGGGTTGTTACCGCCGTTGCCGACGCTGTTGGTGATCACGTTCTCGCCACCGGCCACGGAGTCGATGAAGACGTTGAGCTTGTTGAAGTTGCCTTCAAGGTTGCCGGTCAACACCAGGTAAAGCGTGTTGTTGTGAATCTGCGCCCAGCCACCGTTCAGTTCGCTGAAGTTGTCGCCAAAGCCGGTTTCAACCGTCTGCAGCGAGCGAAGATTGTAGCTGCCGTCTCGGGTTCCATCAAGCACGGGCTGCGCCATCGCGGCTCCGGCAAAACCAATCAGCGCCAATGTCGTTAAAGATCTCATCGTTGTCACTCCACTTGGCAGCCTGATCGAGTCCGCGTGAAGCTCGGATTAGGCTGCATTCCAACTATGTAGTATACGATGCAGAGAATTTTATTCTCGCCACCCCGAAGTTAAGAAACTGCGTCCCGCGGCTATAACCTAGCTGAATTGCCTGGTTCACTCCGAGAGTGTTCAGCGCTTGTGGGCTTTCGTAACCACGAGATCCCCGAGGCAAGACTCCAGCGAATCCACGTCGAAGTGCGTCGAAAACAGCGCGCGGACCTCATCCTTAGTGAACCGATATGCCGAGATGCCTCCGGCATGCGTCAGCTCCTTTTGGCGTCGCCACGGCTGGCCGCTCCACTCGTAGAGCGAAGCGATCAGCACCCCATGGGGACCGAGCGCCTCGGCGATCTTATCGACGGACTTCGCCCTAGCCTCAGCCGTGGGAAGGTGTTGCAAAACCTGCGCGGTCACGACCACATCTCCGACCCCGCAACGTACGGGTATCGCCAGCAGGTCGGCTTGGATCAGCAACACGCGGCTCGCCAGATTGCGCTGCGCAAGCTTGGCGTGGCAGAGCCTCAACGACTGCACTGACCGATCGATGGCGAGCACGCGCTGGCTTACCATCGCCAGCGCTCGCGTCTGGCGGCCCGTTCCGCAGCCGACGTCGAGCCCAACTCGGCTCGTTACCGTACGCAAATGTCGACGAATGAGACGCGCTTCTGACCACGAAGGCACGTGGACGCCGACGATGGCGTCGTAGAGCTTTGCCTGCTTGTCTCGCTGCTTCTGCTCCTCCAGGATACGGACATCGGTTGCGCGGTCCTCCTCATCCCCGCAGGTGATGAGAATCCCATTCTCGTAAGGAAAGATCTTGGCGCAGGTCGCACATTGCACCGCGTTGTCAGGCGCCGTTGGTTCAAGGTCGCCACCGCAAAGGCAAACGATGAGGTCGCCAAACGTAGCGAGCATCCAACGAGCGCCGTGCTCTTGTCGTTGCGGGGATGGACTCGGCTGCACCTTCACAGTTGCGCAGGTTTACCCGATGTGCCCCGGCTCCTCGAACGTGCGCGCTTAGATTTGTGGCTAGAATCGAATTGATGCAAATGCGCAAGCTCGGCACTAACGGCTTCGAGGTCTCCGCGATCGGTCTTGGCTGCATGGGAATGAGCCACGGCTACGGCCCGGCGAAGGATGAAGCGGAGATGATCGCTCTCCTGCGAGCGGCGGTCGACCTCGGCATCACGTTCTTCGACACGGCGGAAATCTACGGCCCGTTCGCCAATGAGATCCTTGTGGGTAAGGGCCTCGCTCCGGTGCGAGAGAAGGTCGTCATCGCCACCAAGTTCGGCTTCGAAGTCGGTCCCGACGGCAAGCAGACCGGCAACCTGAACAGCCGACCAGCCCATATCCGAGAAGTGGCAGAAGCTTCCCTGAAGCGCATGGGCATCGAGGCGATCGACCTGTTCTATCAGCACCGCGTGGATCCCGACGTGCCTATCGAGGAGGTCGCGGGAGCCGTCCGGGAGTTGATCTGTGCAGGCAAAGTCAGGCACTTCGGCTTGTCGGAAGCGGGACCGAACACGATCCGCCGTGCTCATGCCGTTCAGCCGGTCGCCGCTTTGCAGAGTGAGTACTCGCTCTGGTGGCGAGAGCCGGAGACGAAGGTGTTCCCAACTCTTGAAGATCTGGGGATCGGCTTTGTGCCCTTCAGTCCGCTGGGGCGTGGTTTCCTGACCGGGTCAATCGCAGCCGCCACCACGTTCGATAGCTCCGACTTTCGAAGCACGCTTCCCCGTTTCGCCCCCGAATCGGTCCGGGCGAACCAGCACCTTGTCGAGCGTATTCGCCAGATTGCGCGTGAGCATCGTGCGACACCCGCGCAGGTGGCGCTCGCGTGGATTCTTGCCCAGCGTCCGTGGATTGTGCCTATCCCCGGTACGACGAAGCTCGAACGCCTGAAAGAGAACATAAAAGCGACGGCACTCGTGCTCTCGCCCGTCGACCTGGCGGCCATCGATTCCGCCCTCGCCGAAGTCGAGGTCCACGGTGCTCGATACGCCGAACGTGCCGAGCGGATGATCGACCCGTAGCTGGGTACATCTTGTGCAAAGGCCCACAATAATGCGGGCTTTGGAATCGATACCTTTCGATTCTCTGTACGCTTTCTCAAACAACCCGCCGATTGCGGGAGGCAAAGATGGGTTCGATCAATCATAACGGCGGAGTCGTCCGCATTCTCACGTACTACCTTGTCCTCGCCAGCCTCTGGATCGTCCTTTCGGATCGCATTCTGACGGTAACCGCGCCCTTGAACCTGTCTCAGGCGGCACTTCAATCCAGCAAAGGGCTCGCATTCGTCCTTTTGACGACACTGGGTCTTGGGCTCATCCTCCGCCGCGAAAGTCTCCGCACCGCGTCCGCACAGACGCTCGCCCGCGAGAATGATGCTCGAGGTCAGAGTCTGATTGACACTTCTTTTTTTCAGGCTGCAGACCCTATCCCCTCGACACAACTCGGCGCCAGGCAAGCCCTGTTCGATCTCAACTTGTCGACGGGAGAGTTGGTCAGCAGTACAGAGTGTGCTGAGATTCTCGATGTCGAGCCCAACGAGGTGCCTCGGCATGCAAGCGACTGGCTCGCTTGCCTACACACCGAGGATCGTCAGCGGATCGCAGACCAACTCAGTCACCTAACATCCGATCCATCGGGGACTCTATGCGCGGAATATCGCCACGCGACGAGGACCGGGGACTATCGATGGATCCGCAGCCGAGGACGCATCGTCAACCATCCCGATGGCACCGCTTGGCGCCTTGTAGGCATCCATACCGAAGTTACGGCCGAGAAGGTCCTCGAGAGCACGCTCGCCCAACGGGAATCGACCTTGAGGTTGTTTATCGACCACGCTCCGGCTGCGGTCGCGATGTTCGACCGTGAAATGCGATACATCACCGCGAGCAGGCGGTGGATCGAAGACTATCAACTCACAACCGACGTCATCGGAAAGTCTCATTACGAGGTGTTTCCCGACCTACCCCGGCCGTGGCACGAGGCCCACCAACGTGCCCTTCAAGGCGAAGTTCTCTCCAGCCAAGAGGATCGGTTCGTCAATCAACTCGGCCTCGAACAGTGGCTTCGCTGGGAAGTCAGACCCTGGTTCACGTCGGAAGGCTCGATTGGCGGCATCGTCATCTTCACCGAGGACATCACCAGTCAGAAGCTGCTCCACGATCAGCTCACCCTGTACTCCAGCGTCTTTACCCAAGCCCACGAAGCCATTGCGATCACCGACCGCAATGCAACGATCATCGACGTTAACACGGCATTCACAAAGATCACCGGCTACGCACGGGAGGAGGTCATCGGTCAGAGTCCGCGGATCCTCCGATCAGGCATCCAAGACGTCGACTACTACCGGGACATGTGGGCGGAGCTCGATCAATCCGGTCGATGGTACGGAGAGATCTGGAATCGCCGCAAGAACGGCGAGGTCTACCCAGAGTTCCTGACGATCAGTACGGTCAGCGACGATTCGGGTGCGATAACGAACTATGTCGGCCACTTCTTCGACCTTTCGAAGGAAAAGCACTTCGAGCAAGCGCTGCGCTCGACTGAACACAGCCTAGCGTCGATAACGAACTCGATGCAGGACATCGTGTTTACGCTCGACACGCAGCAGCGTCACACCGGCGTCTTCGGCCCTTGGGTCTCGAGCTTTGGCCTCAAGCCAGAGTTCTTCCTCGGCAAGACATCCCGCGAGATCCTCGGTGAGCGTGACGCGGCACCCCACATCGAAGCCAACCGTCGCGCCCTCGCCGGTGAATCCATCGTCTATGAATGGCAAATCTCGACTTGCTCAGGAGAGCGTTACTTCCAGACATCGCTCTCGCCAATGTTCAGCGATGAAGGCATCGTGAATGGTGTCGTGGGTGTCGGGCGCGACATCACAGACTTGAAAGATGCCGAGCGGCGCACGGAGATTCAACTTGAGCGTCTCTCGGCCTTGCGTGCCGTCGATATGGCGATCTCAGGGACCTTCGACCTCAGCATGACGCTCAAGCTGATCTTGGCGCAGGTGGTGGAGCAACTCGACGTCCAGGCGTCCAGCATCCTGCTGCTCAACCAACACTCCAAGACCCTGTCCTATGCCGCCGGTCGCGGATTCCGAACGAACGCGATCGAGCAAACGCGGCTTCGACTCGGCGAGGGTATCGCCGGGACCGCACTGCTTGATGGCCGGCGCCTCCGCCAAAAAGACCCGGTCCATTCGCTGTACTTCAGCCGAAGTGAGTTGCTCGGCCGAGAGATGTTCCACGACTACTACGCAGTACCCATGATCGCCAAGGGCCACATGATCGGCGTGCTCGAGGTCTTTCTGGATAAGGAACAGGAGCCTTCGGGAGACTGGCTTGAGTTTCTCGACACACTAACCGATTTGGCAGCCATCGCCGTCGACAATGCACGCCTGTTCGGCGAGCTGCAGCGCTCGCACCTCGACGTTGTTCTCGCCTACGATGCCACGATCGAGGGCTGGTCAAAAGCGCTCGACTTTCGGGATAAAGAGACTGAGGGCCATGCGCAGCGGGTGACCGAACTCACCGAGCGGTTGGCTCGAATGGCTGGGGTCTCGGACTATGAGGTCCTGCAAATGCGGAGGGGTGCCTTGCTCCACGACATTGGCAAGATGGGCGTCCCCGACAGCATTCTCTTGAAAGAGGGGCCGCTCACCGATGAAGAGCGCAAGATCATCCAGACTCATCCCGATCTCGCCTACCAGATGTTGTCACCCATCGAGTTCCTTCGGCCGGCCCTCGATATTCCCTACTGCCATCATGAGAAGTGGGATGGCACCGGCTACCCCCGTGGCCTCAGGGGTGAGGAGATTCCTCTGGCCGCCCGCCTCTTTGCGGTGATCGATGTCTGGGACGCCTTGCGTTCTGATCGGCCCTATCGCAAGGCGTGGCCCAGGTCGCGGGTTCTCGATCACATCCGTGAACTTTCAGGCTCCCACTTCGATCCAAAGTCGGTTGAACTCTTCCTTCGCATGATGGAAGAAGATGGCGAAGAAATCGAGACGGTGCTGGGCTACGTCAACTTCGCTGCCTAACCCGCGACAATGGCGATCAGGATGACGCGCGGAGGTCCAGCGCGAACAGCTCGACCTCCCCAAAGCCCTTGAGGTTCACCATTCCTAGAACCGCGAACTCTGGACGAGCGATGGCATCGACCCTCTAACTAAATTGATCTTTCGGCATCTGGTGGATTCAAACGACCGACTATTCGACACGCCCCGGTGGGCGAACGCCGCTTCCCTTCGATCCGGTCAGCGTGTCCCCCAACTCGCGGCGTCCGATCGCAATCATCCTCATGAGGCGCGCCACCACCTCCGGATTGCGGCCCGCCAGGTTTGTCGTTTCTCCAGGGTCCTTGGCGAGGTCGAAGAGCGAGAGCTCGATGGACGCCGTGACCTCGCCCGCCGATCGTCCGCCCTGTCCAGCGGGCTGAGCCTGGTTTCGATGCTTGTGAGGCACGTGGAGCTTCCAATCTCCGCTTCGCACCGCCTGCAACTCACCCGGCCAGAAATAGAAGAACCACGGCCTTACCGAGCGGCGGCTCGATCCCTGAAGCAAATCGGACACATCGACGCCATCTCGCTCGACATCGCTTAGCTTGGCTCCGGCCAGCGAGGAAACCGTCGGAAGCACATCCATCGTCGTCACAATCTCATCGCGAACCTGACCTTTGGGAATGCGACCGAGCCAACGGAAGATGCCCGGGACGCGAAAGCCGCCTTCAAACGAGGTGCCCTTTCCTTCGCGAAAACCGCCCGACGAACCCGCATGATCGCCGTAAGGCAACCAGGGGCCGTTGTCCGAGGCGAAGAACACCAGGGTATTCGCGTCCAAGCCCGTCGCTTTCAGCGTGCGGAGAACCTCGCCCACCGACCAGTCCAGTTCCGTGATCGTGTCGGCATAGAGACCTTTGCCCGTTTTGCCAGCAAACCGCTTGCTTGCGGCAATCGGCACGTGGGGCATCGAGTGGGCCAGATACAGAAGAAACGGCCGATCACGATGGTCCCGGATAAAGTCAGTGGCGAAGCGCGTGTACTTACCGGTCAGTTCGGCTTGGTCGGCAAGATCCTTAACTTCCTCGACGGCTTCGCGGTCCTTATGCAGCCAGAGGCGGGGCCAGCTTGCACCGTTCGGTGGCCACATGTCGTTCGAGTAGGGCAGGCCGTAGAAGGTGTCGAATCCCTGGAAAGTCGGCATGAGATTCTTAACCCCAAGATGCCACTTCCCCACGCAGGCGGTCGCATATCCGAGGGGCTTCAAGGTGTTGGCCAAGTTCGACTCCTCAGGATTGAGGCCCGTCGGCGAATCCGGGTTGAGCACCTGGGGAACGCCCACTCGGACCGGATAGCTTCCCGTCAGCAGAGCGGCCCGTGAGGGACTGCAGCCCGGCGAGGCGCTGTAGAAGTTGGTGAATCGAACGCCTTCGGCGGCCATGCGGTCGAGGTTCGGCGTTCGGTAGTCGCGGTTGCCGTAGCAGCTGAGATCGCCGTACCCAAGGTCATCGGCGAAGATGACGACGAAGTTCGGGGGACGCACGACCGTCACCGCGAGCATGGCCAGGGCACCGAGCATTCGCGGATTGTACAAGCTCAGCCGATAGTCCCATTCGCGGGAACCGCTCGGGACTCCTCGAAGATATGATAGGGACATGCAAAGAATTTTTCTTGCGGTCCTTCTGCTGGCCGCGACGCTAGGATTCAGCCAACCGCTCCCGCGCAAAGCCGTGTTTGGCGCGCAACTGCTGGCCCCAACCGCCGAGCAACGCACGGCCGCCGGGATCAAGGAAGGCGAGGGCGTGGCTCTCGGCAACATCATCGCCAATCTCTCCGCCGCGCAGGCTGGCCTGCAGACTGGCGACATCCTGATCAGCGTCGACGGCACCGCCGTCGCGACGCCGCAAGACGTCGTCCGCGCGTTCCGCCTGAAAAACGGCGGCGAGACCACCAAGCTGGTCTACGTTCGGGCTGGCAAGCGCGAGGAGAAGACCATCACGATGGTCGAGCGCCCGAAGCAGAAGCCGGATGGATTCGACGTTATCTACGATCAGGTCGAATCGCTTGGTAAGCGCATCAGGGTCATCATCACCAAACCTCAGACGTCGGGCAAGCACGCCGCCGTCATGC
The DNA here is from genome assembly GCA_024710805.1 of Fimbriimonadaceae bacterium. Taxonomy (GTDB): domain Bacteria; phylum Armatimonadota; class Fimbriimonadia; order Fimbriimonadales; family Fimbriimonadaceae; genus JANJUB01. Next base: position 5,919 of record JANJUB010000060.1, on the reverse strand, counting down.
TGATCGGCGGCATCGGTGCGTACAGCGTGGACGGCGACTTTCCCGGCGTGGCCTACGGCAACATCATGGGGCCGATCGCCAAAGCCGGCTACGTCACGGTACGCATCGACAAGCCTGGACTTGGCGACAGCGAAGGCCCAGTCTATACCGACCTCGCGTTCTCGACTGAACTCGACGCCTACCGGCAAACCCTCAAGAAGCTGCCGAGCTACGAGTTCATCGACGCAAACAAGATCAACATCTTCGGCCACAGCATGGGTGGCGCGTTTGGCCCGATCCTCGCGAGCGAGATCAAGCTGAATGGTGTCTGCGTCGGCGGCACCGTCTGCAAGAACTGGATCGAGTACTTCATCGAGAACACGCGACGTCAGGCACTCTTGGGCGGCATGCCCCACGCGGAAGTGGGCGACTACATCCGACGTGTTGCCGCGTTCCAGCACTATCTGTTCTATGAAGGCAAGTCTCCCGAGGAGATCGCCAAGGCGCGCCCTGAGTTGGCCGCCACCGTGCGCGAGCAGACACCCGACGGCAAGACCTACAGTGGCGTCGGCCTTCCTTTCTTCCAGGAGTTGTGCACCTACAACTTTGAGGGGCTTTGGGCCAAGGTGGATGCCCACGTCATGGCATTCTGGGGGGAGAACGACTTCATCTCGACCGAGGAAGACCACCCCATGATCGCCAAAATCGTGAACGAGAAGCACCCCGGCAAGGGCGAGTACGTGAAGCTCGCGAATTCCGACCACGGCTTCTTCAAGACGACATCGATGCTCGATAGCTTGCAGAAGTGGGGTCGAGGCGGCAGCGAGTTCAATCCGAACGTCGTCGAGGCGATCCTCAAGTGGCTGGAGAAGGTGAACAAGTAACGCGCTGATGCCGATCTACGTGCCGTTTCTGTCGTCATCCCCGCACATCCGGGTGACCAGCGACCTCATCGAGGTGCGCCCATCCGCCACATTGCGGATGCGGAACCTAGGGGCGGGCGACGCGACGATTTTGGTCGATAGCAAGGCAAAGCGGGTTGTGGTGCGGCGGCGAAGCTTCTGGTTCCTAAACCACCGCCGCGTCCTGCCCTTCCACCTCATCAAACACGTCACCTACGAGCACGCCGGACAAGGTGAAGCGATCGGCTACGTGACGGGAGAATCGGCGGTCGCAGAACGGTTCGAGATCGGGCTTCGGTTGCAGTCCGGCGAACTCGTCCCGCTGATCGAACTTGACGGCGACGCGCCCCAGATTCACGAAGTGAGCACACTTGGGCATCGCGCCTACGAAATGCTCGAAGAGGCGATGGATCTTGCCGGCACTCAGCAGGAGGACTCTCTGCGGCTGGTCGAGTTGCTCCAGGCGCGTATCGGCGTTCCGCTCGGGCTGTAGAAGGTTCTTAAAGGCGGACTAAGACACGAACCGCGTAATCAGGTCGATCACGAACCACTCGTCGCCCACCTTTTTAAGAACAACCTCGACGCCTTCGCCATTGAGGCCCCCCGAATAGCGGCTGATCATCGTATGAGCCGTCTTGCCGTCGGCGGAAATCTCCAGCCAGTCCGCGTCTTCCGGGATTTTCTGGTCGAAGTCGCGAATGACGGATCCGAACGAAATGCTGTTCACCCCGCCGCCATACATCGAGCCGAGGGTCCCTTCGCGGCGACCCAAAGTCCACACCAGAGGCCGCGGGTAGCCGGCCATTTCGAAGGGTTCGACTTTCTCTACAGAGATGACCGCCGGCACTCCCCAATCGTTCTCGAAGAACTGAGCGGCCACGGCGGCGGCCACAATCTTCTCGCGATCACCCAGTGCCCGCGGAGCGGCGTTTGGACAAGGATCGACGTCATCGCGCAGCCCATCCTTGTCGGTATCAGCGATTGCCGGATCCGTGCCGAGACGCGCTTCGACAAGGTCGGTTAGCCCGTCGGCATCGGTGTCTTTGCGGACTTCCGCATCGTCGGGAAAGAGCTTGATCCACTCAGTGGAAACCAGCTTGGACATCGGAATCTTGCGATGCTCTTTGGGAGCTTCTTTTCCCCAGGTGCGGCCGTCGTAGAACCCTAGGAATATGGGCTCGCCAAACTTGTCTCCGACCTTTGGGGCCATGAAGTAATCGGAGTAGTTGCCAAGAACCCCCGATTGGAAAAGCACCCAAGTTCGGCCCTTCGAGTCCTTTGCTTCCTTCGGTTTGGCGCCGCGCGTAGCCGCGCTAGGATCGACCCAAGTTTGCCAGCGGGGTCGAGGTCCCGGTTTGGGCATGGCGTTTCGGACAGCCTCCACGCCGGCGTCTCCACCGGTACCGGCCAGACGGATGAAAGCGGCTTGCCGCCAAGCGGACGGTGCCTTGGGGTTGTTCAGGGCGTCGATCAGGAACTTCACCGCCTCGGGATGGCTCGACTTAGAGACCGCCTCCAAAGAGGAACTGCCACGCTCCGATGGCTTCTCCTGACGAAGTTGCGCGAGGAAGAAGGGGGCCGCTTGGTCGATATCTCCATGTTGCAGGAGCAACGGAACGAGCACCCTGTCCCGCCACCATTCCGACTTCACCTGACGAATCGTGTCGATGAGCAAGGGCGTATCCGCTTTGGTCAGCATCTTGTCGAGTCTTTGACCAGAATCACCCTCGAGCAATCCGTAAAGCGCCTGTCCCCGATTGCGTTGGTCTGTTCGCTTTCCCTCCAACGCCTCATATTCCTTTGCCCACTCGACGTAGCGAGCCAGCAACGGCTTGATCGCTTCGCGGGCGAGAGGAATCAGGAGATCGCGCTCGCGATCGTCGATGAGCTCGAAGTCACGAACCAGTCGCTGGGCGAGACGCTCACGCTCGGATTGACCCGCTGGAATCTTGGGAAACTCACCGGGCGCGTAGCCGAGGAGACGGCCCCCATCAGCGACGATCCATCGGTCTTTGTGGGCGACTTCCGGTCGCCCCAGTTGGGCGGTCCACAACTTCTTGCCCGTGACCGAGAGTGCTGTTAGATGATCCCCGCCCGCGTAGAACGTGCTCCCGTCCACGCTGACGGAGCATTCATCCTGCCCCCCAGAGTAGTCGGGGGCACCCGGAACCCGCCAAAGCTGCCTTCCTGTCTTCCAGTCACGGGCGACGTAATCGCTGCCCTCCTGTAAGAGACAAACATCCCCGGAAAGAACGGCCCAGTCCGTGTCCTTGAGATCCCAGGCCTTACGACCCGTTCGAGCATCGAAGACGCCGTCCTTCGCGCCGCGCAAGAGGATCAACCCCTTAGAAAGGACCATCGGGTAGAGCGCGGCATATTGATCGCGGAGTTCCCAGAGCTTCTTTCGCGTCTTCTTATCGAAGACAACCCACTTGCTTTCGCTAAGGGCCACTGCCAGAAGATCGCCAGAAACCACCATCTCACCGCGCATCCCGGACGCCTTCTCAGTCAGCTTGATCGTCCAGACGGGAGCGAGTTTGGCGGTGAAGGCCTGTAACGAAGTGCCGACGACCGCATAGATCGTGTTCGAATCGATGGCGAGCGAGTCCACCGATGACACGGCTCGCCTAGAAAGTTGGGCTCCGCTCTTGAGGTCGAGGACGACTATGGATGCCTTCTTCTCTTCTCCTTGCGAGATCACCAGGAAGTTCGGACCCAGGCTAGCAGCAGGGATGTAAGTAAACGACTTCTCCCACAGCGACTTGCCGTCGGACTCGCGCACTGCGCCCACGATCCGCGGCGTGGAGTAGTAGCAGACGCCGTTGCGGCTCCCGAGTATCTGCGTGCCGTAGCCCGTGGGCAACGTCCATGTTCGGCCCATCAGAGGCGCTTGGACAAGCGCGAGGCACAAGGACAAGGCGGCGAGCATTAGGTTTCCCTCCGTTGAGGTTGACGCCACCGACATCCTCAATCGTTCCCCACCTCCATTGGTAGATGTGTTTTAGGCCGACGAGCACGCCGAGTCCTATAATGCAGGCATGACTCCCCGCGAGAAGTGTGCGCATTTGCTCCGTCGATTCGGGCTTGGGGCAACGCCCGCCGAGCTCGATGCCGCCGAGAAACGTGGCGTCCATGGCACGATCGACTGGCTGCTCAACTACGAGAAGACCTCCGAGACCTTCGACCTCAGTCCCTGGGCCTTCGCCTTCGACGAACCGGAGAAGGTGAACATGGACATCAGCCGCTTCCCTTCATGGTGGGCGTTGCGGATGGTGACCACCAACCGGCCGCTCGAGCAGAACCTAACCCTGTTCTGGCACAACCACTTCGCGATCTCCGGCTCGAAGATCACCTTTGGGCCGATGATGGTGGACAGCATCGAGCTGCTGCGAGAGTACGCGACCGGCAACTTCCGCACGCTGCTCGGAGAAATTGTCCGCGACCCGGCGATGATCCGCTGGCTCGACACGGACACGAACATCAAGGGCCGCCCCAACGAGAACTTCGCTCGTGAGTTGCTGGAGCTCTTCACCCTAGGAATTGGAAACTACACCGAACGGGATATTCAGGAAGCCACCCGCGCCTTCACTGGGTGGTCGCTACGCAATGCGTTGCCCGATGCGGGCCGGGTGTCGCAATACCTGCAGCTCAAGATGTCTATGGAGGATCGTCGACCGATCATCGTGTTCACGGATGCTCCCGCCCTGCACGACCGCGGACCGAAGACGATCCTCGGCAAGACTGCCAACTTCGACGCCGACGGTGTCCTCGACCACGTGGTGAAGCATCCAGCCCACGCGAAGTTCATGGCGAAGAAGCTGTGGCAGCACTTCATCTCGCCGAATCCCGACGCCAAGCAGATCGAGTCGCTCGCCAAGGCCTACGTCGAGGCCAAGTACGACATCCGATCGACGCTGTACTGGATGATGACGAGCAAGGCATTCATGTCCCCCGAGTCGGTGCGGAGCATCGTGAAGAGCCCGATGCACTACACCATCTCGATGTTCCGGCAGCTGGACGTCCGGGCACTACTCGAACAGCAGGGACAAACGCGGCTGAACCCGACCGCCCCAGTTCCCGCTCCGGTGCGGACCTTGGCCGGGACCGTAGCCGCCATCATGCGACGCCAAGGCATGACGCTCATGTACCCGCCGGACGTCGCGGGTTGGACGTGGGGACAGGCCTGGGTGACGACGGCCTCGATGATCGAACGCACCAAGATGGGCGACTATCTGTTCCGCAACGGCCCGGCGTTGACAAACGTGGTCACGAAGCGGCTGTTAGAACTGAACGTTACCGACGGGGCTGGCGTGGTCGACCGGCTGTGCGAGTGGTTCGATGTCCCGGTTTCCGCCGAGCAGAAGATGACACTGCTGGAACTGCTCGACAAGAACGGCGGGATCGAATCGCTCCGCAAGACCGCCACCGCCCAGCGCACGCTGGCCTCGATGTTCCGCGTGATGACTTCGATTCCCGAGTTTCAGATGACCTAGCAGAACGAGTAACCTGCGCCGATGCGTGGGTTCCTTTGCTTGGGTTTGCTGATGGCGGTTACGGTCGGTAGCGGCCAGATCGTGCCGACGCCCAAGAGGGTCGTCTCCGGAAAGGCGGTCCGACAGGTCGGCTCCATCCTCGCGCCCGCGTCACTCTCAAACGTCGTGGACGCCTACAAGCACGATTGGCCAGGGCAAGTCGGCGGGAGAAACACCCCCCTCTCGATCGTCATCGACCCCAAGCTCGACCCCGAGGCGTATCGGTTGAGCCAGGGCAAGCAACTCAAGCTCGTGGTGGGAGGGAGCGAGGGCGCGGCGTGGGGTTTGCAGACGCTGGGCCAAGCCCTCGCCAACGGGTTGGCGTTCTCGAGCATCGAGGACGAGCCAGACTACGGCTACCGCAGCGTGATGATCGATGTCGCTCGGCGCTACCATTCGCCGAGCACCCTGCGCCGCATCGTGCGTTGGTGCCAACTCGGCAAAGTCCGCTACCTGCAGCTCCACCTTACCGACGACCAGAACTGGATGATGCCGACCGACGTGCT
>JANJUB010000055.1 GCA_024710805.1 Fimbriimonadaceae bacterium | reverse complement strand
TAGCGAACTGAATCGCCTTTGCGCGCGGGCCGGTGGCCCACCCGTCCAGGTGTCAGCCGACCTGCTGACCGTGTTCATCCGGGCCCAGGAAGTATCGAGACTGACCGGTGGCGCTTTCGATATCACGGCTGCGCCGGTGATTCAGTTGTGGCGTACAGCTCGGAGGACGGCGCAGCTGCCCACCCAAGCCGAGATCGAGGCGGCTCGCCGGCTGGTTGGCTATCGTAATCTCACCTATGACAAGCCCACCCGGTTCGTCCGACTCCGCCTACCGGGAATGAAACTCGATCTCGGCGGCATCGCCAAGGGCTACGCGTGCGATGAGGCGCAGAAGGTGCTTCGGGCTCATGGAGTCACGAGCGCGCTCGTCGAAATGGGGGGCGACATCGTGGTGTCGGATGCCCCGCCGGGTGCGCAGGGCTGGAAGATCATGGTGACTGAAGCGGGGGGTGGGGAAATCCGCACCTTCAAGAACTGCGCGGTCTCGACGTCCGGAGACACCGAGCAGTTCGTGATCATCGGCGGCAAGCGGTACTCGCACGTGGTCGATCCGCGCACCGGGTGGGCGATCACGAACCGCGTCCAAGCGACCGTCGTCGCGAAGGACGGCCTGACCAGCGACCCGGTGTCGAAGATTTTCGCGTTAACGGGTACCAGGGCCGCGCGGCGGGTGCTGCGGCACTACGGGGTGACCGAGAGCTACGTGCGGGTGGCGAGAGATTGATTCTGCAGAAGCTCCAGACTCCTACGGGTGCTGAGTTTCGGCTTGTTGGATTCCACCGACGGTCATTTGAACACCTGTTCATACCGGAACGTCTTGTTGTCGACCGTAAGTGTATCCTGACCCAATCCTACAGGATCAAGGGACTTGCTAGGGCCGTCAAATTCGACTAGCTTTGCACGAAGCAGAGTCCGTCCATCACAATAGACCAACTCTGTCGGAGTGCGATCTGGGGGGATCCAGAAACTAATCACTGTAGCCAGCTCCAAATCTGGATTGGCCTCTGCAAAGAGCGGCATTGCGATCCAATGTGGTGATTCTCGCTTCATTCCCTTCGGTATGACGAGCAAGCGATCCAGGAATGCACTTCCATCACTTGTCCGAAGCGTAAAGGCCTCAAGGGGGAGGGTCCGTTCCGAAACTGCCTCTGGAATTCGCTCTCGGTCAAACTGCAAGATCAGCTGAGCAGATACGAAGGTGTCAGGGAAACCCTCGCGGAGAGAGGGCGTCTTCAGACTCTCCTCGGATCCGAGGGTCAGCCCGACCACTCGAACCAGCGCATTTATGCCGGGTATTGTCTTCTTTGACACGCGAAACCAACGTCGGTTCCGAAGTGGTTCGGGACGATACGTGGTCGTTCGCTCCCAAAGCAACACGGGAGGACTGTCAGCCCTAACTCGTGAAGGGTCTTTGGTGAACTCATGACCTTGAGATAGTCGCATTCCTTGCTTCACAAGTGGATGCAACGATGATAGACTGACGAGACCTGATGAATTCATACTGTTCTGCGATACAGTAACCGGCCTAACAGGTAGCCTCTTGGTCTCTGGTATGAGCTTTGTTCCTGAGGGTAATCTAAAGCCATAACTCGTTACCTTGACTGTTTTCCCGTCTGCATATTCGACTCGATAACCAAGGGATTCAAGGAGTCCCGAGGAAACAAAGTATTGGCCGCTGACGACATCGGTGAGTCCGCCCCGGATCATGAACTCAAAGGTGAGCGGCTGGGACGCTTGTGAAAGCGCCAGATAGGCCAAAATGAAAGTCATCGTTCTTGTCCTCCAGATTACTCGGGTTCGTTTGGTGGCGCGACTTCCGGAAAGCATGCCTGTCCGATGAAGATAAATGGAGCTGTTCCCCCGGATCCCAGCATGAAGTCGAACTCAAAGTTCGTTAGAGTGCCACTGGGAGTGCCTGCATTGAACGAAAACTGTGTCAGCTCGACTCCATGACTACTGCTCATCAGCAATCCAGGATTGGGGTCGGTGAAGTTTGCGCACACGTCGGCGATACTCACAACCGTTGGAGAACTATGCAGCTGCCTCACGGCCCCGCAACCTACACCGCCCCGTGCGTTGACAATTACATGAAGATTTCCAGGTGTATGATGAAAGTTGTTCACCTTGAAGCGAACACGCTGTTCGATGAAGTACTCACCCTTAAATGGCACCGGTGGCTTCGGATCTGGTAGTTCGTCCGTTATCGGCAACCAATCTGGTCGAAACAAGTAGTATCGGTCATCTGAACTTGGCAAGCGCGGCACACGAGCGACGATGGGCTGGTCAAATGTAGTCACAGCTCTAAAGCCCGTAACCGTGCCACGCTGATGTGTATCCCTCTCCGCTGCGTTGGTCGGTTCGGCTAAAGAGGCAGGCGTAATGTCTTGCTCCGACGCAACGACGTAAACGACAGCGGGACCCCCAACGTTGAGTTCAAGCAATGCGCCCACCACCCCAAACGACAATGTCCCTTGCTGATCGATGTGGGATCGGACACGTCGAACGCCTTGCGCAACAAGGTCTCCAAGTTCAATCCAAAGAGACTCACCAGGTGCGATGGGCGGCGGCGTCGTCACATGTCCAGCGACATTTGTGCCAGCAAACCAAGCACTTGCAACTTCCCGTCCGGGTATAGCAACCGTAAAGCCTAACCCGCTACCCTCTTGGATGTACTGGTGGTGTTGAACGTTGCGCGGAACAGTCACCGTTAGTGCCTCAGTTGCTGAGGGATTCAGCGATTCTGCCCACTCTTGTTTGCATGATGACAACCTACTCGAACAGTACACGCTTCGTTCAGTGTGAGCTTGGCAAGGACCGGTCGCGTGTTGCCACCCGATCGCGCGGCGAAGGTCTCAGGGCTATTGCTCCAAAGGAACGGACCTCCGCTTGGTTCACGGTTCGGCGACGGGTCGTGGCGAGTGGTCGATAGCGATCCCACGCCAACACACCTTGGGTTCTGAACGCACATGCTTCGTAGACGTCTGTTGTGTGTTGGCAGTTTCGTCGCTTCTTGTCCTACACCCAACGAACACAACCTTTCTGGCATTGTCAACTTCGAACTGGCGACTGACTAATATTCGCGAATGCCCTTCTGCCCCGGCATCGGAACCGGATAGCGCCCCGTCGAATCAATCTGCACTGGTGCTGGCGAATCGGCCGTGATCGTGTCCAGCCCCGGCGCGTATTCGTGCTCGTGGTTGAGGATCTGATCGTAGGTGATGAGCTGGCCCGTGTGCGCGGCCATGCGGCCCATGCTGCTCACGAGGCTCGCCTCGACGCCCGTCTTCACTTCGTTGAACGGCTTGTTGTTGCGGATGGCGTCCATCAGCGCTTCCCACTCGTTCTGGTAGGGGTTGCTGTTATCGGTGGACTGCCATTTCAGCGCCTCCGCCGCCATGTTGTGGTCAGAGAAGATCGAGGAAGGACCGCCGCAGTCGCCCGACCGCGAGGCGATCGCCGAGCCCTTGGTGCCATGCGCATAGCTGCTGTAGATGCCGTGGGTGTTGTGAATACAGCGACCGTCGAAGAAGAAGCGCGACCCATCGGCGAACACGTATTCGACGCCGTAGGTGTCGAGGTTCTGGTCCACAAACGGCACGCCCTCACCGTTGGCCTTGTAGTGGCGACCGCCGATTGCCTGGGCGGAGACCGGCACCGCGTTCTTCAGCCAGAGGCCCTGGTCCACGATGTGGATGTAGAAGTCGCTGAACACGCCCCCGCTCGCCCAGAGGAAGCTGTGGAATCGGCGAATCTGATACTCGAGATCGGTCATGCCTTCCGGCTTCGGTAGCGATTCCGAATATGCGGCGGGGCCGTGCATGCGGTAGCCGCGGACGAGCAGAATGTCGCCGATTTCGCCATCCATGACGCGCTTGTGAAGCTCCTGCAGGGGCTTCTGGTGGCGTGACATGAGACCGACGCCGACCTTCAGTCCGAGCGCCTCGGCCTGCTTGTTGAGCTCGAGCATGCGACGGCTGGTCGGGCCGTCCACGGTGACCGGCTTCTCCATGAACACGTTGAGCTTCTTGGAGATCGCGTATTGGTAGTGCACCCAGCGGAATGCGGGTGGGGTGGTGAGGATGACAACGTCCCCAGGGCGGAGCACATCCATCGCCTTCTTGTAGGCGTCAAATCCGACGAACTTGCGATCTTCGGGAACGTCGACCTTGTCCTTTGCCGCTTTGGTGAGGTTGTCAAAAGTGCCCTTCAGGCGATCCTCGAACGCATCCGCCATGGCGACCAGCTTCACCGGTCCATGCTTGGTGCTCAGGGCGTTCATCGCCGCACCGCCGCCGCGTCCACCGCAGCCGACGAGCGCGACTTGGATCGTCTCATCGACCCCGTTGTGAACTCCGGCAAATCCAAAGCTCGGGAGGACGGTTGCCGCGGCAAGGCTGCCGGTGGCCTGAAGGAACTGTCGGCGGGAAGGGTTAGTGCTCATGGCTGATGTGGGCGTTTTACCACGTGGGTGCGAACGTGGGATGTAGGAGGTCGAATGTCGAATGTGGCTGGCTTAAGCAGGACTCAAGCGACATCCCATATTCAACACTCTACACTCGCGCGCATCCTATCCTCGATGCTCCTTTTCCAGGCTCTTCAGGCGCGCCTCGACTTTACTCATGTACAGAAACAGACTGATCCACACGACGAGCGGTGGTACTGCGGCCAGAATCTTCCAGGTTTCCATCTTGATCTCTCAGCGATTGCGTAAGTACGGACGTGCGAACGTGCATCTTGTAGAGCCAGATCGCGGTGATGAGGACGAGAACGAACACGGTCAGAATCACTGACCAGTAGTCGGGTGAGAAGCGGCCCTTGGCGACGACGCCCTGCGGGTGCAGAGAGTTCTTCGCCACTTGGGGCAGCTTCGGGAAAACGAAAATCAGGAACAGGATCGGCAGCAGGGTCAGCGACGAATACGCTGCACTCACCCGCGCTCGCGACACTTCCTCCTCGAACGCCATGCGGATGGCGAAGTATGCGCCGAGGAGCAGCAGAACGATCAGGAACGACGTCTGCCGAGCGTCCCAGTGCCACCAGGCCCCCCACTGAACCTTGCTGAACAAGATGCCCGTGATCATCGTCGCGCATCCGAGCGTCAGCGCCATCTCGGTTGCGGCATGGGCGCGGAACTCCCAGATCCACTTGCGTGTCGCCAGATACCGCCACGAGGCGATCGCGGCAAAGATCGAGAAGCCCGCGGTCGCGTAGGCGCAGGGCAGATGGAAGAAGATAATCCGAGCCAGTTCAGGCTGGGGGAAGTCCTTTGCCGGGGCAACTTGGTACGAGAAGACCGTCGCCACGATCATCCCGAGGAACAGCAGCCACTTCATGGTTCCCTCCAGATTGCTGCAAACTGGTAGGGTGCGGTAGCAAACACGAGCAAAGTATACAGCCAGACGCCCGCCGTGCCTGCCCACCCACTCGATGCCGCCGACCCTTCAAACGCACTTCGACCGGCCGTTACGCCGAGCGCGATCAAAGGAAGCAGCAACGGCAGGGCCACCACACCGGCGAGCGTGCCTCGGTTTGATCCCCGCGCAATCATTGCTGACACGAGTGTGACCGTGCCCGCGAGAGCGGCTGCGCCCCCCGTCAAGCTCACGACCAACATCAGGGGCGTCGCCACGCTGACCCCGGTGAGGAGCAGGAAGAGCGCGGTCACTAAGAACCCAGTCAGCGCCATTTGACCGAACGCGAAGATCGCCTTGCCCCAATACACGGCATGCGGTCGAGCCCACATGCGCAGAAGATCGCCGGTGCCTTGTTCCTCCTCGGCGATGAAGGCTCGAGTCAGCGTGCCCACACCGGCGAAAAGCAGCGCCGCCCACAACATGCCGGCGGCCCCGTCGCCGGTCAACTGCCGTCCGAAGAACGCAAACGCGAGCGTGAACACGGTCGTTACGCTCAGCATGACCGCGGTAAAGGTCGCGCTCTTGTTCCGCATCTCGGTGCAGAGTTCCTTGCGGATGACCGCACGGATCTCATTCCCCCAGTTCGAGCTCATGGGTGGCGAACCTCCTCTCTTCGGGGTCGTTGGTGGCAAGGATGAAGGCGGTCGTCGCGCGGCGCTTTTCGATGACCTTTCCGATCATCGTCCGGCCGGCGGCGTCGAGACCGGCGCCAGGCTCATCGAACAGAATGACCGGGGGCTCGGCTTGGATCGCGAGCGCGAACTTCAGCCGGGCTCGCATACCCGTCGAAAGGTGCCGCCCCGGGAACTCGGCCGCGTAGGTAAGGCCTACTTCTTCGAGCAGTTCATCGGCCCGCGGCGCACATCCGCGGAGTTCGGCGGCCAGTTCTAGGTGTTCGCGGACGGTAAGAACGGGATAGACCGACTGATCGAGCGCGGCGTACCCAATCCCGGTTCGCGGATCCGCGGGGCGTTGCACCGTACCCTCGGAGGCCGGGATGATCCCGGCGAAGAGCTTCAGCAGGGTGCTCTTGCCGGCTCCGTTGCTGCCGAGAACAAGCAGACAGTCTCCGGGCTGGAGTTTGAGATCGAGATGTCGGAACAGCCAACGGCTTCCGTACCGCTTCCCCAGCTGCTCACACCCGATCATCTAGCCTAAGTATGGCTCAGGAAGGTTCGGCAGGCTTGCGGGTCAGGGCGTCCAGCCCCAGCAAAACGACAAGAACCACCGCAGCCAGCGCGACACCAGAGGTCGGCCAGCCCTCTCGGAGCCCCCACAGCACCGCCGCCATGGCGAGGAAAGCCACGCCAAGAATGAGGGTTTGTCGTCCGCGCCTCCGCCAGCCGATCAGCGGCGCAAGGATGGCGAACACTCCGCAGAGACCAATCCCGTAGGTCAGGAACCCTTCAAACCCTTGCAGGTCCAACGACGGCCTCCACATCGGCGGCGGTCCGCACGGGGATCAGGCGCGGCTCACCGGTCGCGCCTTCGTGAAGGACACCCACCCGTCGTTCGCTCGCGATCGGCTGTAGTTCCGCGGCCGTCTGTTGGTCCACAAGGATCGCCTCAAAGCCATCGTGACCCTGCCAAACGCTACGCACGACCAGAGCCGGTGCTTCTACGGCGAGGCCGTTGAAACGGATCAGCCCATCTTCACGGGCCATCTCGAGCGCCTGAAGGATCCCGTTGATCTGGTACTCCGGCATCCGCTGTCGGACGCGGACAAAGTAGAAATCCAGTTGTTGCCGCCCCAGAGAGGACAGCACCTCGATCAGATGCGCATGGATGACATGGACGACGTGGTCTTCGTCGGGTGAGCGTTCGAAGTCGGTGCTGCTGCGCGCCATGACGAGCGTGGATTGGAAGGCGGATTCCCGCCGCAGATGTCCTCCCCACAACGCCGGCTGCGACGAGACATCGAGCGGCAGACCAGTCTCGAGCGCTGCCGAGGCCAAACCGCCGGAATCCGCCCCCGACAGCAGCCGCAGCCAGCGGTCGGGGACCTCGATGTTGGTGCGTCCGAAGACCTGCTTCATCGGAAAACTCCGTCGATCAGCACGAAGACGAACAGCCCCATCGAGATGAAGCCGTTGAGTGTAAAGAAGGCAAGATCGACCCGGCTGAGATCGTTGGGGCGAACGAGAGACTGCTCGTAGCCCAGCAATGCCGCCGCGCCGATGACGCCAATGGAGTACCAGGTCCCGGCCCCGACCGCCCATCCCGCCCCAATGAGGCAGGCGATCGCCGTGAGGTGTAAGGCGCGGCTGACCATCAACGCGCGCGCCTTGCCTAGGCGTTGCGGCAGGGAATGAAGACCGTGTTCGTGGTCGAACTCGGCATCCTGCAAGGCGTAGATGATGTCGAACCCCGCAGTCCACCCGGTGACCGCGGCCGTCAGCCAAAGGACGCCGGGATCGATCGATCCCGTGACGCCGATCCAAGCTGCCGCAGGGGCGATGCCCAAGCTGAATCCAAGAATGAGGTGGCAAAGCGGCGTATATCGCTTCGACAGGCTGTAGCCGAGCGTGATCGCAAGCGCGATCGGGGAGAGTGCGAGCGCAAGCGGGTTGAGCATCGCGGCTGCAAGCACGAACACGGCGACGCTGCCCAACAAGAACAGGTTCACTTGGCGCAGCTTGAGCAAACCAGCCGGCAGGGCGCGCATCCGCGTGCGGGGATTTAGCGCGTCGATGTCCCGATCGGCGATGCGGTTGAATGCCATGGCCGCGCTCCGGCACGAGACCATCGCCACCACGATCCAGAAAAACGTCGCGAACCCCGGCCAACTCGTGCCGAGTTTGTGCACGCTGCCCCACATCATCCCGATCATCGCGAAGGGCAATGCGAAGATCGAGTGCTCGAACTTGATCATTTCGAGCACGGTGCGGAAGGCTTGCCAGCCGCGGATCGGGGCGTGGGCGGAATCAGTCATTAGACTTGGGCCGGGCGCGGGCCGAGTTCCGCCCACTGCCGCTCAAACGCTTCTACGAGCCGCTCGATTGCGGCGACTCCACCCTCCCAGAACGCGCGGTCGTCGAGGTTGACCCCGACGGTTGCCATCAGCTCTTGAGGCGACCGAGATCCGCCGAGGCGCAGCAACTCGATGTACTTCTGCTCGAATTCGCTCCCGCCTTGCTTCGCCATTTCGTACAAGCTCAGCGCGAGAAGCTCGCCAAACGAGTAGGCATACACATAGAACGGAGCAAAGAAGAAGTGGCCGACCATCGCCCACCAGCCTCGATGCTGCTCGCCGAGCGAGATCGAATCGCCGAACATCTCCTGCACCGACTCTTGCCAAAGCTCGCCGAATCGCTCGGGGCTGAGTTCGCCCTCCTCTCGCCGAGCCTCGTGAGCCTTCTGCTCGAACGCGAACAATGATGACTGCCGGAACACGGTCGCGAAGATGGTCTCGATCTTCTCACCGTACAGGGCGAGCCGATCCTCTGGAGTTGCCCCCGCCACGATCTTCTCGAACACCAACATTTCACCAAACGTGGAGGCAAGTTCGGCGAGCGGAAGCGTGCCGTGGAAGTTCAAGTAGGACTGCGCGCGGCTGAGCGAGGCGTGAGCACCGTGCCCGAGTTCGTGGGCGAGCGTCATCACGTCGTCGTAGTGGTTCTGATAGGTCTGGAAGACCACCGGATGCGTGTCCGGAGTGTTGTAGCTGCAGAATGCCCCGCCCTGCTTACCCTTCCGCGACTCGGCGTCGATCCAGTTCTGGTCGAAGAACTCGCGAGCTCGGTTGGCCAGGGTCGGCGAGAACGAGCCAAAAGCATCGAGCACGATATCGCGCCCTTGCTCCCAAGGAACATTCGCCTTGGCCGGGAACAGCGGGGCATAGCGGTCGATGTGGGTGAGTTCCGGCAAGCCGAGAATCTCCCGCTTGACCCGGTAGTACCGCGCGACGAGACCGTAGTTTGCCCGGCACACGTCGATCACCAAATCGACCGTCGACTTGTCGAGTTCGTTGGCGAGGTGCCGAGAGTGCTCGGGGTACGGGTGGCTCCGCAACCGGTCCCCAACCCGTTTGTCTTGGACAAGGTTGTTGTAGGTGAACACCACGACCCGCTCAAGTTCCTCGAGTCCTTGGGTCAGCGCATCGCCGGCTGCTTGCCGCATCTCGCGGTTCGGATCGCGGAGGAGCTTCGTCGTCTCCTCCTCCGTGAGTTCCTGGACCTCTCCGCCATCGGGCGGGGTCAGTCGGAACACGTGGTTCGCCATCACCTCTTCGTAGAGCCGCACCCACGCACGGCAACCGGTATTGGCGGTCTCTTCGAGAATGATCTCCTCGGGTTCGGAGAGCTTATGCGGTCGATATTGGCGGGCAACCTGCAGATAGTGGCGGTAGTTGTCCAGCGCGGGATCGTCGAGCAGGCGGGCGAACACCTCATCCGCCATCTCCTGAATCTCCAGTTCGAAGAACATGATCTTCACTTGGAGTTCGCTGAATCGCTCCATCTGCGCGGCGAGGAACGCGCCGATTTTGGGGTCGGCACTGTCGGCGGCCATCAGTAGCTGCGCATAGTTCGCCGGCTTAGCTGCTTCCTGGTAAATGCCCTCCATCTCCCGGATGCCCTCCGCGAGGTGGGCGGCGGAAACGTCGGGGGTGTCCAGCGTGTCGCGGAACCGCTCGGCGAAACGGTCAGCGCGGGCAAGCGACGTGTCCCACGTCGCAGCGATGCGCGGGTCGTCCATGCCCGAGAACAGAGCGGAAAGGTCCCAGCGAACGTTCGGTGAGGCGGCCATTCCCCTGATTATGAACGCTGGCGTGGGATGGCTCGGAAAGAAGAGCACGAGGCGCGAGGGTGGTTCGTACCTCGCTTTCCAGGGGCTTCAAGCAAATCCCCCTAAAGTTGCCGGGATTGCGCACCGACAACCTATGTAGACCTCCTTCGCACGAGGGGTCAAAACCTCAAGTAGGTTGTGAACGATGCCAGTTGAAACGATCGAGTGTCAGATTGTCCAAGGCCAGTTGGGCCGATACCTTGCCGGGGATGCCTTGCCGAGCGAGGCGGTCCGCGAGATGGAAGGGCACATTGCCCGTTGCCCGATCTGCCGCGTCGAAGTGGCGCAGCGGCGAGCCACCCTGCAAACCCTGCTCGGCACGTCGCCGACGCCGGACCCGGCCGAAGCCAATCCGTTGCTCGATCTGATCCGCCAGCGGACCCCGTCAACGTCGACGGTGCCCACCCATGCGGTAACGCCGCATCTGGCAGACTCGGCTAAGTTCACCACGTCGGACGAGACACCCGACGCCGATCCGACCCCTCGGCGAACCTTCTCCAAACCGCTGATCCTCTCGGGCGCACTCGCCGTAGTGCTGCTCGCCATGAACGCTTTTGTCAAGAGCCCGACGGACCTGCTCGGTCCGCGTGCGGGCCAAACTGCCCCCGCCCAATCCAAAACCACCGTCATCACGCCAGCGCTGGCCGCGGCTCCTGAAATGTCGGACCGCCTGTTCCGCGCCGAGTGGGAGTCCTTCGCGGTGGCCGACCTGATCGAGTTTGACGCCGACCTCACCGATGTGATGCCGGCTTGGCGATGGCTCTCGCTCGACATTTGGAGCGAAGAGGTTCTCGCCGAAGACCTGGTCGACGAAGACCCGACCCTCGACTACGAGGCAGAGCCTGAACTGGACGCGATCGAAGCATGGGAGATGCTCGGCGTGACCGAGATGCTCGCCGAGCCCGTAGCGGCGCCCAAGCCTGCTGCCGCCCCCCGACGCACGTCGAGCGCCCGCCGAACTGCCCCCCGACCGGTTACACCGGCCCCCGCTGAACCGACGACCCCCCGCCCGTCCATCCGCGTTTATCCCCCGGAGTCCTAACCATGAAGAACCTGCTGACGTTGCTTGCCGCAATCACGATGTTCGCCGTACCGCTTACGGCCCTGGCCCAAGAGACGGGCAGTCAACAGACGCTGCCTACCGTTTCGGTCGATGCCAAGGGCGACGATGTCCGATCGGTCCTCCATGACCTGTTCGGCCAGGCGAAGAAAAACTACGTGCTCGATCCGGGCGTACGCTTTGCGCTCTATCTTTCGCTCAACGAAATCGAGTTCGAAGAGGCGTTGCACCTAATCTGCAAGAATGCCAGCCTCACCTACGAGATTCAGAACGGCATCTATTTCGTGAAGCGGGCTCCCGCTCCCCAGCTGAAACCCGAACCCAAGCCGGAAGAGAAGCCGAAGGGCAAGTTGCCGGAGACCGTTCTCGCCAAGCCCGTCACGACGAAGCTGGAGAAAACCGACTTGCGGGCGCTGTTTGCCGAGTTGGGCAAGCAGGCCGAGGTTTCGTTCGAAATCGACCCAGCCGTGCCCGCCTATAAACTGGACGCGTTTCTCACTAAGCTGTCGCTGAAGTCTGCGTTGACCCAGATTTGCGAGGCGACGAAGCTGGAGTACGTGCTCACCGATCGGCTGACCATCTTGATCCGCAAGAAGGCGGAAGAGAACCGGATCGTTTTGCGTGCCGGCGCCGAGTAGTCAAGGCAGCCTTTCACCCAGGCCACTCCCACTCCCCTCACGACCTGCCGTCGTGGGGGCTTTTGTTTACCGAGCCCATCGATGCCGTACCGGGGCGAGACTCTTCGCCCGCACGAGTAGACTCACATCCATGAAGCCCGCCGGAGCGGTAGCCGTCGATCTTGGCGCGACCTCCGTGCGTTTTGCCGCCGGACAACTGCGCGAGGGTCGAATCATCAGCGAAGTCATTGCTCAGCGTGCCCACGCGCCGCTCGAACGAAACGGACGGCTGGAGTGGGACTTCAATCTGCTTCTGGGGATCGCGACGGAATCCGTCGCTTACGCGGCCGAGCACTTTCGAGAGCCCACGTTCGGCATCGATGCTTGGGGGGTCGACCATGGTTTTGTTGATCGATCAGGCGCAATCGTTCAGTCTCCAGTTGCGTACCGCGATCCGTCGCACCAGGCGATGTTCGAACAACTTTCGGCCCACCAGCCTGAGATCTACGCCGGCACGGGCATCCAGCACCAGCCCTTCAATACGCTGTACCAGTTGGCGGCCCGAGCCGAAGATCAGCCCAGCCTGATCGGCTCAGATTGGATCCTCACGCCGGACCTCATCGGCTTCCTGCTGACCGGCGTCCGCCACACGGAGCTCACCATGGCGTCGACGACCCAACTGATGGGGCTCACCGACACGTGGTGGCCTCGGGCATTCGAGATCATCGGATGGCCCGTTCCCGATCGCGTCCCCCAGCGTCCAGGAAAGGTCTTGGGTGACGCCGACGGCGTGCGATGGG
Organism: Fimbriimonadaceae bacterium; assembly: GCA_024710805.1. Taxonomy (GTDB): domain Bacteria; phylum Armatimonadota; class Fimbriimonadia; order Fimbriimonadales; family Fimbriimonadaceae; genus JANJUB01. The sequence goes on along the minus strand of JANJUB010000055.1, from coordinate 12,905 downwards.
TCTCGGTCGGATCGCACGATACCGCGTCCGCAGTGCTCGGGCTGGGTCCCTTGCGCGACGATCAAGCGTTCCTGAATGTGGGCACGTGGTCGCTATTGGGAACGGTGGTTGACCAGCCAATTCTCACCGACCCGGGGTTCACCAACGAGCGAACGGTCGATGCCCGCATCCGCTACCTCGCCAACATCCCCGGCTTCTATGTAATCAACCGGGTGCACGAGGAACTGGGGCTGCCTTACGGTGTGCCGGAGTGGCTGACCATGGCGAGGCCGACGCTGGAGGCCGCGGATCTCATGCGGTCTGAGTTCTTCAATCCCCCTCGAATGACCGATCTGCTCGCCGCGCAGGTACCGGCCGCTCCCGCCGACGCCGCCGGTTGGGCGTCGCTCGCGCTCAGCAGCCTGGTGCAGACCACGACGGCCCAGCTAAGACGGCTCGAAGCGCAGACCGGGCGACGTTTCGCCGAAGTCCGTCTTTCGGGCGGGGGGTCGCAGAGCAGGGCCTTTGCCCAAGCCCTGGCCGACGCATCCCACCGGGACGTCATCGCTGGCCCCGCCGAGTCCACCTTGCTCGGCAACTTGGCGATGCAGTTCTACGCTCAAGGAGCCTTCTCAGGATGGGATGATCTCCTGCGCACGGTGGCGGCGAGTTTCACGACCGTTCGCCACGTGCCACGTGAAGGGCGGCGGTAACATCCGAGCATGGATCCCCTCCGCGTTGGCGTCATCGGCTGCGGCAACATCTCCGGCATCTACCTCGACAACTTGGCCGCGTATCCTGAGACGGAAGTCGTCGCCCTAGCCGATCTCGACCTCGACCGCGCGGCCACCGTCGCGAGCGCGCGAGGGATCGGTCGGGTGCTGACCCCCCAGCAGCTTCTCAGCGATGAAAGCGTCGATTTGGTGCTCAACTTGACCGTGCCGAAGGCTCACGCCGAAATCAACCTCGCCGCCGTCGAAGCCGGCAAACACGTGTACACCGAGAAGCCGTTCGCACTCACAACCCGAGAAGGGAGGATGGTGCTCGAGGCCGCCCGCCGCAACGGGCGATTCGTCGGTGGAGCCCCCGACACCTTCTTGGGTGCGGGAATCCAGGCCTGCGTGGATGCCATCGACCAAGGGCTGATCGGGGAAGTCGTCGCGGCTAACGCCTTCATGATGTGCCACGGCCACGAGAGTTGGCACCCCTCACCTGAGTTCTACTACGAGGTTGGCGGTGGGCCGATGTTCGACATGGGGCCTTACTATCTCACCGCGTTGGTCGCGCTGGTCGGGCCGATCCGCAGCGTACAAGCCATGACCCGAATCACCTTTGCGGAGCGCACGATCACCAGTGAGCCGAAGCGGGGCCAGAAGGTGCCGGTCGAGACTCCGACCCACCTCGCTGCGCTGCTCGAGTTCGAGAACGGGGCGATCGGCCAGATTACGACCAGCTTCGACATCTGGCACCACACGATGCCCCACCTTGAGATCTACGGGACCGAGGGGAGTCTGCGCGTGCCCGACCCGAATGGCTTCGGTGGCGAAGTTTGGGTGCGACGTGCTGGGGATGCCGAATGGAACGCGATCCAGATCGGGCAGGCGTACTCGCAAAACAGCCGGGGTCTGGGCGTCCGCGACATGGCATACGCCCTATGCGTTGGGCGCGCGGTACGTGCGGGCGGCGAGCTCGCCTACCACGTGCTCGACGCGATGGAAGCGGTGGTGCGCTCCGGTGAGCGCGGCGAGCGAGTGACCCTGGAGAGTTGGGTCGAGCGCCCGGCGCGACTCGCCGGAGAGCCCTTCGCCAACGGCTGAGGAAGGGCGATTTGAGTTTAAAGCTGGTTGCAGGGGTGCCGATCATGGGCGTGGCGTCCTACTACATCTGCCTCGTGCTCATCGGGCCCAAGGTCAAGGATTTGGCTCGGCTTGAGGCCGAGTGCACCAGCTATCTCCAGCGTGCCCTGCCGCCGATTCTCACGACTTGGGACATCGATGAGTGGCGGTCTCGATCGAGCGTGGAGCTGATCACCTCGACGAAGGTCGGGAAGCTCCAGAAGCAGTTCGCCGCGAATGAGAAGTACCTGGGCGAGTTCAAGGGCATGGATAAGCCCACGGGGAACGTCGTGGTCGACAACTCGGGCGGCATCAATGAAACGCTTGGCTTCTTCTCCACCCGAGCCAGGTTCCAGGCAGGTAGCGCAGACATCAGCCTGAGGCTGGTCAGACGCGGCGGGGGATGGAAGTTCCAGAAGTTCTATCTGAGAACCGACGTCCCCGAACCTGAGTAGCCTCGGAATCCTACGCGCCAAGGCTTGTAAACTGCAACGCGTGCGTCAATCCTGACGCACTTGGTATCAGGCCGAGACTTATGGCGGAGGCAAGCGGAAAGCCCACACCCCTGATCGCGCAGCCTTTCGTGCGCCGGATGTTGCTTGTTGCCCTGCTCGCCGAGATCGGCTATGCCGTCCTCAACATTTCGACGATGCCGGTGTACCTGCGCAACGACCGCGGCTTCGGCGCGTTCGGCGTGTCGCTGGTCGTAGTGGCATTCTTGCTCAGCGAAGCGGTCATGAAGGGGCCCATGGGGCACTTGGCCGACCGGATCGGAGCCCGGCGGCTGATGCTCATCGGTCCCCTGATCACGCTGGTGACCTCGTTGCTCTCACTGGTTCTGCCTCGTTTTGATCCTGCGGTGGGGGAACCGATGGAGATCGCCCTCTTTGCGATCTTGCGCCTCGGGGACGGTGTGGGTGCGGCGATGCTCTGGCCTGCGGCTTTTGCCCTGATGGGGGATGTGGTGCAAGATCGCGAGCGGCAGCAGGCGATGTCCCTTCTGAACATGTGCTACCTCATCGGAATCGCGCTCGCCTTACCCATTGGCGGAATCGTCGAGGACCTCACCCATACGGCACTTACGCCGATCAGCGGTGGCTTCTCGGGAGGCCTCTACCTCTCGGCCACGCTCTTTCTCATCGTCGGCATTGCGGTGTTCAGGCTTCGTGTTCCCGACAACGTAGCCCATCGAGAAGTCCCTGCCGAGGAAGGATTCCACTTCCGAGAGTTCTGGAACACCGCCCGCCAGATACCTGCCTACCTTCTTCTGAGCGCGATCACCTTCTGCGGAATCGGCTTTCCGATGACGAATGTGAAGCTGTTCGCACTCGAGGAGTTCAAGCTCAGTGGCGCGCAGTTCGGTGCTCTCGTGTTCCCCTGCGCTATTGCGATGGCGGTCTTTAGCGTGCCGATGGCCAAGTTCGGCGAACGAATCGGACGGGCGCGCGCGGTGCACTTCGGCCTCGGTTTGTGCTCCGTCGGGCTGATCGTGATCTGCCTGGGCGGTTTCTTTCCCGCGTTTCGATCGACGTGGGTGCTGGTTCTTGGAGGCTTGCCGGTCGGCATGGGATTCCTGCTCACGATTCCCGCGTGGCTCGCCTCGGTGAGCGACCTCGACCCGAACAAACGCGCCGCGAATGTCGGCGCGGTCATGACCGCCCAAGGACTCGGGGCGATCGTCGGAGCCCCGCTGGGTGGTCTATCGTATCAAGGTCTTGTTCCGGTAGGCGAGCGCATGGGCCTCGGCGCGAGCTTCGGACATTACTCGCCTATCATGGGCACCGCGATCTGCGTCACCCTGGGGTTCCTGATTTCCCTGAAGATCTTGCGTGACCACTAACTAAGGGTTCACGACGACTGTCCGTTGGACCTGAACACCCAGGTAGCTCGCTCCGATCGTCACACTCGTCGAGCTAGTTACCGAAAGAGCATCGGCAGTTGCATTCACCGACGTAAATCCCGCCACGAGGGTCACTGACCGTGGAAGCTTCAGAGCGCTCGTGTTGCTCGAGAACAAGAGGATGCCTTTGTTCACTGGCAGAGCGCGGTTGATGTTAACGGTCACGACTCCCTTGCGCCCGCTTCGGATCGGATCGGGAGCGCAGGTGATCGATGTCAGTTCGGATCGCAAGATTTGGAGCGTGGTTTCGGTGCCCGGACTGGTGTCACCGATAATCTGAGCTTCGATGGGCACCGTCTGATCCTGATTGGGATTGTAGACATGCGCGTTGATGATTAACGTTGATTGACCGGCCTGAATGATTCGTGGTGACGTGATCGCAATGTGCGGAGAAGTTTCGACAATGCCGACCAAGGTGGTGATGGGAGCCGGTTCGGAAAGGGTGAGGGTGCCCGTCGTCCAGAAGCCACCGAGGGTGGGGTTCGGGGCAAAAGTAAACGAGGTTATCGTCGGGATGGGATACACCGAGAGCGTCGCGGTCCGAGTTGTTCCCTTGTAGGCGGCGGTGATCACGGCAGTCTTTACCGTTGTTGGCTTCATGGTCGAAATGTTTGTCGCCTTGGAGATTTCTCCGACGCCAATCGTTATGGGTGAAATCACCGTGACGAATGGCGAACTTGAGGTGAAGGCGAACGACCCGACATACGGAGCTGGGGCCGAAAGGCTCGCCGTTCCCAGGGTTCCCGTACCGCCGTACAAGTAGGTCTTGGACAGGATGAGCGAAGCTACCGTCGGATAGGGCTTGAGCGTCAACGTAACGGAACGGGTCGTGCCGAAACAGGTCGCATTCAGCACCGCTGACTTGTTCGACGAGAACACCTGGCTGGTTTGGATCGCGAAGATCGCCGCTGTCGATCCTTGGTTGATCGTCACTGACGGGGGCAAGGTCACATACGGGCTGGCGGTGCTCAACTGAACCGTCGTTCCTGGAGGTGCAGGCAATGAGACCTGCACGGTCCCCACGAGGGTCTGGTCCCCGTAGACTTCGCTAACCGTAGTCGTGAAACTGGTGAAGGTGTTGTTGACCAAGGGAATTCGCCAGATGCCGCGCCCGAATGTGGCGACGTACAAGTAGTTCTTGGCATCGGCAATCGCGAAAGCATTGACGTGAACATTGCCCAATCCAAGCACGTTCATGTTCTTCCATGTGGCACCACTATCGGTGGTCATGAACGCGCCGACATCGGTGCCCACGTACCAGACCGAGCTTTGATGGGGATCCCGCATGATGGCGTTGACGGGGCTTCGGGGCAATGCCGTATTGCCGGTGCCACTCACGCTGGTCCAAACCGGGACGGCCACTGAGGTGTCTGTGCAGCGATAGAGTCCGCCGAGGGGCCGCTCGATGCCGACGAGCACATCCGTTGAGTTCGTCCACGAACAGGCGATCGCACCGATCGTGGAGTTGGGCACAGGTGAATCATCGATCCGGACGAAGTTGACACCTTGGTCGTCGCTTCGAAACACGCTGCCGTTGTCGCAGCCAGCGTAGACCCGATTCGGGTTGCTGATGCCCACCGCCAAGGTGTTGACGTCGCTGATCATGTTCGTCGGGGAGGTCAGCCAGACTCCTGGGACACCGGTCCATCGCTGCACCGTGAAGTTAGCGCCTAAGAGCACTTGGCTGTTCCCCGCAATGACCATCGGAGCAATGAAGTTGACCGACATCCAGAACTCAGGGGAGATTGGGTCGGGTTCGAGATCAGTTAGCGATGTGTACCGATAGACATTCCCCTGCTGGCTGCTCGTGTAGTGGATTGATGGGTTGCTGGGCTGGAATGCGCTCCAAGAACCGTCGCCGTTGAACAGGTTTGTCCAGTTTGTCAGGTTGCCTCGTGAGGCGGGGGAGGCGTTATCCTGAGTTCCCCCCATGACGTGGTGGTTATAGTCTGTCGGGTGGAGCGACATGTGATAGAACTGGGTCGTGTAGAGATTGCTGTTGAGCGACACCACCGATGTGTTCAGCCCAGGCATGTTGAAGATTCGGAAAACGCCGCCATCATTCCCAACCAATCCGATCGCTCCGTTCACCGGATGAGGCACAAAGCAGTGCTGGTCGTTGTGGAGCCGCGAGTTGGACTGGTAGCTGCGCCCAAAGTCGGTCCACGTGTTGCCGTCATTGGTCGAAGAGGCGAGCGTGATGAGTCCGCAATAGAGAATCTCGGTGTCGCCGCTGATCGCCGTCTCGACAAAGAGATCGTAGGTGTCCTGGCTCCAATTGTAGAGCGGGTTATCCTCATCGCGGGCGTTTGGAAAGGTCGGCTCTGAGGTCAGGTTCAGGTTGGTCCAACTCGCGCCCCCGTTCGAACTGCGGTAGATGGTGTCATTGTTCGGGTGCAATATCCAGAGCTTGCCGAAGGTTTTCTTTGAGCAGGCGACATCCATGATGGTCTGGACCGTGCTGGTCGCGTCATTGACGATGGTCCAGGTGCCGCCTCCATCAAGCGACCGATAGATGCGTCCGCCCGACACGTTGTTGCCCCCTACGGCATAGAACTCACGCGTTCCGTTAGAAAAGACGCCGTAGTCAATATCGTCCCAGTTACCGGCGGGCGCGTTAGTGGGCGTCCACGTCACCCCGCTGTCGGTAGAGCGCCAAATGTCTCCGTCGGCTCCCGCGGTCAACGCGATGATTACGGTCGGGTTGTCGGGATTGAAGATCAGCCTAGTGACGATGTTGCTTCCAAATTGGCTAGCCCCAACCTGGGTCCAGGTCGCTCCACCGTTTGTAGAGCGCATGATGCCCATCGTTTGAGCCCCAAACATGCCGTAGTAATCTCCCGTGCCGACCAACACCAAGTCCTCATTGGTCGGGTGGACCGCCACGCAGGTGGTGTGCAGGAACGACCACCCGCTGCTTCGAAAGATCCAGTTCATGCCCTGATCCGTCGACTTCCAGACGCCGCCCCCCGCCGACGCAAGGTAGATCACGTTTGGGTTGCTTGGGGCATAGGCCAGCCCATTCACCCTTCCGCTCAGGGGAGCTGTCCCGAAGAAGGTGGTCTGAGGGGTCGCGAGATTCTTGGGGCCGACGTAGGTGAAAACCGAACTTGGAGCTTTCGCGTTAGAGCCAATCCAGGCGGGCGGCAACTGGTCGCGCTGCGCAACCGCCCTTCGGATCAGATCTTGGTCAACCGTGCCGTCCGGGCCAATACGAGTTTCTAGGTAATCGGCCAGTGCTTCAAAAAACCCAGCAGTCTTGCGAACGGACTCCCCATCGTCACCCAGGATCTTTGCCCGAGCCTTGATGTAGGCGATGTGCTGCTTTACGGACGGATAGGAGCCCCGATCGACCAACGGTGCCGTGTCGGGGAAGATGAAGGCGATTCCCGCTCGTTGCAGCCGCTCCTTGACGCCCCTCGCATCTGAGGTGTTCTTGACACGGACCTGATAGAAACCGTCGGACTGACCCAGGAGTTGGGCGCGGCTTCCTAGGGCGGCCCTTACCTTGGCTTGGGTCGCACCCGGCGAACCCACAAGCAACGTGGTTTGGGATGCAGAAATACCCGTCATCGAGATAATCGCCAAGGCGGATATCGCTCTGAGAGCAGACCGGATGTTTCGTGAGCCTAGCACCCATACAGGATAACCGTATTGCTCCCCAAAAACCAAGTTTCATGGGGCCATTCTTTGAGGCGCGCTGATGGTCGTTTGCCTCGAAGTTCCGTTGAAGCTGGGGGTTTGGGTCGCTGCTTGTCAGCCTAGCCACCCACGTCGGAACCGCCGCGAATGTCGGCGCGGTCATGACCTCCCAGGGACTCGGGGCGATCGTCGGAGCCCCGCTGGGGGGTCTATCGTATCAAGGTCTTGTTCCGGTAGGCGAGCGCATGGGCCTCGGCGCGAGCTTCGGCCATTACTCGCCTTTCATGGGCACCGCGATCTGCGTCACCCTAGGGTTCCTGATCTCGCTCCGTATCCTTCGGGACCCATGAACTGAAGTTTCCTTCCTACGGATTGACCACAAGAGTCGATGTCGCGGTGGTCCCAAAGTAGCTTGCGGTGAGGATTACGCTCGTCGACTGGGTCACCGGGAACGTCGTGATGGTCGCCTTCGTCGACACCGCACCAGCGACGAGTGTCACGGCCCTGGGGACGGTAGCCACGGCCTGATTGCTCGAAGTCAGCGAGATCGCCTTGTTCACCGGCAACGGACGATTGATCAGGATGTGGAACACCCCTAGCCTGCCTCCACGAATTGGGTTCGGCTCGGAGGACGCACTCTTCAACTCCGATCTAAACAACTGGAGTTCGGCAGCCGTCGGTTGGGCCGACGAGCCGCTTATCACGGCCGTCGCCGGGATGACCCGGTCTTGGTCGGGCTGACTGCCGTACACCTGGATCGTGTACTGCTGAACTCCTGCCTGGACCGTTCTGGTGCCCGCGAGCGAAATGTAAGGCGAGTTCTCAGCAAACTGGATTTGGGTCGTGATGGGCACGGGGACGGCAAACTCGACCCTGGCCGAAGTGTGGAACCCGGCGATGAGGGGATTCGGGATGAACTCGAATTTTGTGATGGCGGGAAGTGGAAACACGGTCAGCGTTGCTGTCCGCGACGTGCCTCGATACGCGGCAGTCAGCGTAGCCGATTCCACAACCGCGGGTTGAGTCGTCGAGATAACCGTGGCTCGGGTGGTGTCGCCCGCAGCAATCGTCACCGGCGTCACCATCTGAACAAACACCGAGTTATCCGAAAAGTCGAAAGAACCGACGAAAGGAGCGGGAGCCGAAAGTGTTGCCGTTCCCGTCGTTGACGTGCCGCCATAGAGGTAACTCTTGGCAAGAACGAAGCTTGACACGTACGGATACGGCTTCAATACGACGGTTTCGTATCGTGTTGTCCCCAGGCACTTCGCGAAGATAACCGCGGGCCGGTTGGTGGAGAACACTTGATAGGTACCGATCGTAAACGAGACCGTCTTACTACCGACGGGCACGACGACCCCTTGAGGAAGATTCAAGTATGAGCTGTTTGTGGCCAGTTGCACTGACGTACCGGGGGGCGCCGGCAATGAGGTCTGGACCGTGCCGCTTATCGACTCCCCGCCAAACACTTCTGTTCTTGACAATGTAAAACTCGTGAACTCGTTCGTCTGAAGCGGGATTCGCCAGATTCCCCGGCCAAATGTTGCCACATAGAGGAAGCTCTTGTCAGCCGGTATAGCGAAAGCATTTACGTGGACATTATCAAGAAAGAGTGGATTCATGTTCTGCCACGTGAGCCCGCTGTCGGTCGTCATGAAGGCACCAATATCAGTTCCGACATACCATACTGATGATTGCAGCGGATCGCGGATAATGGCATTGATGGGTGTCTGAGGCAGCGCCGTCGGCCCTGCTCCACTCACCGGTGTCCAAATCGGGGTCGTAGCCAGCGTGTCCTCGCACCGAAAGAGCCCGCCGGTAGGGCTTTGAAATCCTACGAGCACATCCGTCGAGTTGGTCCACGAACACGCTATCGCGCCGACATCGCTCCCAGGCAGTGGTCCCAGATCGATTCTCGTGAAAGTCTCACCCTCATCATCACTTCGCCAGATCCTGCCATTATTGCAGCCCGCGTACACGCGGCTTCTGTTATTCAGGCCGACGGAGAGAGTGCGCACTTGGCTCCCAAAATCGGCAGGACTCGATGGCAACCAAGATCGCACACCGATCCACCGTTGCACTCCCCGATTCGCTCCGATGAGAAGTCTTCCCGTCCCCGCATAGACGACGGGGGCGATGAAGTTGACCGATTGCCAACCGCCCGCCGGAGCCAGTTCGCTCGGCTCCATGTCCGTCAGGGAAGAATATCGATAGATGCTACCGTTCTGCGAAGTCGTCACGTGCTTGGCGGGGTCACTCGGTTGGAAGGCTGACCACCCGCCGTCTCCACCCTGAAGGCCCACCCAACCGAGCATGTCTCCTCGAGACGCGGGCGACGCATTATCCTGAGTTCCCCCCATAACCTGCTCGTTATACAGCGTGGGATGAACCGACATGTGATAGAACTGGGTGGTTGCCATCTTGCCTCCAACCGAGACAATGGTGTCGCTTACTCCGGGAATATAGGTAACACGATAGATGCCGCCATCGTTACCCACAAGGCCGACATAGCCGAGAGTAGGATGGGGTGTAAACGAGTGCTGATCATTATGGATACGAGATGTCGTTCGATAACTTCGGCCAATGTCGTACCAGGTGTCACCATCATTTCTCGAAACGGCAAGCGTAATTAACCCACACCATAGATACTCGGTATCGTTATAACGTGACGTCTCCAGGCACAAATCGTAGGTGTCCTGAGACCAGTTATAGAGAGGGTTCGACTCATCCAGAGCATTGGGGAACGTATCTTCCGATGTCAGATTGAGATTGGTCCACGAGGAGCCGCCGTTTACAGATCGGAAGATCGTGTTGCTGTTGGGGTGGAGGACGAACACCTTGCCGAAGTCCAACTTTGAGCAAGCGACATCCATGATTGCTTGTGTCGTTGACGTCGCATCGTTGAGGATCGTCCAGGTCGCCCCCAAGTCCGTCGATCGAGCGATCCTCCCACCCGACTCGCCGTTACCGCCTACCGCATAGATCTGCCGCGTGCTTCCGGAGAGCGGTCCATAGTCGATGTCGTCCCAGTTCCCGGCAGGCGCATTGGTGGCACTCCACGTCACTCCCGCGTCTGTCGATCTCCAGATGTCGCCGCTAGCTCCAGCGGTTAGGGCCAAGACCATATTGGGGTTGTCTGGGTGGTAGAGGATGCGCGTGACGATTTGATTGCCGAACTGCGATCGTCCAACTTGCGTCCAGTTGAGGCCCCCGTTCGTGGTCCGCATAATCCCCATGGTTTGGGCACCAAAAAAGCCGTAGTAGTCGCCAGTGCCCACGAGTGCCGCGTTCGCATTGGTGGGATGGACCGCGACGCACGTGGCGTGCTGAAATGTCCAACCCTGACTACGGAAAGCCCAGGTCGCGCCCTGATCTGTCGAACGCCAGACTCCGCCTCCCGCACTTGCGGCATAGATAACGTTGGGATTCGAGCGCGACCAACCGATACCGTTGATGCGCCCGCTCATGGCACCCGTTCCGAAGAACTGCCGGTAAGGCGGGGCGAGATCTCGCGGACCGGCATAAGAGAATCCGCTCACCGGAGCTCGTGGATCTCTGCCAAAGTCGGCGACCGGAAGCAGTTCACGCTGCTGGACGGCACGCTCGATCAGGCTCTGATCGATCCTCCCGTCCAAACCCACGCGTGGTTCCAAGTAGAACGCCAGGGCCTCGTAAAATCCGGCTGATTTTCTCGCTTCGGCTCGGCCCTCTCCCAGAATTTGCGAGCGTGCCTTGACGTAAGCGATGTGTTGCTTGACGGAGGGAAGCGATCGTCGATCGATTTGACTGGCCGACGCGTCAAAGACAAAGCGCACCTTCTCGCTCAGTTGTGCGATAGCGCTTTCTCTCGTCTGGTTGGCTCCGAGTTCCACGGAGAAGAAGCCATCCCCGGTGCGGCCGCTAACGCGCCCCACGTCACCCACCAGAGCTCGTGCCTGATCCAGAGTGAGCTTAGGCGATCCAACCAACACGGTTGGTCCCTTTTGAACCGTAACCGATCCAAACAGCGCAAGCGATACGAACGCGAGAAGCATGACGCAGTATAGGGCGGTTTAGCTCAGAATGCAAGAGTTTTTTACTGTTGCGCTGATGACCTCACGGATTTACCGTCAACGTCGTCTGTCGGGTCGTACCGTTGAAGCTGGCCGTCAGCGTCACCGTGGTCGACTGCGTGACTGCGTAGGTCGTTACGGTGGCAGTAGCCGAGGCACTGCTCGCGATCATCGTCACCCCGGCGGGGACGGATGCCACCGCAGGATTGGATGAACTCAGCGAGATCACCCGGGAGACGGGCAAAGGCAGATTGTGGGTCACCGTGAGGACCGCCTTCTTCCCGCCAGAGATGGGGTTTAAACTGACCGACAGCGACGTCAACTGAGACCTCCTGAGTTGGATCGACCCCTGCGTCGCCGGCAACGTATCTCCGACGATCCGGGCGGTGTAGTTAATGGTCTCGTCTTGCAGCGGGTTGATCGAGTAGACCGGGATGTTAACCAGGGTCTGTCCGGCCTGCAGAGTCCGTGGTGACGGAACCGTTACGTACGGTGAGTTCTCCCCAATCGCAATCTCCGTGGTAATCGGCGCGGGCTTGTTCAGCGTGACCGTGATCGTCCCGACAAACCCGCCCACTAAGGGGGCCGGATACATGGCCACGGACTTGATGGCCGGCATCGGATACACGTAGACGGTCAGTGTCCGACTCGTGCCCTTGTAGGTCGCCGTGATCGTGGCCGTTTGCATGGTCGCGGGCATGGAAGTCGATATCGTCGTCAGTTTTGAGGTCTCCCCGACACCTATGGTGATGGGCGACTGAACCGCAAGAAACGCCGAGTTGTCGGTAAAGGTGATCGAGCCGACCAACGGCGCGGGCGCGGACAGGCTGACCGTGGCGTACTGCAAGGTGCCGCCGTACATGTAGTTGCGTGGGATCGTCAGCGACGCGACATGCGGATACGGAACGATCGTCAGTTCGACCGTCCGGGTCTGCCCCATGCAGGTCGCATAGAGAATCGCGGTCCGGATCGTCGAGAACACTTGGGTGGTCTGAATGGTGAACGTGCGCTCAGTCGAGCCGGTGGGGAAGTCGAGGCTCGTGGGCATCGTGACATACGGACTCGCGGTAGCCAGCTTGACCGTCGTGCCCTGAGGCGCGGGGTGGGAGAGCCGTAGGGTTGCGGCCACCGACCGATCTCCGAGCACGACATCGTTGTCCAACTCGAATGCCGTCAGTTGGTTGTTCACGAGCGGAATGCGCCACACGCCACGGCCAAACGTGGACACATACAGGAACGTCTTGTCCGGGGGAATCGCGAAAGCGGTGACGTGCACGTTGCCGAGCCCTAGAACATTCATGTTGGTCCAGGTCTGACCCCCATTCGTGGTCATGAAGGCACCCACATCCATGCCCACGTACCAGACATCGCTCTGGTGGGGATCGCGAATCACAGCGTTAATCGGCGATGCCGGTAAGCCAGTCGCGCCGACTCCCGACACGTTTGTCCATTCACCGGCGGTGTCGTAGTTCTTACGACGAAACAATCCACCCTCGG
>JANJUB010000138.1 GCA_024710805.1 Fimbriimonadaceae bacterium | reverse complement strand
TTCCCTGCCTCAGAACCGAATCGACACACCCGCGGTGATGTAGTTCACCCAGGCGAAGTTCTTCACTCGAGGGACATCCGCGCCGCCTTCCAAGACTCGAAAGCCGACAAACGCCGTCGCACCCGAGCCGATCTGCCGCTTGACTCTCAAACTCAGATCGATCGCCCGCCCCGGACCGCCGGCGAGCCCATCCAGCTCAAACTCGTACATGAATCCGTTCGAAATCTCACCTTCGCCGAAAATGTTCAGGAGCGGCACGAATCCCGTATTGCGTTCCGTCGCTACCGTCGAACCCTGCCGCAAGCGGATTTCGGCGTCGCGGATCTTCAGCGTTCCGCCGATGGCCCAGCCGCCTTTCCAAGGCTTGCGATAGGTGAGCCGGTAGCTGTCGAACTGGTAGCTCGCCGATACGGGACCCGCAGCGAAGGTCTGTCCGGCAAAGTTGGTGGCTCCACCGAGGCTGCCGCTCCCACTCTGGCGAAACGGAGCATAGAGCAACTTCCACGTACCGCCGGCGCGATCATCGTAGGAGAGGGACACACGCCCGAACCCCTTCCAACTCTTCCCGATCAGCCCCGCCAAGTCGACGTTCGTGCCCGTGGACTTCGGCACGCGGGCGTCGTTGTATCGGGTCGACGTCAGTCCGGTTTCAAACTCCACCTTCCAAGGCTTGGCTGGCTCTTGAGCGACGGAAACAGCGGCGAGAATGAGGATAGGGAGCGTCGAAAGCAACTTCATGATGGCTGCAGTGATCTACGCAAGCTCACGTGCGAACGTCATCCGACAACTGTAACGCCTCTGTAATGCCCTCGTTGTACCTTCAAGGCATGGCTTTGCGACCTCAGTTGCTCTACATTGGGCTTGGCGCCCTCGTGGCCGCGGCATGCGGCGGTTCGGGGGGAATTGCGGCCAACTCCGGCGGGGGCGGTGGTGGAGGCGGAGGAGGCTCCGCCTCCACCGCCAACGTCAGGGTCGTGCTTCCGGCGGGAGTTGCGACCACGTCGGCTACGCTGGTGACCGGCGTGGCCGATGTCGCGGTCGGCAGCGCCGCCCAGTCCGTTCAAGTCAACAGCGGCGGTCCCACGCTAGCTACCGTCATCGATACATCGACGGGCAAAATGTTGACTCTGGGGGTCATCAGTCCCGACGGGACCACCCAGACGCTGGACGCCGAAAACGCGGCCACCGCGCTATTGATGATCGCTACGGGCGTGGCAAACGAACATGGTGCCCGACGAACCGACTTGGTTGCCCAAATCAAGGCTTCCGCCGCAACCAACGTCCTTGCAACAAAACTGACCGCAGCCTGGAACACCAACAAGTTCGCCCTCGAGGAGCCGTCGGCTGAACTGAAGACGGCAATCGAAACCGCGGCGGCCAGCGTGTCGGCGGTCGTGAAACGTCCGTCTCGCCCCGGAGACGATGTTCAGACCGACGAGTCTACGACGAAGCTGAACCTCACGGTCCGCAATGTAGACGGCGACCAAAGCCAGTTTCGAATGTTCGTCGCGAACAACAACCCGGCCCCCAATGGTGCCTACGGCCTCACGAGCTTCACTACGAAACCCGCGATCGCCTTCCAGTACAAGACGAACGTCAATGGCGAGGTCTTGCCGACGCCCGAACCCATCGGAGAGGCGATCGACGTGCCCTATCTCACCCAGTACACGGTGGGGGGGAGCATTCGCGCCCGGGACTTCACCCACGATGTGCCCCAAGATGTCGAGAGCATCAAGTATTGGACCGTCTTGCTGAGCCCGACCTTCGATGTCCCGGATCATCCGGACATGGCCAGGCCCTATTGGGCAGGCGAAGTGGGCAGATGGCGCGGCGCATTGGCCGACCTCCGACAACTGGCTCTCCTTCGAGTGTTTGGTGAAATGATCCTCGATTTGACCGGCGCCGGTGGACAGCCTTTCACCCTGGAACAACTTAAGCAATCGATCCCCGGGCTGACGGCCGCCTCGGCAGACATGGCGACGGCTGTGGGCTATGGCAAGCTAGAGACGGGCGCGCTCTCAACCCTCGATCTGCTGCTCAGCGGCACCGCCAATGGGGATTCCACCGCCGCCAAAGTCCTCGATGCCCTGCGCCCGATCGCCGGATTCAACGCGCAGTACTTGACGCTTCAGAATCTGAGTCCCAACCGGGTGAGGGCGCTGCGGGCTGCGCTACGCGTGTATGCGACGCTGGGCCTGAGCAAGCCTCTCGGCCAATACGGAGTCACCGTTCGGGAACTCGTGACTGGGGCGCGAATGACCAACTTCGAAGCAACCTACTCGCGAGGACGACTGACCCTGACGCCCAATGCAGGCCAGTTCATTCGAGGCGGCACGATCGGTATCGCGGCGCTGCTTCGCGATATCACCCCGGCGGATGAGCCCTCCTTCGTATGGCGCGTCAAAGGATCAAATGGGCCTGTTACGCTGAGGTCTAGCGACGGCCAGTCGGGCACAGAGATCACGACCACGCTCGATCGCGTCAACGTACTCACCACCGGCAACACCCAGGAGTACATCGACATCGAGTGCGAGCTCTGGGCAAAGAACGCTCAGGGCC
This sequence comes from Fimbriimonadaceae bacterium, assembly GCA_024710805.1. Lineage (GTDB taxonomy): Bacteria > Armatimonadota > Fimbriimonadia > Fimbriimonadales > Fimbriimonadaceae > JANJUB01. The sequence continues at coordinate 25,325 of JANJUB010000138.1, read as the reverse complement.
AGCGGGAGAAGATCGCAACCGATACGGCCAACTTCGTCGAGACAGGGACGCTAACGCATCAGAAGCTGTTCTATGCCGTGCGTGCGAATCATCACACCTACTACTGGGTGGCGATCCTGCCCAAGGAACAAATCGGTAAGAACCGATGGAAGGGCGGGCAGTTCCGGGCACGCATCTTTAGGGACGGCGACCCGAGGTATCTGTTCTACTTCACGGTGCCCGAGTATGTCGGGCTGCCCAACAACCTGGCCACGGATCCTCGATCCACCATCACGTGGCTTCAACCGGACAACATCTCGCATCCCGTTCATGCCGCCTATGATCTGGGGGACCGGCTGATGTTCGTCGCGGCATACTTCTACGTAGATCCGACCGTGCACACTCAGGAACAAATCGACTGGGCCCATCAGCAGGCCCAGACGGAGGCGATGGAGACAACGATCGTAGCGTGGAGACAAGGGGACTAGCGCTCGATTAGGTGATCACCAACTTGGCCGCCGCAATCAGCACCGTGGCGGCCAAGACCCGCCGCAAGACGGGATTCGGAGTGTATTGCGCACCGAGCCACGAACCTACCAACGCACCTGCAAGGCCCACCGTAAGCATCGGCCAGTGTTCCATGGCAAGTCGCACGCTGTCCGGGGGACGGGCCAACAGGCCCGCCGTAGAGTTCACCAGGATGAACACCGCCGATACCGCTGCCGTCGACTTCGCATCGGCCCACCGGCTCAAGATCATGATCGGACCCAAGAACACGCCGCCGCCGATGCCCACGACCCCGCTGAGCAACCCAATGAACGCCCCGACCAAGAGTGCAGCCGATCGCTTGGGGGGCTGAGTGTCGCCGCTTCCCGCTCTGGCACCGATGAACAGCGCAAGTGCGGCCGCCGCCAAAACCACCGCCAGAACGATCTTGTGCGTCCCCGCAGCCAGCCTCAGCGAACCGCCCAGAAAGGCCAGCGGCGCGGCGCTTACGATGAACGGCCAGGCAAGGGACCAGTCGAAGTGGCGGGACCGTCGATAGATGGCGAACGATATGCCCGCGACCAGCAAGTTCATCACGAGCGCGATGGGCGCGGTGTCCTTGATGGGAATCGTCGACAGCGTCATGAGCGCGAGGTAGCCCGAAGCGCCCCCGTGGCCAACCATGCTGTACAGCACAGCCACCCATCCAATGGCGAACAGAAAGAGCAGGCTATCGGGGCTCATACTCTGCCAGGCTTGCGACCCCTCCCCGCAATGACACCACGTTGGTACGCCCGCCAGCAAGACACCGCGCCGCCACCCGCAAACTGCGTGTCCCGGTCTCGCAAACCACGACCAAGTTGCCCTCCGGAAGGTCATCGAGGGTTGAGAACGGCAGTCGGACATGGTCGCATGATATAGTCGGTTCCTCGTCGGGCTCGCGCACATCGACCACGATGAACACGCCCAGGCGCGCATGTGCCTCCGACATTGAGGCAACCTCGCACGGATCGGAAATGTCCGTGCCTCCGCCGCACACGGGGCAGCCAGGGTTGGCGGTCCGCGAGAGGCTCATCGTCTCCCCCGACCGAAGGTCGAGCAGCAAGGTGCGATGGCTGAGCAGTTCACCGTAGCCGAGGATGCCCTTCAGCACTTCGTTCGCCTGGAGCATCCCGAGAATCCCGGGCACGACGCCAAGAATCCCGTTCTCCGCGCAGGTTCCTACGCATCGGCTCGCGGGAGCGGTGGGAAAGAGGCAACGCAGACACGGGCCATCCGGCTGGACCGTCAGCAACTGGCCTTCAAAACCGTGCACGCTGGCGGTGACCAGCGGCTTTCCGTGGCGGCGACACGCCTCGTTCAGCAGAAACTTGGTCGGCAGGTTATCGGAGCCATCGACGATCCAGTCGTAAGACGCGACGAAGCGATCTGCGTTGACCTCGGTCAGTCGCTCGGCGTGGCGATGGACCTCGACCGTTGGGTTAAGCCGATTGACGAACTGGGCGGCGCGCTCGACCTTGAGCCGCCCCACATCCTCCACCGTGAAGAGGATTTGCCGATGGAGGTTCGAGAGATCGACGAGATCGTCATCGATCAGGCCGAGTTGGCCCACTCCCGCGGCCGCCAAGTAGGGCAAGCACCCCGCAGCCAGCCCACCCGTGCCCACCACCAAAACCCGCGCTGCCTTGAGTCGAACCTGGCCATCGTCGCCGATCTCGGCAAGCCTCCGTTGGCGCTGGGTGAGTTGAGCCTCCAGTTCGGGGTTTGGCCCTGGAGCGTCGGCACCGACCCAACCCGAATCGCCGTCCGCGTAGTACTCCTTTTTCCAGATCGGCACCCGATGCTTCAGCTGATCGAGGATCCACTCGCAACCTGCAAACGCCTCGCGCCGATGAGCCGCCGCCGTCTGGATGATGACCGCCGTTTCGCCGACTTCCAACAGCCCCACCCGGTGGACGACCGTGGCCGATTCGAGCCGGTAGCGTTCGACAGCCTCAGCCACCAGCTTCTCGCCTTCGCTAATCGCGAGGTCGTCGTAGGCTTCATATTCCAGCCGCAAGACTTGGCGAAGATTCGCGTGGTTGCGCACCTTGCCTTCGAAGGTCACGAAGCCTCCAGCCGAGTCGCTAGCGACGGGCCACGGAATCAGAGGTTCGTGCGACAGCTGAAACACGGGTCAGCCTCCCGCTACCGGGGGAACGAGCACGATCTGAGCCCCATCGCGGATGGGCGTCGAGTCGTCCACGAACGAGCCGTCTTGCGCCGCGCGGATCAACGCGGGCGCGAGATCGAGGCGGTACCTCACGACGAGTTCACGGATGAAGTCGCCGACGGTATCGCTCTCGGTCGATAGCGTTTCCTCGCCAAGCCCCCGGCGATCCCGCAACACGGCGAAGTACCGGACGGTGACATTCTTAGCCGACATCGAGGCCACCCGCGAGCAATGAACGGGCGTGCAAGACACCCGGGAATAGAGCGTGCAGCGTATCGGAAGCCATCTCGGGTGACCCGGGCAGGGCAATCACTACACTCGAGCCCACCATTCCTGCCGCGGGCTCGGCCAGCATCGAAGTCGGAACTCGTTCCTGCTGGTACCGCCGAATCGCCTCGACCACGCCGGGCAACGGAACCTCGATCAAGGGGCCGACCAACGCGCCATCGGCGGCGACCAAAATGACCGTAAGGGATCGCGCGGCGAGGTCCTGAATCGTCGAGACCACCGCATCTTCGTCCGGTACTTCCCGGCGCACAACCTCACTAACCCCGCGACCTACCAGTCCGTCGACGATCGCGTTGCCAAGTTCCGAGTCCTGACCTTCAAGTGTCACGACCGCTGCGGTCCACGCATCCGAAACGACGTGGTCACTCTTGCCGCCGAGTTTCGACAAGAGCCGAACACCAACAATCTCCATGTCATCGTCGATCATCTTCAGCATGTCGTAGAGCGTCAGCGCGGCGGCGGCGGCAGCCGTCATCGCCTCCATCTCCACGCCCGTCTTCGCGATGCTGACCACTTCGACCTCGACGATGATGCGGTCGTCCAGAAGCTGGAAGTCGACCCCGACGAACTCGATGGGGATCGGGTGGCAATACGGGATCCACTCGGTGGTCCGTTTCGCTCCGGTGACCGCCGCGACCTTTGCGATGGGCAGTGGATCGCCTTTGGGCACCTTCCCTTCGCGTATGACTTGTATCGTCTTTGGGTTGGCCGTCAGTTCGGCTCGGGCAACGGCGGCTCGCCGTGTCGTGATCTTAAAAGAAACATCTCTCATCCGCCAATCTCCATCATGGTCAAGTTATCCAGTTGCCGCCACTGCTCCATCGGGGGATGCCCCTCCCACTTGGTCAACAGAGCCGCACGGATCGCCTGTTCGATTTCCGTATCGTCCGCCCCGGCTCGCATCAAGTCCCTGAGACTCAAGTTCCCGGGTAAGAAAAGGCACGTTTTCAGCAAACCATCGGCGGTAATCCGCAGCCGGTTGCAACCGCCGCAGAAGCTGTCGGTCATGCTCGTAATGAACCCGATACTACCGGCTCCTCCGATCAGATCGAACTCCTTCGCTACATCGCTAGGATGCCCGTCTCGCGGCTGCAGCTCAAAGTGCGGTTTGATCTGCTCGAGCATCTCCCGATAGCCGATCACGCGATCGACCTTCCACCCGTTGCCCAAGAAGGGCATGAACTCAATGAACCGCACCTGCAGCGGCCGCTCGTTCGCAAACGCCACAAAGTCGGGAATCTCATCCTCGTTGACGCCCGCCATCACCACGACATTGAGCTTCACCCTCGGAATGCCTGCGGCGAGCGCCGCCTCGATTCCCGTCAAGACTTCGTCCAGGCTGTCCTGCCGCGTGATCTCACGAAATCGGTCGCGGCGCAGGCTGTCGAGGCTGATGTTGACTCCGGTCAATCCGAGTTCGGCCAGCTCAGATGCGTGTTGAGCCAAGCCCGTGCCGTTTGTGGTCATCAGCCGGTCCGTAATGCCCGAGACACTGCTTACGTCCCTCAGGAGCGTCTGCCACCCCTTTCGCACCGTCGGCTCCCCACCGGTGATCCTCAGTTTGTCGACTCCGCAACGGCTGAAGACTCGCACGAGTCGCCCGATCTCCTCCAGGCTCAGGAGTTCCTCTCGCGGGCGCCACACGATCTTCGTAGCGGGCAGGCAGTATTGGCACCGAAAGTTGCAGCGATCGGTGATCGAGATTCGCAGGTAGTTGTGTCTGCGCCCAAAGCGGTCGACCAAGGGCTCGAACTCGGACATTGAGATTATTGTAATGCTATTCGCAAGGGATCGGCCATGAGCGAGATCATGGTCTTCACCGTCGGCTGGGCGACTGCCAGCATTATCTACATCGAGAGAGGATTAGAATGGTCCTATGTTGGGTACTTACTTTGCGGCTACGCTTGATCTCGCCACGGCCCTCGAGCCGCTGTTCCGCATGCTGATCTCAATACTGCTGCTTCTCTCGGCATATGGCTTAGCGCGTTTCGGTTGGAGTTACTGGAGAGAGACCCGCCGACGCGAAGCGTTGCTGCGGCTTGGCATCGAGGGTGTCGATGGTCTAACCGGACGTGACTTTGAGAGACTCGTTACTGCCGTGTTCTCCAAAAGGGGCTACGGAGTCGAGATGACGCCGTATGTCGGCGACTGGGGAGCTGATGTCGTCGTCTCAAAGGACGGCAAGCGCACGGTCATTCAGGCGAAACGACACAAGGGACGCGTTGGTGTGCGGGCGGTCCAAGAGGTTCTGGGGGCCAAGGGCAAGTACAAGGCGGACGAAATGCTCGTGGTAACCAACAGTACCTACACGAAGCACGCCATTGAACTGGCGCGGGCAAACGGTGTCGAGCTCTGGGCAAGGGATGACTTAGTGAATGAGCTCGAACGCTTGGCCCAGTGGAAAGAAAAGTAGCTATGCGGGAGCGGCCTCAATACCAGCGGCTTCTTCAGTACAATTTAGAAATGGAGGGTGGGAGACCCCGACGAAGACAGAGAGCGGTCCAACTAACAGACCCTGCTCTTCAACTCGTGCGCGCTCGACTCGCCGAGTTGGCTAATGGCGTTCGGCAGACTCGCGAATCGCGTGCCGACCTCATGGGGGTGAGCGTGGCGACCTCGGAACGAATCCTCAGCCAAGCGGGGAATGATCGGTCGGTTCTGATCGACGTCTTCAACAAGCTCGGGCTACCGTGGCGAGAGGACTACTGTTGCCCGCTCGCTTCTAATCAACCGCCCAGCGAAACACGGGCCGTACCCGTGCATCAGTCTTCCGAGGTGGCACCCAAGCGCCCGGCAACTCGACTGCTTGCCGTGCTACCCGTTGTTCTCGCCGTCCCATTACTTCTGCAATACGGCATGGGATCCAAGTTCGCCGAAGACAACTCGCGAGTGATAGAGCAGCGGACTGCGGCGGTGCAGGCGGCTGATGCCGGACGCAAGGCTTACCACCGCGGTGACTACGGGCAGGCAAAATCCGCAGCGAGACGAGTCTTCCAGACGGCAAAGGCCTTTCAGTTTGCCGATGTTGCCGCCGAGGCTCTCACTCTGGAAGGCGATGTCCTCGCCGTCGAGGGCCGTCTGACCGAAGCGCTCGAGAAGTACCGGGAGGCTCTGCCCCTGTGGTCGACTTTCGGCAACATCCACGGAAAGGGTGTGCTGCTCGAACTCATGGCCGTAACCGAGGCGCGGCTCGGCATGCTCGATGAGGCTCGAGCCCACTTTCTTCAGGCCCTCGAAATCCTTAGGTCGCTTGGCCCCGAGCACATCCACGTCGGCAGCCTGCGTGGGCTTGGCTCGGTGGCCGCCGTCCAAGGTGACTACGAAGCGGCCCGCAAATGGTACGACGAAGCGGCAACGGCCCTCCATGATCAACCCGACGATGCCATGCAAACGAATCTTCGCGCCCTTCGTGCCCTGCTGCTCAGGGACGATGGGCGATTTGAAGAATCTCGGAAGGAACTCGAAGCCTGCCTGGAATTCTGGCGGGGGATAAGGCATCCCCGATGGCAAGCCACCACTCATCGACAGATCGCCACCGTAATGATTCTCGCCGGCGACCAGATCGAGGCACTACGACACACGAAACGGGCCATCGATCTCTATGAGAAGGTCGGTGATGGTTGGGGAGCCGCTGAATCCAGAAGACTCCTCTCCGAGGGTAGCGACTACGTGCGGTCGATGACTGCCAAGCTCGAGGACTACTTCTGAGTTCGGACACGTGCAGAGCATGCCCGAACTCAAGAACCCTAGAAGAAGCCGTCGCTCGACTTCTGAGCCGAAACAACGTACTCGCGGATGAACTGCTTCAGCGAAGCGCGATCAGGCTCGCCCATCACCGGAATAATCCGGTAGAACGTCGAGTCCAAATCCCGGCCAAGCTTCAACTGCTCCTTGAACATCGCCCACGTGAGCGGCTGCGGAAGCGAGAACCAGGCATCGCCCGGACCCTTGTAGAACATCGCTGCCGAGAGCTTGCCGCGTTGGGCGTGCTGCAGCGTCAAGAACGTCACTGGAATAGTTCCCCGCTCGGTTTCTACGGGCTCGATCTCTTGACCGGTAATGGTGTAAGCCTGCGCTTGGAAGCATACGCGGTTGTCGTGGAAACTGTTCTTGTCGTTGCCCGAGATCAGCATCACGTCGTAGGCCGTCTGGCCGTCCGTGTAAATGCGACCGACCACGCCGAAGGGCTTCAGAATATCGTACGTCGATTCATCGACCTTGTACGACTGTTTCGGGTTTTCGGGTGTGGGCTCAAATCGAAACTTGCCCACGGTCATGGGGGCCTTCTCCTCCATGAACTTCTCATCCTTGTCGGAGAGGTTAGCCTTGGGCATAGCCTGGAGAGCCAAGCCGCCGAGAATGAGCAGGCCGCCAACGGCCAACGAACGAGTTCTTAGTCCTTCCATCCGAGAATCCTTGCAATCTTGAAGAGTACGACGAAGCAGACAATGAGCGTGATGTAGCCGCTGTAGTCGTGGAACGCGAGACCCGCGTCTCGACCTTGCGTTTCACCAACAACACCGATCAGAGCGATGCGGAGACCGTTGATCAGGATCGCCAACACGGGGATCATCGCCAGCATGAACAGATTGGCGACCCACTTCAGTCGGGCGATGAGCACGAAGAAGACGGTGAATGCAGTCAGAGCCAGCAGAAGCTTCAAACCCGAACAGGGCACGTCGACGTTCAGTTGGAAGCTGTTCATGTACACGACCGTGGGATCGGCCTGATACACGTAGAAGCCCATCATTTTCAGCAGATAGTAAGCGACCTTGGTCGAAATGATCTGCAGCGGATTGGTCGTATTGTTGATGACCGCCGTCCACAGCGGCAAAGCAAAGCCGAGATAAAGAATCGGCGCGGTCAACACGAGCATCCACCGGAAGCCGGCGATGACCCAAGCGGAGAGCATCAATGCGACCAACAGGCCCACCGAGAGAAGCCCTTCGATAACCGAGTAGTTGGCCGGATACATCGCATAAATCACCCCCAACAGCAGCGGAAGGGCGACGTAGCCTGGCTTGGCGGGTATGTCCTTGATTCGTGGCCACCAGCGGTAGACGATGTAGGCCGACATGAACGGAACAATGTAGCCGTGGGAGTAGTAGCCGTCCTCGCCGTTCCAGAGGTTGTAAAGTCGGCTCCACAGCGGCCAGAACAGCAAGGTGATCCCGAGGGTAACCAAGAGCCCAGGCACAAAAGCAGGCGACCGCGTGATCGCCGAGAAGTCGAACTTTGACCGTTCGGCCGGGGGGGCTACCGCCTCGGCAGCGATCGACTCTGGGTTGGGATTTGTGGTAGCGATTTCCATTCGCGTTTGCGGGTCCGCTTCGGCGGAACTCTCCTCAGTTAAGTGTAGCCGAGCTTCCTTTCGTAGAACGTCGCTCGACGGGGACAAGTTCCGCAAGAGGTGCGCCATTGGTCCGGGTATGGTTCGAGAATGGCGCGATACTGGCGAATCTACCGGACATTCCTCGCCAGCTCTTTTGCCCGCGAACTCGAGTTCCGCGCCAACTTTTTCGCCAAGATCGCGCAAAACGTCGTCTGGTGCGCGTTCTTCGTCATGATCCTGCTCGTTGTGTACGGGCGGACCGACGACGTCGCCGGCTGGAACCGGGCCGACGGAATGGTCCTCGCCGCCACCTGCTTTCTCATGAACTCGGTCACGATGGCGCTGACGATGTCCCTCATGGAGATTCCCCAAATGGTGCGCATGGGGACCTTGGATTTCATCCTGACTAAGCCGGTCGATTCTCAGTTCTGGGTCTCCAGTCGCAAGTTCAACTTCGACCAGATCGGCACGATACTCGCCGGCATCGCCATGCTGATCATCGGCATCAACCCCGCAAACGGGCTCCCGCCGATACTCGACTGGGTGGGATACATCATCTTGTTCATCTGCTCGGTCCTGATCTTCTACTCGTTCAACCTCGCTTTGATGACCCTCGGCATTTGGTGGGTTCGGGTGGACAATCTTTGGGTCCTCGGTGAGTCGGTCATGCAGATCGCCCGCTATCCAATCGACATCTACGGAGCTACCCTGCAGAGGGTGTTCATCTACATCGTGCCCCTTGCCTTCGTCGCGACGATTCCTTCCCGGCAGTTGGTCGTCGGGTTCGATGGGCCCAGCATCGGGCTTGGGGTGGCGTGGACGCTCCTGGCCGTCGTCCTCGCCCGGCTGTTCTGGCGGAGAGCCCTGCGCAGCTACGCCAGCGCGAGCAGTTAAGCGATGGCGAAGCGTAAGCAGCCCCGACGCCGATCCCACCGGGCCTTTGTCGTTGACCGTGTTCTCTGCCTCTACCTCGTGCTGAGCTGTTGCTGTGTGCCGCTCTGGGAGCAGAAACCCGCCGGACAGGAACCCGAATGGCCGTTCAATGAGTCGCTCCGCAAGTTCCTTCGCGACATTCTGGAACAATCCAATGCGGAGTTGATGTTTGCCGTCCCGGTAATCGGGCTCATCATCGGTTGGTTCGCGGTGCTGATCGGACTCTGGCGAAGCCGTACTTGGGCACTCTGGGTCATGCTCACCTTAAATCTGCCGGGCACCATCTACGCAACATGGGTCCACGATTGGATTACGGCGGTTCTTGCTGGCGTCATCGTGGTCTACTGCGCGCTCCGCGTCAGCCGACTCGTTGGCTAGAATCCGTCGCGGCCGGTGCCGGTACCGATCGATTGGCCTCGCCGCCCAAGTCCAAACGGGGTATCGAACGGGAACGCCTTAAGCCGAATAAAGAACGCGAACTGCGTTCCGGGCCGAAAACCGGTCTGGTTGTCGATCACTTGGAAGATCGCCTCGGCGCAGTGCAGGTCGTACGTTAAGGACAAGTGCCGCGATTCGAACTTGCGCAGATAGCCGTTGTACGTCATCAGCGCACTGGTGCGGATCTTACGCCCGATCTTGAACCCGTCGAGATACACGTTCACGTTGCCCCAGGTGTGCCGAAACCCATCGTAGCGTGCCCCGATGGCCAGAAACGTATCACCCGCTTGGTAGGCCAAGTCGAGTCGGACATTCGACCACGACTTGCGGAACGGGTCGTAGGTGCTCAGTCCGCGCAGCTGCATCCAGTCGTAGGGCCGCCACTCCAACCTCGCGCCAAGACTCTGCCACGCCGTCTGCTGACGTTCCTCCTGGAGGAAGTCATAGCCGGTCTGGGCGCCCATCGAGAGACGACGAAGCGGCGAGAACGTGACATCCGTGGTCAGCAGATTTGATTGGCCCGAGCGGTCGAACGAGAGCGGGGTATAGCCGTGGCCCCTCAAGTAGCTGTAGCGGACATTCCACCCCATCCCACGGGAGAAGTCGTAGCGCACGGAGGTGTTCGAACTGATCGTGTATTGAGCCGTATCATCCGAATAGATGCTCTGCCTCAATCGCGCATCGCCGCTCATGCCCCAGCGTCCCCGACTCCGATCCGAACGCGACATCGAGACATCCAAGTTGCCTCGAGAGATGCGGCTCGGGCCCACGTTCTGGCCAGTGCTGTACTCGCCAACCGACAGCTCGATGTTGGTCGGCAACGCCTCACGCCACCGGTTGCCAAAGAGCTTTCCCGAATCTGATTTGAGCGTAAGCACCGGAGTGCGGTCCTGCGAACCGAAGAAGTTGGTCGTGTCCCCGATAGGAATGCTGCGCTGATACTCCAACTCGGCCTGCGCCTTCGAAAACTCGTGGGAACCCCGGAAACGAACATCGAGTTGCGCCCGTTCGGAAGATCCGCTGGCGAACGTCGTCTCGCTCGAGTTCCACGTGAGATCGAGCGAGGTCCGGGTGCGGGGACCAAAGGTTCGGTAGTCGGTCAGCGTCATCGTCTGGAACAACGACTTAAAGCTGGCCGACTCGTTGCTGGAGCGATAGAAACTCAGTCCCGAAGTCGTTCCCTGCGACTGCATCAACGACATCTGAATCCGGGTGTTGAGGAGGGTGCTCTCGGGGGCAAAGAGATAGTTCTGCCGCTGATAGTTGTTCGTAACGTTGAGCGAGAGTCGGCCCAGCTGCGCACTATGGGACTGATCGATACTGAGCGTGCGCGACTCGCCAACCAGTCCGTAAGCCTTCAGGTAGCCACGGGTTCGCTCCCAGTCATAGCTGTAATCCGCGCCAACCCCACCTCCAAGCTTGCTGAAGTAGTCGAGACGCGCATCGACGAACTGGTTGTTTCCCTTGACCGGTACCGGGATCTTGAACTTTGCGTAGTACCCTTCTTGTTGCGTGTGGCCGACCTCGGGTAGATAACGATCCGAGCGATCTTCGAGCGGTATGGACAGGTATGGGAGCCGAAGAATATCCTTATCCAAAATCCGCAACACCACGTGCCGCAAGATCATCCTCTTACCGGGCCGTACTTCGGTCGACTTCGACAGGATTTCAAAGTGCGGGTGGTCGAGATTGCAGCTCGTTAGGCCGCAGTCCTCACAACGCACATTGTTCTCCGATCCGTAGGCGGTACCTCCGCGGGTGTAAATCTGGTCCCTGACTCGACCTTTCAGGAACTCCGGCCGCAGCTGCGCATTGCTGTCCTGGGCGCGGAACCGCCTCTCTTTCACATAGAGGGTCACCAGCGCGCCTTCGATGACGGCAGTCTCGCCAATCACCCGCACGTCGCCCGTTAGCGTAAAGATCTCTTCGGCGGTATCGCCATCCAACTCCCGACCAAAGAGGTCGTAGCCCTTGTAACGAACGTGGAACCCACCTGTGATCTTGATTCGCTGGCCGACGTTCGTGAACCTGCCGCTCTCGATAACTTGGATCTGGCGTTCTTCGGGCCCAAACTCGCGTGGGGGAGGCATTTCACCGCTTCGCGCCACCGGCGAAGGAAAGCCCGTCGCCTCCATCGGATTGCCGACAGGTTTGCGGACGACTTGCTTCAGGGCCATCCTCAGCCCTTCCATGCCGCCGATCACGGGCGACTGAGCCGATCCCAACCCCGCCATCGAGAATACGGCCAGCCCAACTAGGACTCTCACTCGAGCCTCCGCAGGCCAATCAATCCAAAGACTAAGAGGATTGCATTAGGTAACCACGCGGCCATGAGGGGAGACACCCAGCCATTTCGACCGAGGATCTGGGTGCTGACCACAAACATGTTGTAGTACACCATCACGAGAAGGATGGATAACAAAACTCCAACAAATCCACCACTACGGCCGAACCACACGGCGAACACGGGACCCGCCAGTGCAAAGATCAGGCAGGAGGTCGGGATCGCGAATCTCGAGTGGTAGTCCACCTCTAAGAAAGTAGTATCGAGCCCCGTACGCTTACCGTCTTCGATCGTCTTGCGAAGTTCGAAAACGGTCTTATCTGCAGACTGAGGCGTGATGAACGTGTCCGCAAGTGAGATCTTCTCGTCGATCGTCATCCGCTTCGCGGGATAATAATCAACTCGCTCCGCCGAGAAGATGTACATTTCGGCATCTTCAAAGGTCAAGACGCCTTTGTCATAGATGCCCGTCGGCGCAACATAGAAGATCACCTCTCCCGTCCGTCGCTGCTCGTGGATGAGACCGTCTTGAATAAGCAATCGGTCGTCATGAAGGCGACGCACCGAGGCAAAGTACGCGACGCTGTTGCGTAACTTGATAAGGACGTTTGCCTTGTACTCCGGGCTCGTGCCGAGGATCATCGCCTGTTGGCTGATCTCCGCAAACTGCTTCTCCGCCACGGGGTAGAGCCGCTCACTCAAGTAGAAGTTGCCGATCGCCACCAAGAAGCCGAAAGCGGCAATCGGCCGCAAGATTCGGCGGATGGAGGCCCCGCCGCTCCGCATCGCGGTTAACTCTGACTCCCGCGCCAGACGAGAGATCGCCAAGCTCGATGCCAGCGCCATCCCGACCGGCAACGTCTGTCGAAGAAAGTCGGGCGTCTTGAACCAGATCATCTGGGCAAGGGCCAAAGCCGGGATATTGGCGATCGAATACGTCTTCATCAAGAAGATGAGCAGGTTGGCCTGAAACATCAGCACCACGGCGACGGTGCCGATCAGGAACGGCACCATCAGCTCCTTGAACACGTACCGGTCTAGGACCTTGATGCCAGCCTCCGGTTCGTGCGGAACGCCCACCACAGCACGCCCGCCGAAAGAGCGAGGAAGAGGACCACGAACACCGCGGCGATCGGCCGCGGCAGCAGGCTAGCCGCAAGCGGGATCCCCACGAGCGAGGCCACTCCGGCCAGCCACGCCCCCACTAAGCGCCGAGCCGAAGCCGTCCCCAGCCACGCCCCGCGAGCGTGATCCAGCAAGATCGGTGCGCGGCAACTCATGCACCACAGCTGCCCCGGCGGATTCGCAGTGGAGCACTCAAGACAGGTCATCGAGTGATGATGGTGGGGTTCAAGCTGGTTCTTCCAAGCACGCATCTCTCGAAGGTCGTCGGCAACAACAACTTGAGGGAACTGAGAAAGCGTCGGCTCAGCGATCGCCACGGCGTGCGCAACCCAGCCGCGCTGGTACGCGATGCGGGCAATACGCATCGTCGACCCAAGATTTCCTGGCCGCAAGCTCAGCTGTTCGTACGCATTCTCCATCGCTTCGATATCCAACCGCGCAAACTCGCGCTTCGTATGATAACTCCGCAAAGCCGGAAACGTCGCCACCATCGAAAACACCGCAAGCAAGAGGAGCGGTGTGAGCTGCTCATTGGGTTGTAGCATGATCGCTACCCCCACCACGATGCCCAGCGCCGCGCCCAGTAATCCAATCCCGGCATCGATCTCGCCCATGATGCTCCAGCTGATGAGGGAGAACACCCACACCGAGATCGGGAGCCACACTGCGCATCCCATCAGGCTCATGATCGATCCCGGGGAGTCAATCATTCTCTCATTGTAGGACGAATGAGGCCACGACCGTTGCGGCCAATACGAGCCCAATGACCAAAGCGATCATCCGAGCCTTGAGAGAAGGGGCCACATCTTCGCGCGACTTCTGTCCAAGCAAGGGCTCGGTTCCTTGACGAATCCGCTCAAAGTTGCTACGGTGACGATAAGCCAGATACAGCCCGAGCAGCAGGTACGCCGGGTACAGCGCGGGAGGATCCTTGACCAGCGCTCCGAGCGGCAAAATGCTGAGCGCACCCACAACGGAACTGATGCTGACGATCATCGTCGCCGACATCATCAGCAAGAAGATCGAGGCCGCACCACCGGCCACAAGCGGGGTCGATCCAATCAGCGCTCCAAACCCGGTCGCGATCCCCTTTCCTCCCTTGAATCCCAGGAATGGCGAGAAGCTGTGGCCGATGACAGCAGCTGCCCCCGCCGCGAACCCGTACTCCGTCTGGTTTAGCAGCAGGTGGCCGATGTACGCCGGAACGAGACCTTTAAGGACGTCGAGCAAGAATACGACAAACGCGGGCCCTTTGCCGAGTGCTCTCAAGACATTGGTCGCACCGACATTGCCACTGCCCACGGTACGGATATCGACCCCCTTCGCCCTCGCGATGAGAAAACCGAACGGGATCGCGCCAAGGAAGTACGACCCGACAAGCAAAACCGCCAACGTCATGCCCGCAAACGCTCCCGTGACTCTTCGACCAGCGCTCGGACAAACTCGACCACCCGCTGGTGGTAAGCAAGAAAGGCGTTGGCGTCGTCGTAACCAAACGCCAGGGCGAGACGAGCCAGCTTCGCGGGATTCTCGGGCACGACCTCCGGCGTCAAACCTAGCCACCCTAGGTGGAGCCGAACCGAGTGGAGGTGATGCCAGGCCTCCAGCAGCCCGTCACGCTCCACCGCATTGATCAGCTGTGCTCGAGCGAGCGCCTTGATGCGCTCCGCTCCATCCACCGTCGAACCGGCCTGGGTCGCCGTCGGGAACCGAAGCTCATGAATCTGGACGATCCAGAGCAAGTCCGCTAGGCTGCCGTAGCCTAGTGAGACGTGGCGCCACCGATGCGATGCACGCATCTCCTCGGTCTCCTGGCGATGCCGAACGACGACTAACTCGCGCAGCCGCTCGGGCGTGATGGGTAAGGCAAAAGCCACTCGGCGAACGCGCTGCGCAGCCTCGACGTCGCCGGCGATGCTCCTGGCGGAAACCAGTCCGTACCGTTCGCGCATCGGCATGTGTTCGAGTTCGTACTTAATGAAAGCTTCCCATGTCCACGCGACCGGTTCGATCTCGAGCTGGTCGAATCCGTGACGCCGCAAGCCATCAAACCACGAGCGGAGCAACGCGGTTTCCTCGACCACCGTCGAAGAGAGCCCGAAGCAGAGTAATCGCACCGGAGCGCTGCCCCCGACGGCCCGCATCGCCCATTCGCCGAGCGCAACGGCCTGCAAAGACAGACTGAGCCGGCGAGCCGCCATTTGAACCAAACGGTCGAGCACGTCGCTCATGATCGCCCCGGCCGAAGCAGGATCGAACGGCGGTAGCGCCGCCGAGTCTAGCTTCTGCTGGGCCCAAAGAGCGACAACGGAAGGCGAGGCCGTACGGTCCGGCTCCTCGAGCGCAAGCGGCCCCGCATCTACCAACGGTGCGCCGAGGATTGTGTCGTCGAGCATCCGTGGGAGGAGGGCGGCAGCACGCAGCCAGACTTCGGCGACCCGCTCGACTGCTTCCGGCGAGGTCTCCAACCTGGGCCAGATTTCCGGCGATCGCGCGGCCCGATCCACGGCTCGAACCACCGCGTGACCATACGGGTAGGCGGCAAAACACCGCTGCTTCCGAACGGCGTCGAAACTGGGGGCTGGGGCGGTTACCGGCTGGCTCATCCGTGCTCGGTGGGTCGGCTTAGCCGATGCCGAGTGATGATAGCCGATTTGGTGTTTGGCGGCCCAGGGACAACGTGCCACCAGCGGACACGAATCGCAGGCCGGGGTCCGCGCGTGACAGCGCAGCCTTCCGTGCCGAATCAGCGTTAAGTGGGCTCGGCGGGCCAACCCCTTTGGCGTCTTCTTCGCGAGCACCTCATGCGACTTCGCCTCCGAGACACCCTCTCCGATCCAGCCCAACCTCTTTGCCACCCGATACACATGGGTATCCACGGGCAACACGTCGCGATCAAAAGCAAAGGCGAGCGTCACCGCGGCGGTCTTCGGTCCCACCCCCGGCAACGACTCCAGCCAAGCCAGGGCCTCCCGATCGGAAAGGGCGGAAAGACGGTCGATCGAATAAGCGCGCTCGCGCTCGAAGACTTCCGCCAAAGCGGCTCGCATCCGCCGAGTCTTCTCCTTCGCCAGCCCGGCTGGCTTCAAGATCTCCTCGATCGCTTCTGCCGGGGCGTCCATCAGTGCCTCCCACGAAGGAAACGCCCGCTTCATCTCGGCAAACGCCGGGTACGTGCGCGCATCATTGGAGTGCTGCGAGAGAATGCAGCTGACCAACTCATCTAACGGAGCAAACTCGCGATCCGGCACCGCCGGTCCATCGTGGGCCTCCAACGCTTCGACGACTTCGAGCACCGTCAACCGCGGGCGTGCCGCCATATTCGAATCTTACTCAGACGGGTACCCTGCTGGCGCATGGCTGTCGTACAAATCCTTCCCTTAGGCGGTGTCGGTGAGATTGGCAAGAACTGCATGGCGATCCGTCAGGGCGATGATATTGTCGTCATCGACGTCGGCCTGTCGTTCCCCAATGAGGAGATGCTGGGCGTCGATATCGTCATCCCGGACTTCCAGTATCTGATCGACAACAAGGACCTCGTCCGCGGCATCTTTCTGACCCACGCCCACGAGGACCACGTCGGCTCACTTCCCTTCTTGCTGCGCGACGTCAAGGCACCGATCTACGCCAGTGAGTTCACCCACGCGTTGATCCGCAGCAAGCTCGAAGAGAAGTCGAACATCAAGGAACTGGACCTGCGCGTGTTCAAACCGGGGGATATCATCGAGGTGGGCTCGATGTCGGTCGAGCCGGTACGCGTCACGCACTCCATCCCCGAGACCACGGCGATGGCAATCCGCACCCAGCACGGCATCGTGCTGATGACCGCCGACTTCAAGTTCGACTTCACGCCCATCGACGGCAAACTGTCGAACATCGCTCGTCTCGGTGAACTGGGGAAGGAAGGCGTCATCCTCCTTCTCAGCGACAGCACCAACGTCGAGCGTCCCGGTTGGGGCCCCAGCGAACGCAGCGTCATCCCTGGCCTTCGCAAGGTGTTCAATGAAGCTCCGGGCCGCGTGTTGCTCACCACCTTCGCGAGCAGCATTCATCGGATGCAACAGGTGTACGACGTTGCCGCCGAAACGGGTCGCAAGGTCGCAGTTCTCGGTCGCCGGATGGAGCAGAACGTTGACATCTGTTCGCGGATGGGCTATCTGAAGATCCCCCGTGAGACCCGCGTCAACCTCGACGAGCTCAAGCTCCTCGATCCCCGACAAATCGCCATCCTTTCCACCGGCAGCCAAGGTGAGCCGATGTCTGCGTTGGTGCAGATGTCTAAGGAGACCTACGGACGCATGCAGCTCGTGGCCGGCGACACGCTGATCTACTCGGCTCGCCCGATTCCGGGCAACGAGGCTGCGATCTGGCGCACCGTCAACCGGCTGTTCCGCATGGGGGTCAACGTGGTCTATGAATCGGCCACTCCGGTCCACGTGAGCGGCCACGGCTATCAGGAAGAGCTGAAGATGATGATCAATCTGACGCGGCCCTTCTACGTTGCCCCCGTGCACGGCGAGCCCCGGCACCAACACATGTACTGCAAGATGGCCCAAGATATGGGCCACCCTGAGCACCGAATCTTCACCTTAACCGACGGCATCCCCCTCTATCTCGATGAGAAAGAGGCCTATTTCGGCGATCCGTTCCCTTGCGGACGGCGCCTGGTGGACTACGGCGGCAACGTGGGCGTGGCCGATGAAGTCCTTCGCGACCGTACCACGCTC
The DNA here is from genome assembly GCA_024710805.1 of Fimbriimonadaceae bacterium. Taxonomy (GTDB): domain Bacteria; phylum Armatimonadota; class Fimbriimonadia; order Fimbriimonadales; family Fimbriimonadaceae; genus JANJUB01. The sequence goes on along the minus strand of JANJUB010000138.1, from coordinate 7,521 downwards.
GCGAAGGATGGCGTGATCACCGTCGCCGTGGCCATCGACCCCGAGCAGGGCGAGATGGTGGGTGACGCATTCGTGTCGGCAAAGGGCGTCAATGCTCCCGAATCGTTGTTAGCTCAGTTGGCCGAAGTGGTCACCGACCACGTGGCCAGCCTGCGCGAGCATGAGATCAAGGACGTGGACAAGGTTCGGCACGATGTGGGCGACGTCGCTCGGCGGTTCATCACCAAGCGGCTGAACCTGCGGCCGATCGTGTTGCCAAATGTGATCGAGGTTTAGGAAACTGGACAGAGGGAGGACTGCATCCGCTAAGATAGGCGTATGCGCGTCGTAGACTTGTCCCTTGGCTTAGTGCCCCGCAAGACGGCGCTACTTGCGATGGTCCTGCTGTCCGGGGTTGGCCTGACCGCGCTTCCGATGACCACGTCTGCCCAAGAGTCCCTGAAGCGACGCCAGGTGACCGCAGTGCCTGGGGCGATCACCCAGAGCGAAGCCTCCATCGTCTTCTCTCGCATCGAACGCACGTTCTTTCGGCTGAGCAAGATCAACCGCACCTTGCCGTCCCTGCCGAAATCGAGCCAGGCGGCCACGCGATCGGAAATGCTGACCCGCATGGTGCTGATCGTGAACGAACTCAAAGGAGAGTTCCGATTCACCCCGAAACGTATTCCCTACGACCCTTCGACGATCACCGTCAAAGCTCCCGCCCGAGCCCAAGTGGAGCGCTTGATCGCTTGGGGATTTGTCGCCAAGACCAGCCCCCTCGTCACGGGATCTCAAGAAACGCTGAACCCCGTCGAGTTCGGCGACGCCATCGGACTGTTCATCTCCCGGATGGCCGACTTGACGCACACACCCAGCTCCAAGTGGAGCCCCTACATGTCGGGCGGGAACTAGGGCTGCGAGAGTGCCCAGTTGATCCACGTCGGCGCGAACGGCGAGATGCATCCCTTCGCCACCGGATAATCGCGATACACGCCGAGCCTCTCGCCGATCTCCAGTGCGCGTGCCCTTCTCGAAGCATCCTTCACGCCGATCTCGACAAGGCACCAGTTCATCGCTTCCTGCTTCGCGGGCGGCGCATCCGCCATCTGCGCCTCGACCAACGCCAAGAGTTCGTCGTGGTCGAGCGTGCCGCTCTCGATCGACCGTGAGCACAGCCACCAGCCGATCCGGGCGGAGCACATGTGATCCGAGTCGCGCCACTCGTCGCGCAGCGTGTCGGCATGGGCGGTCTTCAGGACCACGTTCTTGCCGAACCAGTCCGCCAGCTTGGTGAAGTCAATCTCCGACATCATCCGTCGCAGATCGTCGATGCTGAGCGATTTGGGCTTCATGATCAGCGAACCGAGGAGCCGCGCGTCCTGATTCCCGGTCGCCCAGAGTTCCAAGCCAAGTTCGTGGTTGGTCTTGATCTGCTTCGCCAGATCGCGCAGATCAGAGAGCACCACGCCGAAGTGGTTCTCGCCACCGCCGTGCTTGACGTAGATATCGCGCATCTTGGCGTTCGACTTCGATTTCAACTGGTCCATGATCTCGGCGCACGTCATGGACCTATTCTAATCCGCGGGCGGATATGATGTAAGGGTGCTTGCTTTCCTTGCGATGACGATGATGGCTCCTCAACTAGACCTCGGCGCCTTGGGAAGTGAGATGCTCGCTACGATCCGGCGCGAGTACTACTTGCCCGAAAGCAAGCTGTACGCCGAGCGACCTGACCGCAAGCAGCCTGCGTTCAACTGGGGAGTCGGCGTGATGCTGTCGGCACTCAATGCAGCCGCTAAGCACGACGCCACGTTCGTTCCCTGGCTCCGAGAGTACGCCGATGCCAGCCGCGTCTACTGGAATCAGGGAGGCTACGATGTGCTCCCTGCCCCGAAGCCCCTCGATCGCTACTATGACGACAACGCCTGGATGGTGCTCGCTCTGGTCGAGACTCACGAAGTGCTCGGCGACCGCAAGTACCTGGATTGGGCCAAGGAAGCCCTCGACTTCACCCTGTCCGGCGAGGCAAAAGACGGCGGAATCTACTGGCGCGAATCCGACCGGGCCTCTCGCAACACCTGCAGCAACGCGCCTTCGGCGGCGGCGTGCCTAGCCGTCTACAAACACACGAAGGATGCCAAGCTCCTCGCGAAATCTCGCGAACTCTATGCCTGGACGCGCAAGCATCTTCAAGACCCGGCGGACGGCCTCTACTGGGACAACCTCGCCAACAGTGGCAAACTTGACAAGACCAAGTGGACCTACAACACCGCGCTCATGATACGCACCGCCGCCGAGCTGCGAACCATCGATCCTGAGTTTGCTGATGGCGACGATCTGAACAGGATGATCGATGCCTCTCACCGGCGGTGGTTCGCGAAGGGTCGCTACGACGACGTTGGCCGCTTCGCCCACCTCTTACTCGAAAGTTGGCTCGTCGCCGGAGAGCAAAGAGCCGAGTATCTCAAGGCGGCCGCAGGGCTTCATCACCTGCGCAATGCCAAAGGCTATGTGCCGCCTCATTGGGGGCGAGACGCAACGGAAGACAATCCGGAAATCCTCGATCAGGCCGCGTTCGCGCGGACTTGCTTCGTCTTGGCCGTCAAAAAGTAGGCGAGCCGGGGCAAAGCCCCGGCCCGCGCTTGCATCTCCCTGAGATGAGTTCGAGTTAGCGGCCGCCGCCGCCCTTGCCGCCCTTGTTGGTACCGCCCTTATTCGCGCCACCTGCGGCTCCACCACCGGCTCCGCGCTCCTTGCGCATCTTCTCGACCGCTTCCTTCATGAGCTTCTCGTAGTCGGCCTTCTGCTTCGGCGTCAGAATCGCCATCAGCTTGTCGTTCCAAGTCTTCATCTTGGCGGTGAACTGCGCTCGATCCGGCTGCTTGCCCGACTTCTGAGCCGCTTCGCGAGTCTTCATCATATCGTCGCGCATCTGCTTCGTCGTGGCATCCCACTTCTGCTTCTGGGCTGCCGTGAGGTTGAGCTTCTTGAGGATCTGCTCCTGCATTTGGCCCCGCATGCGGAACTGCTGTCCACCCTGACCCTGGCGACCCTGTTGGCCACCCTGGCCACCGTTCTTGGGACCCGCACTCTGAGCGACCGCCGAAGTCGCCAACGCCATGACTGCCGCCACCGCGACCAATCCAGTCAAAACCTTTTTCATCATCTTGCCTCCATGAGAGTTAACACGCAAAGACGCCGCAACGCCCCGCATGTTCACCACGCGCTACAGTGATTTCGCTTCGGCCCGGTCAATAAGTTCCCGAATCGCTGGATGATCAGACTCGCGGAACCGGTCGGGAGCGCCGTCAAACACGAGTTTTCCCTTATCCAGAAAGGCCACCCGGTCCGCGACGCGAAAGACCGAAGACACGTCGTGGCTGACCACCAGACTCGTCACGCCGAGATCTCGGCGAAGTTCGACGATGAGTTGGTCGATCGTGTAGGCGGTCACCGGATCGAGTCCGGTTGTAGGCTCATCGTAGAGGATGACTCGGGGCTTCAAAGCGAGGGCCCGCGCAATGCCGACCCGCTTCTTCATGCCGCCGCTCAGTTCGCTGGGCAGCCGATCGGCGGCTTCCACGAGTCCGACCCGTTCCAGGAGTTCCGCCGTCAGAGTGTCAGCTTCCTTCGCAGACAGCGCACGGCGTCTTCTCACCCCGAAGAGAACATTATCTCGAACGCTGAGGAAGTCGAACAGGGCCGCCGACTGGAAGACCATGCCCATGTGCTGGCGGGCCTCCTCGGGGTTGGCGAGCACATCGATACCGTCGACCTCGATTTTCCCCTCTTCGGGAACGATCAGCCCGGCAATGCACTTGAGCAACGTCGTCTTGCCGCCACCGGAGCTGCCCATAATGGCCACAATCTGGCCACTGTCGATTGGCAAGTCGATGCCATCGAGCACGGTGCGACCGTCGAATCGTTTGGTAACGCCTTCGACGGCAACCGACGGCATGGGCTATTCAGAGGCCGAGATCGCCATGCTGCCTCGCCGCATACTGGAGGGAGGCGCCGAGAAGCGCTGGGCAAACGCCCGGGTGAAGTGAGCGACGCCCGTGAATCCCACCTCGATCGCTACCTCGCTGACGGGCATGTCACCCTCCACCAGCAACTTGCGAGCCTTCTCTAGTCGCAACGCCATCAGGTACTTGCGGAACGGCTGCCCCGTGGCCTGACGGAACAAATGGCGGAAGTGCGACGTGCTCAGGCCGACCTCGCGGGCAACCCGATCGTCATCGAGCTGACGATGCAGGTTCTGCTCGATGTACGCCAAGGCTCGGTCCATCATGATCTTCGTCGGGGTCAGACTCGGATCGAACACCGGGGCCAGCACTTGCTCGACGATTTCCCGGGCGATGTTTCCAACTTCGACCGCATCATCGGTCTTGTCGATCGCCCGAGCCGCCTCGAGCTGGACCCGGTGCATTTCGCGCGCACCGCCCATCTCCATCGTCGCCGCCGTCACCATGGCGATGAACATCAGCGCCGCGCCGCGCGCTTCGTCTAAGTCACTCGTCCTGATGATGCTCTGCTGCAGTTGGTCCAACGCCTTGACCATCCGCATGCGGTTTGCGCATCGGACGATGCCCCCGATTTCGCTAAGGGCAATTCCTCCGGCATCGGAGTGAAACGGACAACCTTGTGCCATCTATTCTTTCTACTTTTCTAATCTGACGGTCGTATGCGGCAGGTGACCAAAAAGCGAATCTCGGAGCCCTTTGACCCGCGGATTGATCAGTTCCGCGTCTCGTTGGAAGTAAATCGGGATCCACGTGGCATCCTGCAGGGCGATATCCTCGGCTTCAGCGTAGAGCGGCAACCGCTTGTCGTTGTCGAGCATCGCATCGGCTTCGGCGCACAGCGCATCGAACCTCGGGTTTGAGTAACCGTGGTGGTTCTCGGGCGAACCCGTCGCCAGCATGTGGCTCAGGAAGTTCTGCGGGTCAAGGTAGTCCGCCGCCCAGCGCATGTGATAGATCGCGTTCTGGCCCTTGTTGTATCGCTCGAGGTACGCCTTCCATTCCGTGATGCGCGGGTTGAGCGTGATGTTCAAGTTCGTCTTCAGCTGGCTGACGATCTCCTCGGCGACCAAGCTGACGTCCCGTTGGCCATCGCGGAATCGGAACTCCACTGGAGGCAGGCCCTTGCCGTCCGGATAGCCGGCTTCGGCCAGGAGCTGCTTTGCCTTCACCGGATCGTAAGGGATGAACGCTCCCTTCTCGCGGTGGCCCAGAACTCCCGGCGGCACGATCGAGTAGGCGGGCTCATTGATGCCGCCAAAGATGTCCTTGGCAATCCGCTCTCGGTCGATCGCCATCGCAATCGCCTGGCGAACCCGGATGTCCTTGAATGCCGCGTAGTCCTTCCCGGTCACATTGATGCCGACGTAATAGATCGACGGGCGGGAATAGAACGTGAGCTGCGAGGCGAACTTCGGGTCTTCCTGAATGCCCTTCACATCTTGGCGCTGGATGTAACAGAGATCGAGTTCGCCCGTGCGGTACTTGTTGAGCCGCGTTGCAGAGTCGGTGATGACCGGTCGCTCGATCGCATCGAGAGCCGGGCGACCACCGTGATAATCCTCGTTTGCGGCAAGCTTCAGCATCTGGGCCGGCTCGTACGAGGTGGCCTTGAACGGACCTGTTCCGACCATCTGCTCGACGTTGCGGATCTCATTCTTGCCGTCAAGCGCTTCCTTGGCGACGACCGCGGACACCAGATAGGTCAGCTTGCCAAGGAAGTACGGACGCGGCTTGTCGATCTCTACCTTGAGCGTGTAGTCGTCGACGACGGTCACGCCGCTGATCGAATCCGCCTTGCCTTCCTTCATGTCCATCAGGCCGACCACGTCGCCGAGATAAGCCGTGATCGTCTCGGATGCGAGTTCCGACGCGCAGGCTCGCTCCCAACTCCACTTGAAGTCCTCGGCTTTGACCTCCCGACCGTTGTGGAACTTCACGCCCTTTCGGATGGTGAAGACGTAGGTCTTGCCGCCATCCAGAATCTCCCAGCTTTCGGCAAGCAAGGGCTTCGGCTGGTTGTCCTCACCCCACGTTACCAAGCCTTCGTAGACCTGCTGGAGCGCGTCGATGGTGTCGCCATCTTGAACGACGCCGGGGTCGAGAGTCGTGGGAACCGTGTTGAGTGGATAGCGAAGTACATTGCCGCTACCTTGGCTCGCCTTCTCCTTGAAATCACCTTTGGCGCAACCGCCAACCAACAGCGCGGCGAGGCCGGCCACAACGAGGAGAGATGCTCGCATCATAACGTGGAGTTTACACCCTTGGTTCGGGCGTGCCGCCGATACCAGTACAATTCAACAGTGGACGACCGATATAAGCGCATCGCCGACCTCTTCGGATTGGCTCTGCCTGCTCCGGTTGAGGGCGAAGACGAAGACACTCCCCGAAAGCTGACCGGAGCAACGGCAAAGGAAAGCGCCGACTTAGGTGCCCAGAGCCTGACTGCGGGCGACTACGAAAAGGCGATCGAGCACTTCCGCCGCGCGGTCGAGCAGTCCAAGGATGAAGATCCGGCTCTTCGCATCGACCTTGCGGGAGCCTATGAGTACGCGGAGATGGCACCGCAGGCCATGCGGCAATACTTGGAGGCCCTGCGGGTGACCTCCGATGCCTCCGAGCCTCATGTCGGATTGAGCCAACTCTACAAGCGGGAGGGCCGTTGGCGCGAGGCCATCGCTGAACTCGAAGCGGCCCTGCGAGCCGATCCTGAGAATGCCTTTCACTACTTCAAGCTCGCCGAGTTGCATGCCGAGATCGGCGACCGCGCGAGCGCGCTCAGCGCGATACAAGCCGCCGTCGTTCACGCCCCCGATGACCCTTTCTACCACTATTGGATGGGGGACCTGCTCATCGCCATGAAGCGACCGGATGAAGCCGTCGATGCGCTCCGGGCGGCCGTGGAGCTCTCACCTGGAGACGACTTTCTCTTCCTTCGTACCGCCGTCGCCTTCTGGAACGCGGGCCGCCCGTCAGAAGCGGTTAAGGCGATCCGTCTCGCCAGCGATCTCGACCCTGATCAGGCCCTCTATCACGGGCTCCTCCAGAGATTCCTCTTGGCCCAGAATCAGGAAGAGGAAGCAGCACTCGAGGCCAAACGGGCCCAGGAACTCGATGATTACGACGCCGAACGGCTCCGCCGGTTGCTCGTCGAAGTCGGCTTGACCCCCTGACGGGTATCCTCTGCCCCGTTCATGGCAGTTCTCGTAGACCGTTCGACTAGGGTCGTTGTGTGCGGCATGACCGGCCGCGAAGGTGCATTTCACACCGGCCAAATGATTGAGTACGGCACCCAAGTGGTTGCCGGCGTCACCCCCGGCAAGGGAGGCACCGAGTTCCTTGGCCGACCCATCTTCGACTCCGTCGAGGAAGCCGTCGCCGCTACTCAGGCCAACGCCGCGCTGATCTTCGTGCCCGCACCGTTTGCTCCGGACAGCGTTCTGGAGTGCGAGGCGGCGGGTCTTCCGTTCGTGACGCTGATCACCGAGGGGATCCCGATCAACGACATGCTCATGGT
>JANJUB010000127.1 GCA_024710805.1 Fimbriimonadaceae bacterium | reverse complement strand
ATCATGGGGACGGGTGGCCGAGCCGGGGACCTGTATGTATCGATCAGGGCCATCCCGCACGAGCGATTTGTCCGCAACGGCGACAATCTCGAGGTCGAAGTCGAGGTGCCGTTCGTGATGGCAGCTCTGGGTGGCGAGGTGAAGATTCCGACGCTCACCTCGTCGTTGAAGATGACGATTCCCGCGGGCTCGCAAAGCGGGCAGAAGTTCCGCTTGGCGAACCACGGAATGCCGAAACTCGATGGCACGAAGGGTGACCTAGTGGCGAGGCTCAAGATTGCCGTGCCGAAGAAGCTCTCCGATCGGCAACGGCAACTCCTCCGCGAGTTTGCCGAGTCGGAGGTACCGGTTTGAGAACCGAGCGCCAACCCGTGTTTATGATCGGGGTTGCCGCACAACTGTGCGGTGTGCATCCGCAGACCCTGCGCCAATACGAGCGCCTCGGGCTGGTGATTCCGTCGCGAGTTGGAGCCAAGAACCGGCTGTATTCGGAGGCGGACATTTTACGCGTCCGAAGGATTCAGCGGTTGACCCAGGAGATGGGTGTGAACCTTGCCGGCGTCGAACTCATCTTGCGCTTACTCGACGACATGGAGATCATGCGAACGGAGTTCGAGCAGCAGATGCTGGAGTTCAGAGACGAGGCCGAGCGCCGGATCCTCGACCTGATGTCGCACAGCAACGTACCGATACGCCGGGACGAGTCCTTGCTGCCCGTTCCGCAGATTCGAGTGCCGCGGCGCTCGATCAGCCTCGACGAATGAGCCAAACTATAAGACGCATGTCGGACTCGATCATTGATTTGCGAAGCGACACCGTGACCCGCCCGACGCCCGAGATGTACCGGGCAATGGTCGAGGCTCCGCTGGGAGACGATGTCCTTGGCGATGAGCCAACCGTCGCCGCCCTCGAAGCTCTCTCCGCTGAACGTTTTGAAATGGAGGCGGCGGTGTTCGTACCCAGCGGCACGATGGGCAACCAAATCGCCATCGCCGCTCACACCCAGCCGGGCGACGTGATCATCATCGAAGAAGAGGCGCACGTGCTCTATTACGAGGTTGGCGCGCCGGCGGTCCTGAACGGCGTGATGACCCGCACCGTCCCCTCGCGAGCCGGATTTATGGACCCCAGCGATGTCGAGCGAGCGGTCATGAAGCGCTCGTTGCACACGCCCGGGACCGCGGTCATCTGCCTCGAGAACACTCACAACCGAGCGGGTGGCACGATCATGCCCGCAGATTACATGGGCGCCTACCGGCAGATCGCCGATCGGCATGGGCTCAAGATCCACCTCGACGGAGCAAGAGTCTTCAACGCGGCGGTGGCTCAGGGCAAACGAGTGAGCGACGTTACGCGCGGATGCGATTCCATTAGCTTCTGCCTCTCGAAGGGACTCGCCAGTCCGGTTGGTTCGGTCCTCGTAGGATCAGCCGAGTTGATCGATCGCGCCCGAATCTGGCGAAAGCGTCTCGGGGGCGGAATGCGGCAGGCGGGCATCCTTGCGGCCTGCGGAATCGTCAGTCTTAACCAGATGGTGGATCGCCTTGCCGACGACCACGGACGTGCGCGTCAGATTGCCGAAGCGGTGGACCAGCTTCCTGGCCTGAGTGTGGATCACGAGACGGTGCAAACGAACATGGTCCTCATCCAGACCCAGGGTCCCTCTGCCCCGTGGCTCGATGCCCTGCGCGAGCATGGGGTATGGGCGCTCCCGCCATCGCCGGACCGTATTCGCTTGGTGCTCCACAAGGACATCGATGACGATGCCGTTCATCGAGCAGTTGAGGCTTTCAAGGCGGCAGCCGATCAGCTGATGGGGGTGGCATGACAAAGCGCACCAAGCGTCGTCTTCTGGCGGGCTTCTACGTCGGCTTTCTCGGTGCCGTTACCGTCGGCGCGACCTGGGTGGGCAAAGTCACGAGTTCGCTGACCGAAGACGGAAGCGGCGGCATCCTGCAGGTCTTTCAGGGCATTAGCGATCCCAAGAGCCAGTTCCCCAGTCAGGATCGGTTTACCGTGTTGCTCGTTGGGCGAGATTACAACCGCGACCGAAAGGGAATCGCCTACACGAAGAACTCGCGGGCCGATACGATCATGCTGATGTCGGTGGATTTGGAGAATCAGCGCATCGGTGCGGTTTCGATTCCTCGGGACACCAAGGTCCGCGCTCCCGACGGCCGTACGGGCAAGATCAACGGCACGATGTCGCGCGGAGGAATCGAACTCCTCAGCGAAACCATCGAGGAGATGTTCGACGTGAACATCGATTACCACGTGGTGATCAAGCCGGACGCAGTCAAGGAGATCGTCGACTCGCTCGGCGGGGTCGAGGTCGAGTCCATCGATGAGATGCACTACGACGACAACTGGGGCAATCTCCACATCCATCTGCCGGAGGGTCGATTCCGAGTTAACGGCGAGCAGGCCGTCGGTTTTACGCGCTTCCGCGAGGTTAACCGATACCGCATGGATGATCGCGGGCGGATGATTCCTCTACGCAATGTCAAGTCGTCCCTCGAAGAGGGCGACTATCGACGCATGGCACGCCAACAGCAGCTCATTCGGGCAATGGTTGCCGAGGCGAATCGTCCGGGCAACCTGTGGCGAGCCGACGCCGTGATCGATACCGGATTCCGCCAACTCGAGACGAACTTCAAGCGCATCCAAATGATGGCCCTGGCGACGCTCTTCCGGGGAGCTTCTGATTCTGCGATCGTCGCCGAGACCCTCGAAGGCGAGGAGACGACCCAGAGTGGAGCGTTCTACATCGTCCTCGACGAGGATCGGGCGCAAGCGACCGTCGATTGGCTGGTCAAGGGTGATATCTCGGCGCGTAACCGGCTTGTCCGCGTTGCCGTCTACAACGCGAGCGGAGTTCCGGGGGCGGCGCGGCGACTCGCCGAGCGGTTGCGGGATGAAGGCTTCGACGCCCGCAGTGTCGGCAATGCCGAACCCACCGAGGCAACCTCGATCTACTACTTGGAGGCGGCAATCGAAGAGCGGGCGCGCGCGATCTCGGGTCTCGCCGGTGGAGGGGATCTCCACAAGCAGACCGATGACGAGCGGCAGACCACCCGACTGGGAACCCGAAACGACGATATTGTGATCGTCGTCGGGCCTGATGTTGCCCCTCAGTTCTCTGCCGACAGCATCTCGTAGCTATAATGCTCAACAGGGTTTAACCCGGGAGGATTACCAGTTGCGAAGGAAGCTGTTCGTTCTAACCGCTTTGTGTTTGAGCTTGCCCGTAATCGCGGGGGCCAATGACCGGTTGATCAATGTTGAGGGCCCAGGAGTCACTCCCTCGGGTGCGTGGCGTTTGGGCCTGGGGGCCACGCTCCACCGGAGCCATGAGGATCGCACCTATGTCTCGTTCGACGGGCGTTTCGGCCTCGAGTCGGGATGGGAGATCGGACTGCGAGGGACGGTTGCCCCCGTTGGTCGAGCCAACACGTTCGCCAACCTGCGTTCCGGTGGAACGGACATGGAGCTGTTCTTCCGTCACGCGCTTCAGCAGTTCGACGGCTTGACGGTTCAGGGGGGCGTGGCCTTCCCGAACACTCCGGCCCAGGACACTCCGTTTATCACCGCCGGAGTCGCCTACAGGGTGCCGATGCCGGCGACGCAGTTCAAGTTCATCGTTGGTACTCGCGGAATCATGAAGTCGGGCAGCACCGCAGTCGGCATCTCGGGAGGAGTGATTGCCCCGATCGGCCAGGGACTCGAGTTCATGGGCGACGTTACCGCGATTGTCCGTGGAGTCAACACCCGTGACAGCCGAACGGGCAACACGGTGCGTCGAATGGTGTACGGCTTCGGCCTTCGCTATTCACCGACCTTGCCCACCGATGGTCAGCTGGATTGGAGCGTCTACATGGGGCTCAGCAACGCGCTCGGCTTCACGACGGCAACAAGTCTGTCGTCGGCGCTGGGCAATCAGCCGGCTCTGACGCTGGGCGTTGTGCTGCGAGGTAAGTCGTGAGACTGCGCGTGTTTCTCGCTGGCCTGAGTATCGTCGCGATGCTCGGTTGCTTCGGTGGGGCGAACACCCCTTACGTGCCCAATGGTAACGGCGTGGGTGTGAGCAGCTTTGGCCTTGGAGGAGGAGGTACATCGACGATCAGCCCGGGCGGGACTGCAACGTTCGACATCTTCGTCGATCTGCCAGGCGGAGATGATCGCCCGCTATCCCCGCGACCCGTAACGCTCACTGCGGTCGGTTTGCCCGCGAATGCGACTCCGAGCTTCAGCGTCAATCCGGTGACGCCGACGCGCCCCGCTTCGCGTTCGATCTTGAGCGTAGCGACACCGCTTGCGATCGCGCCCGGAACGTACCCGTTCACTGTCCAAGGATCGGATGGCGTCAACACCCGAACCGTATCTTGCTCGCTGGTGGTCAATGAGACCGTTGTGCGATTTCTGGTCACGGTCGAAGCCCTCGACGACCGGATGTCGAACCAGCCGGGCTATCCAACCGACGACCCCAGCGCAAACTATCGTGTGAGCGTCACTGCCCCTCAGGGCTATCAGGGCAATGCTCGGCTCGAATGGCGTTTCACTGGGCAAGGTGCGCCTACCGCCGATGACATCATCGGAGTCTGGCACTACGGGACCGAGCAGTCAGGCGGAACTCTCGAGTACACGATCGGTCCTGATAACCTGACCGACTCGGCTGAATGCACGTTGCAGCGTCAACGCAACATGACGCTCACGGGAACGTTCCCCATCGAGTTCCGCGTCGTTCCGCTCGTGGGCGGAAACGCCCCGGAAGTCGCGACGAGCACGCTAACCGTGTTCTTCGGCGAAATCGGCTCGAGGATACCGAAGCGCTAGTCCCTACGGGAGGGTTGGCCATTCCAAGGTAAAACCCTCCCGTGAACCCTTGGTTGCAGCCGGAGCCTCATGATTGGTGGCCGGTCGTTGAAGATGCCCTCTTCGAAGACGTTGGCTCGGGCGACGTGACGTCGTCCCTCTTTGACCCCTTCGCGTCGGTGTCTTTCTACATCGAAGCGCAAGCGGACGGCGTGGTTTGCGGAGTGGGCATCGCCCACGCCATCCTTGGTGCTTCTGCCGAGGATCCCCCAGAGTGGTTTTCGGAGCCGTTGGTGAACGACGGCGATACGATCCGCCGGGGCGACCGCATTGTTCAGGGTGTGTTGTCCACGCGTCGAGTTCTGACCGGCGAACGAACCGCGCTCAACTTCTTGATGTTCCTCAGCGGAGTTTCCACACTGACCCGTCAATACGTCGAGCGGATCGACGGGACGAAGGCGCGGCTTGTCGACACTCGCAAGACCCTTCCGGGCCTGCGAACCCTGCAGAAGTACGCGGTGCGGTGTGGAGGCGGATTCAACCACCGCATGGGGTTGTACGACGGCGTGATGATCAAGGATAACCACATCAGGGCGGCCGGGAGCATCACCGCTGCTGTCCGCCGCATGAGGGACATCGCATCGCATCTTTCGCGCATCGAAGTAGAGTGCGAGAGCCTGGATCAAGTCGAGGAGGCGGTCAAAGCGGGAGCCGAGGTAGTCCTGCTCGACAACATGGATCCGTTCATGATGCGCGAGGCGGTCAAACGCTTTGGGGGACGCACCGTGTTTGAAGCGAGCGGCGGCATCTCGCTCGAGACCGTCCGAGGTGTGGCCCAGACGGGTGTTGACTACATTTCGGTCGGAGCGTTGACCCACTCCGCCGTCGCGCTCCCCTTTCATCTGGAGTTGGAGTAGTGCGCGTTCCCGACGCTTGGGTGAGGCTCGACGAAGTCGAGTCGACGCAGACTGAGTTAAGCCGCGCTGTGAAGGAGGGAAGGACCGAACTCATCTTGCTTGCCCAACATCAGGTGGGCGGGCGGGGGCGCTTTGGCCGGCCCTGGCTAAGTCGCCGCGGAGAATCGCTGACGATGTCGATCGCCTTCGGGTCGTACGTCGGGCATCCGCGCCCTTGGCTGTTGGGCATGGCGTGCGCCTGTGCCGCCGCCGAACTCTTGGACTGCAACATTCGGTGGCCCAACGACCTTGGACTCAATGGCCGAAAGCTCGGGGGGATTCTCACCGACCTCTTTCCCGACGATCACGGGCGCATGGTTCCGTGCGTGGGCATTGGAATCAACGTCGGCCAGACGGAGTTCCCGGCTGAGATCGCCGATCGGGCAACTTCACTGGTGATCGAGGGTCGCCCGGCGCTGTCGGTCGATCAGTTGGCATCGAGCTTCATCGAGCATTTGCGCACGATGCCCGACCCGCAACAGTGGACCGACCTGGAGCCCCACTGGATGCCGCGAGACGCGACTCCCGGCAAGGCCTATCGGCTACCCAACGGAGACGTCGCGACCGCAATCCGGGTTGGAGCCGGCGGCGAGCTTCACTGCGAACTCCGAGGGGAGCCACGCGTTGTCCTCGCCGCCGACTCGATCTTCGGCAAGCCTAGTTGCTGACCGGCCGCTCGCGCCACGAACGGGTTCGCAGTGCGTAGATGTTTCGGTCACCCGGCATCGCGGGGGGGCATATTGTTGACCAGGGTGGGGACCTGATAGATGTTGGGCACGTTGGTGCCCATGTCGAAGTAGCTGCCCACGAACGTTCCCGCGATCTGGTTCTGCTTGCGGCTCACGATCGTTCCCATCGCATAGAAGGCACCGGCCATTGTGAGCTGGGATGAACCGTTGCCGGTCGCTAGCCTTAGGTCTTGGCGCGCTACGAGACCCACGCGCGCGGTGGTCGGGAATGTCTGACCCGGAGCCGGCAGGAAGTTTCCATCGATCCG
>JANJUB010000123.1 GCA_024710805.1 Fimbriimonadaceae bacterium | reverse complement strand
AAATGCTCAACCTGCGCATGAAGAAAGGAGCGGCTGAAGCTCCGGTCGCCCTTAAGCACAACTATCCGGCTCCCCCTGAGGAAGCCAAGCCGTGAGCGGCTGGGCGACGTTCGGCTCGGTTTTCGGCATGCTTGCCGTGGCCTTGGGCGCATTCGGTGCCCATGCGCTGCGCGAGCAGGTATCGCCCGAGCGGCTGGCCGTCTTCCAAACCGGGGTTCAGTATCAGGCGATCCATGCCTTAGCTCTGCTGATCGTGGCGGTTTGGATGCGGGTCGCGGGTGAATCCCGCGGGCTCAATGCCGCGGGCTGGTGCTTCTCGATCGGCGTGTTTGTATTCTCGGGAAGCCTCTACGCGCTGGTCGTACTCGACATGCCCCGACTCGGCATGATCACGCCGATCGGCGGTTTGGCCTTCATCGCTGGCTGGGCCTGCCTCGTGTGGGCTAGCGCATCGAGCTCAAAACGAGATGTTTAAGCCCCAAAAGAGGAGCTTGCCGCGCACCAATCCGATGAATGCATGGGCGTCCGCGGTTCGCGCGGGCTTGTCGTAGGTCTCTTCGCTGATCCGCCGCAGGGCACCCAGACGGTAGGCGACGCCGAAGTTCCAGTTGTACGCGTCGTACTCGAGCGTCGCCTTCAGGCTCGGCGCGACGGTCGTTGACACATTGCCCTGCAGGTTGCGGAAGCGGTTCGTTCCGGTGCTCAACGAAACGTGGGTGCGCTCGTCCACTGCATAGGTTGCGACGCCGAAGAAACTCCGGCTCGATTCGCCGTCCGAAGCCAGCTTTTCGCCGGCTGATCCGCCGCCGCCGCCGAGGTCTTGAACTCCGACCGAGTAGCGAAACTTCCCTTCCTGCCTTCCCGGGGTCCACTGCAGGTTCAGAGCGCTGTCGAGAATCGTGCTGAGGACCATAAATGAAGCGGTGAGGTCGCCAGCGCTGCCCAGGGGGATACCAACCATGAACTGGGCGGTTCCGTTGTTGCTCCGCTGCCCCTCGCGGCCGCTGGGCCAACGGAGGTTGGTGTCAAAGCTAAGGCTGCCGATACCGGCCACAAAGGACCAGCCGGTCAGGGAGTAGGCAATTGGCGTGGACAGCGCCATCGCGCCGTTGTAGCTCGGCAGACCGTCCGTGCCCACCGGAAACGCGGAACCCGAGAGCCCGCTCATGCTCCGAAATTGCGGATACTGCCGCCGTCCGGAAAGCTCTTTTTGGGCCGATCCCAACGTTACCAAGCTCGCAACAAGAAGCGAAACTGCCATCCAACGCATCGTCCGATCTTACCAAGTCCCAACTTTGAGGCGTCGGAGCGCGTAGACTGAGTGCATGAAAGCGTTCACCTTGATCGGAACGGCCATGGCCGCCCTGATCCTCGCCGGTTGCACTGGCGGTTCTGGTAGCTCGTCGAGTCCTTCGGTAAGTCCCGCTCCTGGCGCGGCAGGCGCAACGGGCGATTTCAAGGTCGCCCTGCTGACGCCCGGGCCGGTGAGCGATGCTGGTTGGTCCGCGATGGCCTATGACGGCCTCAAAGCCATTCAGATCGACCTTAGCGCCGAGATCAACAATCAGGAAGCGAAGGATACACAGATTCGCGACGCCATGCGCAGCTATGCACAGAAGGGCTACGACCTGATCTTCGGTCACGGCTTCGAGTACAACGAGCCCGCGATCGAGGTCGCGAAAGACTTTCCCGACACGGTCTTTGTGAGCAGTTCGGGTGGCCAAACCGCCGCCAATGTGGGTGCGTTCCGCTTTTATCTCGAGCAAGGGTTCTATCTCGCCGGCTACACGGCAGGGCTGGCCACGAAGTCGGGCAAGGTCGCGATGATCGGCGGCGATGACGTGCCCAGCATCCGCTCGACCTTCAAGGCGTTCAAGGCAGGAGCCGAAGCCGCCAAGCCGGGCATCACGGTGATTGAAGTGTTCACCGGTAGCGGCCAGGACATCGCTAAGGCGAAGCAAGCGACGCTCGGGGCAATCTCCGAAGGAGCCGACTTCGTTATCCACCAGGCCAATGCCGCAGCTCAGGGCGTGTTCGACGCCTGCAAGGAGAAGGGCGTTTGGGCGTTCGGGGCCAATCTCAACCAGAATGACAACGCGAGCGGAGCTGTGGTTGCGTCAGCGACCATCGTCGCCGGCCCGGCCTTCCTGAACCTCGCGAAGAGCGTGAAGGACGGGAGCTTCAAGGGCGGCATCGCCTTGATGGGCATGGATCAGGGCGCGATCGACTTCGTGCTCAATCCGGCCTTGCAGGACAAGCTCACCCCCGAAGTCGTGACGGCCGTGGAAGAGACTCGAGCGAAGATTCTCTCGGGCGAGCTGACCGTCCCCAAAGACGAGTTCTGAGACGACGTTGACCCCGATCCTCAGGCTGCGCGAGGTCTCCAAGGCGTACGGGCCCACCGTAGCCCTGAATCGGGTGTCGATCGAGTTCGCGCCTAACGAGGTCCACGCCGTCCTCGGTGAGAACGGGGCGGGCAAGTCCACGCTGATGAACGTCATCGCGGGGTTTGTCGCCCCGGATTCGGGGGAGGGCACGCTGCGGGATCAGCCCCTTCCCTTCGGCCGCCCGTTCGAGGCGCGGCGGCGAGGCATCGCGATGGTCCATCAGCACTTCGCTTTGGTCCCGGCTTTCTCCGCCGCGGAGAATCTCTCCCTCGCGAACCTAAGATCTGCTTGGCAGACGCATCGGCCCGACCGCGACGCGGGCAGTTCACTCGACCTTGCGGAGCAGCTTGGATGGAAGGTCGAACCGGACCGCCTTACCGAGGATCTGCCGGTCGGCGTTCAGCAGCGGCTAGAGATCCTCAAGGCGCTCAGCAGCGATGCCGAGGTCGTCATTTTCGATGAACCCACCGCGGTTCTGACGCCCGACGAAGTCGAGGATCTGTTCCGCGTCATTCGCGAGCTCAAGGATCGCGGCCGGACGATCATTCTCATCGCCCATAAGCTCAGCGAAGTTATGGCGATCGCAGATCGGGTGACGGTTCTGCGTCGCGGCGCGTTCGTGGCGACGGCGCCGATCGCGGATGTGGATGCCGATCAGCTCGCGACGTGGATGGTCGGCGAAGTTCCCGGCACGCGAACGCCCATTTCTGCTTCTTTCAAACCCGGCCTCAGCGTCACCGATCTCCATGTGCGCGGTGGCCGCGGCGAGCACGCGGTCCGCGGAGTGTCATTCGCCATCGGCAAGGGGGAGATTTTCGGGATTGGCGGCGTGGACGGGAATGGGCAGGTCGAACTCGCCGAAGCGCTCGCGCAGGTTCGTCCGAGCGCCGCGGGTTCCATCTACTTGACGGGGTGCGACCTCGAAGAAGCAAACATCGCCTACATCCCTCAGGATCGACAGAGCGACGGGCTCGCCTTAAGCATGAGCATTCGCGACAATCTGCTGATCACCGGCCATCGACGCCGAGAGCTGACCCGGGGCCCGTTCCTTCGCCGTGGGGCGATCGAGCGGTGGACCCGTGACTTGGTCGACCGATTCCAGATCAAGGTCGGCTCAGTGCGCGACCCGGCTTCGAGCCTAAGCGGCGGCAACCAGCAGAAGGTTGTCGTTGCCCGCTCTCTCGACGTTGTGCCCGAGCTCTTGGTTGCGGTGAATCCGACGCGAGGGCTCGACGTGCGCGCAACCGACTACGTGCATTCGCAGATCGTGGCCGCAGCGGATGCGGGGGCGGTCGTCGCACTGTTCTCGACCGACCTAGACGAGCTTGCGGCGCTCGCGCACCGAACGATGTTTCTCTCGCGCGGCCTACTGACCGACCATCTGGTGGGAGGCGACGCGTGAGGTCGCTGGCAACCGTGGTGGCGCTCGGGCTAGCGTTGGTCCTCACGCTCCTCATGTTCGGGTTGCCGGTCGCCGACTCGTTACGGCTGTTAGGCGAAGGTGCCTTCGGCGATAAGTTCGGTATCTCGCGCACCCTCGCCAAAGCGACCCCGCTGCTGCTGACCGGCCTAGGCATGGTCATCGCGTGGCGCGCCGGAATGTACAACATCGGCGGCGAGGGTCAGCTCATTGTCGGGGCGGTGGGAGGAGCGGCTGTGGCCGCTGCACTGATGGGCAAAGTTGTGGGGCCAGTGCTCAATCCGCTCATCCTGGCCGCGGCAATGGCGGCGGGCGCGCTCTGGTCGGGCTTTGCGGGATGGCTTCAGGTAGCTCGGGGGGTGCCGGCGGTGATCTCGACGATCCTGCTCAACTTCGTAGCGATCCAACTCTTGGCGTGGTCCGTTCAGGGCCCCTTGCGCAGGAGTGAGGGAGGTTTGCCGCAGACCGCGCCCCTTCCCGCCGACACCATGCTGTTGAAGTTCGACCGGCAGCTCGATCTTCACTTCGGGATCGTCATCGCGGTCATCGCGGTGCTCCTGGTGACGGCTTTCCTGTACGGAACGCGATCCGGCTTTCGGCTCCGATTGGTTGGGGCTTCTTCGACCGCCGCCCGCGCAAACCGCATCCCCAGCGAGCGGGTCGCCATCGGTTCGATGATGCTCTCCGGTGCGCTTTGCGGACTCGCGGGGGGCGTCGAATACACCGGCATCACGGGCATGCTCGGAACCGGATTCCCGCAAGGGTGGGGATTCCTGGCCATTCCGGTCGCCCTGCTGGGCGGGCTTCACCCGCTTGGAGTGCTGCTGAGCGGACTGTACTTCGGGGCACTGTTCGCGGGGTCGGAGAACCTCGCCCGGTTTTCGACGGGCGGCACGACGCTCATCTACGTGATCCAGGCGGCGGCAGTGCTTGCCGTAGTCGCCCTTGCCCCGCGGGCTAAACCCGCAAAGGTCAAGGAGGCGGCCGCGTGAACGACGTCATCCAGATATGGCAGTTCGCGATTCCGATCGCGCTGGCCGCGGTGGGCGAGGTGATCAGCCAGCGGTCAGGGGTCCTCAACATCGGCCTCGAAGGCACCATGCTTGGGGGTGCGTTTGTCGCCGCATATGTGGGACTGACCACTGGGCAGCCCTGGCTGGGTCTCGCCGCGGGGATCGGGGTGGGAATCATCACGAGCCTGCTGCAGGCGTGGTTCGTCTTGGTGCGTTCCGCTGATCAGGTGGTCGTAGGCACGGCGATCAACCTGCTGGCGCTCGGCGTCACAGGCACGCTGTTCCGAAGGGCGTTCGGCGAAAGCGGCCAGTTGCTGAGCGTGCCGACGATACCCAAGTTCGACGGACTCGACGCGGTCATGCTGGCGACCCCGATCATCGCGGTTCTCGCGGCGGCTAGCCTCCGCCAAACCGGGTGGGGATTGCTCACCCGAGCCTCGGGCGAGTATCCGACCGCGGTCGAGGCCGAGGGGTTCTCGGTGCGGCGTCTGCGCCTGGGGGCAATGACGCTCGGCGGTGCATTGGCGGGGGCCGCGGGCGCGTATCTTTCCGTAGGAATCGTGGGGTCGTTTGCGGAGAACATGACACAGGGGCGCGGGTTTGTGGCGATTGCGCTGGTGACGTTTGGGCGTTGGCATCCGATCGCGGCGGTCGGTGCGGGCTTCCTGATGGGAGGTCTGGAGTGGTTGCAGTTCAAGCTGCAAGCGCAGGGCAGCGGGCTGATACCCTTCCAACTGTTGCTCGCTCTTCCCTACTTAGCGGCGCTCGCGGTGTTGGTGGTGGGTGCGAAAGGCACCCGAGGCCCAGCGGCGCTTGGGCAACCCTTGCGGAGGGATGCGTGAGGCTCACCCGACGCGTTACGTTCTCTAGCGGCCATCGCTATTGGGTGCCCGACTGGTCGGACGAACGCAATCGAGAGGTGTTTGGCCGATGGGCGAGCCCCTACAACCACGGTCACAACTACATTCTCGACGTCACGGCAAGTGGCCCGGTCGATCCGGTCAACGGCATGGTCGTCAACATCAAGCGCATCGACGACGTGCTGAAGCGCGAAGTCATCCAGGTGTTTGACCAGCGGTCGATCAACGACGAGGTACCCGCCTTTCGCAACCAGAGCTCGACCCTCGAAAACCTGCTGCGTTACTTTGCGGAGACGCTCACCGCCGCGTTCGCCGCCGAGTGGCCCGGCCAACCGATTTCCCTTACCCACCTACGCCTCGAGGAGATGCCGACCCTTTGGGCCGAACTCGACCTGGAACACGATATGATGACCCTCACCCGAACTTACGAGTTTGCCGCCGCTCACCGACTCCAAGCCGATGCCTTGCCTGCGAGCGAGAATCTGGCCCTCTACGGTAAGTGCAACAACCCGGCCGGGCACGGCCACAACTATGTGCTGGAAGTGACGGTCACGGGCAAGCCTGACCCGACAACGGGCATGTTGGTCGACCTCGGCACCCTCGATTCGACCGTACATCGTGAAGTCGTCGATCGCTACGACCACAAGCACCTCAATCTCGACCTGCCCGAGTTCGCCGGACGAGTGACGACCTCGGAGGTCGTGGCCCAGGAGATTTGGGACCGCCTCGACGGCAAAGTGCCCGCCCAGTTGTATCGCGTGCGGCTGTGGGAAACCGCCCGAAACGCCTTCGAGGTCACCCGGTCGTGAAGCAGATTGTGATTACCGGGGCCAGCAGCGGCATCGGGGCCGCCGCCGCGCGGAGCCTGGCTCACCACGAGTTGATCTTGGTAGGACGCAATGCGGAGCGTCTCGCGCAAATCGCCGCCGAGACCGGCGGTACGGCCATCATTGCCGACCTCACTTCCGATGTGAGCGTCGCCGCCGTAGCGGACACGGTGGGTTCGGATGCCACAGAGCGCGTCCTGATCAACGCCGCCGGAATCGCCCACTTTGGCGACTCCTGCAAAATGCCTTGGGAGCATTACGCCGACCAACTCGCGATCAACCTTACGGCTCCGTTGCGGCTGACCCACGCGTTGCTGCCGTGGTTGCTGGGCGGCTCGGGGCAACTGATCAACGTGCTCAGCATCGCCGCGACCCACACTTTTGGTGGCGCGGCGGCCTATGCGGCTTCAAAGGCGGGACTACTGGCGGCGGGCCGCTCGCTAGCGGCTGAGTATCGAACCCAGGGTCTGCGCGTCACCCAAGTCATTCCTGGGGCAACCGACACCCCGATTTGGGATGGCGGCGACTTCGTGCCGAATCGAGCCGACATGCTCACCGCCGACGCGGTTGGCAAGTGCATCGCGGATATCGTGGACTCCCAGGTCACGCTCAACATCGACGAGATCACGATCATGCCTCCCAAGGGCATTCTGTAGCCGCCGGTACAATCCTACGATGCGAGTTGATGGGCGACAAGCCGATGCATTGAGGCCGGTAACGATTGAGCGGGGCGTGGCGAAGTTCGCCGAGGGATCATGTCTGATCAAGGTCGGTGAGACGCACATGCTGGTCACCGCGACCGTGGAAGACCGCGTTCCGCCCTTCATGAAGAACAGTGGAAGCGGCTGGCTGACTGCCGAGTACTCGATGCTCGCGCGAAGCGGCCGGCAGCGAAACAACCGCGACCCATCAAAACCGAACGGACGCTCGATGGAGATCAGCCGACTGATTGGCCGGGCAATGCGGTCGGCGGTCAACTTGGAGGCGATGGGCGAGCGGACGATCACGCTGGACTGCGATGCGATCCAAGCCGATGGCGGAACCCGATGCGCCGCCATCACCGCCGCGTATGTGGCGACCTACGATGCGATGGAGTGGATGATTCGCCAGCGCATGATCAAGGA
>JANJUB010000098.1 GCA_024710805.1 Fimbriimonadaceae bacterium | reverse complement strand
TGTGCTCTTCCGATCTGGATGTTCACTTGCCCGCAGACGGTGAATCCTCTAGTCGAACATCTAGAGAGGGCCTCCCTAGAGCATGGCTGCATCGTTCCCGTGTACTGCTTCATGCCCGACCATCTTCACTTGATGCTGATGGGCCAGCACGAGGAATCCGATCTGCTAGCCACCGTTCATCGGTTTCGATTGCTCTCAGGCAAGTGGATGCATCGACATTGCCTGCCGGGTTGGCAGAGAGACTTCTGGGACCACGTCATGCGAGTCGGCGATGATTGGCGAAATCATGCCACGTACATGGCGCTGAACCCCGTTCGTGCCGGACTTGTCGAGAACTACTTCGACTACCCGTACCTCGGCGCGATCGTGACGGAACTTCAAGATGTCGTTCTTAGGATTGATAGGTGAGTGTTCTCGTCGCGGAAAACCTACCTTGACGCTCGGCGTTGTCAAAGCCGCTTCTTGGCTCTTGGGTCGGGGGACGAGCCCACCCCGACGCTCCGTGACTTTCAATATTAAGACCACGGGAACCCAGGCTCGACATCTCCCGCTCTTGGGTCGGGGGACGAGCCCACCCCGACGCTCCGCGTCTCTCACTGGTAAGACCACGGGAACCCAGGCTCGATATCTCCGGTCAAACAGACATAGACCGGCGACCCCATATCCTCCGGTCCCGTCGGGCCTCTCCCCCACCCATCTGTGAGGCCCGACACCCCTCCTTCCGCGGTACCCTCTTGGTGCCCATGCCGCACGTCGAGACCTTTCCCAATCCTGCTCCACACCGCGATTACGTGATCACTCACATCTGCCCCGAGTTCACGTCCGTGTGCCCCAAGACCGGCCAGCCGGACTTCGCCACCATCGAACTCGAGTACATCCCCGACCAAACCTGCCTCGAACTCAAGGCCCTCAAGCTCTACTACTACAGCTTCCGCAACGAGGGCATCTACTACGAGGCCGTCACCAACCGAATCCTCGACGAACTGGTCGAAGCCTGCTCGCCGCGCTGGATGCGGATCACCGCGAACTTCAACGTCCGCGGCGGCATCGAATCGGTGATCGTCGCGGAATCCGGGCCCCAGCCGTAGCCGACAACCGTCATTTCAAGCCGAGTCTGCGTCATAACTGAGGAATCGCAGTGAACACGTGTCGACTTCGCCTGTTTGGAAGTATTCGCCTCGAAGCCGACGACCAGTCGATCGAGGCGTTCGGCACGGTGCGTGCCGCCAAGCTCCTCGTCCTGTTGAGCTTGTCGCGGTCTGGAAAGATGCCCCGAGAGCACCTCGCCGAGCAGCTTTGGCCGGAAGACTACTATGACGCGACGCGCTTGCGACTTCGACAAGAGATCCACCGGCTCAAGCGTGCCCTCGGTGACCAAGCCGATCTTATCGGCTCGTCGCCCACGGAAGTCTGGGTAGACCGTTCGCGTTTGGCCACGGACCTCGATGTTTTGGAGCATTCCTCGTCGCGCACGCTTGAACCGTCGCTGATCCTCGATCCCTTTCTTCCCGGCTGGGAGGACCCGTGGGTCATCGGGCAACGGCGCCACGCCGACCAACTCCAGGTCAACGCAGGCGTAACCGCGATCACGCGAGCCGTTCAGGCCGGCGAGGCCGACCGGGTGCAGGGACTGCTCCAGCAGATGATCGCGCGACATCCGCTGAATGAGGATTTACGAAAGCTCGCCGTCGAAGTCCATGCCCAGCTCGGCAGTCTTGCTGCGGCGGTAGCCGAGTTCCAAGACTATCGCCGCAAGATGAAGGAACAGCTTGGGGTCGACACGCCAGACGTGAGCGATCGCCTGGCCCGCGATCTTGCGGCGCGAACGCGGGACGCGACGGCCGACGCCGATTGGTCAACGACGCTGCCGGTATCGGCTGAGCCCATTTACGGTCGCGAAGAACTCGTCGCACGGGTGGTCGACCAACTCCGCACAAGCACAACCCGGGTCGTCACTCTGGTCGGTCCGGGCGGTATCGGCAAGACTCGGCTCGCCGTCGAGGTGGCCCAGCGACTCGCATCTGAGGGGGGGCGGGTTGCCTTCACTTCGATGGTAGAGGTTGCGGAACCTGGCCTATGGGCGCGCGAAGTTCTGGCCCAGTTGGGCAGCGACCCGCCCGGCGAGGCCGACCCGATCAAGTTCTTGGCGGTTCTCGTCGATCAAGAGCCCACCGTGCTTGTTATCGACAACCTTGAAAGCGTCCTGCCGAATGCGGCCGACGGAATCTCCCATCTGCGTTCGCTCGCGCCCACCTTGCGAATTCTCATCACGTCGGTGATCCCGTCGCGGGTCCAAGGTGAACAGCTGATCCCGGTCGGCCCCCTCGACCCGCGCGTCGCAGGAGCGGAGTTCCTGAGAAACGCCTATCACCAGCACCGTCCGAACGCGGAGATTTCCGACGTGGATGCCCATGTGCTGCTGCAGATCGCGCACCGGCTCGACGGCTACCCGCTCGCGCTTAGGTTGGCCTCGGCCCGTTTGAGGCTGCTCTCCCCGCAGGACCTGCTCCGACAACTCGACCATGCGCTCGCTCGCTCGTCGGCACACGATCTCCCTGATCGCCACCGATCACTTGAGTCGGCCCTCGTATCGAGCTTTGACAGCCTGTCGGAGGCGCAGCTCCGGACGGTAGACCGGATCTCGGCGTACCCCGGTGGCATGGGCATGGACCTGTGCGGCTTGGCGCTGGCCGACGAGCCGTACTTGGACCTGATCGAGTCGTTGCTCGACCTTGCCCTGCTTGCGATGGAAGATCATTCAGGGCTGGTGCGAGTCCGCATGTTGGTGCCCGTTCGTAACTACGTCCAAAGGCGCCAGGGCGAGGATGCCCGGGAGGCACTGGAGCGGACGGCGGTGCACACCGTCCTCGAACTGCTCGCCCAGCATGACATCGCTCCGTGGAAGCCCCTGCCCCGCCGAGTGATCGACCTCGTCGAGTCGGAGGCGGACAACATTCTGTTCGCCTGGCGCTGGGCCATCGACCATGAGCCCGAGCGTGCCTGGCCGAGCGCGAAGAAGGTCGCGCGCTTGGAGATGAGCCGTGGTCGCAGCCTGGCCCTGCTGGAGTTTTTGGAGGCAAATCGCGTTCGGGGGCAAGAAACGTCCCCGGACCAAGCGATCGAGCTCGAACTGACCCTTGCCCACCTGTGTTTCGCGTGCCACCAAGAGGAGCGTGCCCGAGAGCCCCTTCAGCGCGCACGTGGGGTCAAGGGCTCAGCGACATGGGAGGCCTTACTGACCTTCAGCGAAGCCCAGCTTGCTTTCCGGCGCGAGTTCGAATCCAGCGAGGACTTGGCCAGACGGGCGCTCGAACTTGCGAAGGACGCCGGCGACACCTATCTCACCGGGCGGGCACTTCGGCTCTTGGGAGTCATCGTCAACTACAAGCGACGCGCCGATGAGGCACTCGAGTGCCTCTCTGCGGCCTTTGAGAAACTGCAGGCTACCGGCGCCGAAACCGAACTCCCCTCGCTGGGCACGTATCTCGGAGCCACGCTTTGGTTCACGGATCGCAGGCGAGAGGCATTGGAGGCGATCGAACGCTCGAAGGAATCGCTGCGCGGGCTGAGAGATCCCGTTGCCGCGGCCTTCTTGTACGAAACCGAGGGTCGAATCGCCACCGCCGACGGACGACCAGAGGAAGCCGAAGCGTTACTGCGTGAGTCCCTAAGAATCTGGGAAGCCATCGGCAGCCCTTACCAAGAAGCGGATCAGCTGCACTGCTTGAGTCGAGCCTTGATCCTGCAGGGAAAGTGGGACGAATCCCGGTGGTCCGTTCGCGAGGCGGGACGACGGTGGGTGCTGGACGACAACTATGGTGGCCTTTGCTGTACGCTGACCCTGCTGGCCGAGGTTCTTTTTCACGACGGCGATGCCGACCGCGCACGGCAGGTCATCGCATTTGCCCGAGACCTAGAACGTGAGCTAGGTCTGATCGTCGTTGAGTCCGAAATCGATCACCGCGATGCCGCCGCCGCCCATTTCGGCGGAGTGTGCACCCACGAACTACCCGTTACGAAAGAGCAGGCCCAGGCCCTGTTTGCTTGGATCCGCTAACCATGGCCCGCTCGATCTGAAGCACGAACCTCTTCCACGCATCGGCCTCGGTCTCTTCAAGCGCTAAGTGCCGCAGGAGGAGTTGGGCCATAGCCGGAAAGTGTCGGGGGCGTAGCCCGAGGCCCACGAAGGAGCGGCCAAGCTCGCGGCACCGCGCGGCGAACTGCTGAGCGTCGTCGAGATGATCGAGCGCGGTCGCGAGGGCCAGCCAGATCAGGCGCGCCAACGCCTCGGTGTCCGTGGCGTGCACTTCGGGATGGCCCTCCACGAACTCGGCCACCAGTTCCTGGGCGATGTTCTCGCTCTCGGGAATGTGCCGGAGAAATGAGGGGCTCAGCAGCTCTCTCAGCGTCTGATCAGGCGGGTGTTTAGTCATGCGATCCATGAAGGTGTACGCATAGGGTCCCCTACGATCCACCCGATTTCTCGGTCATGGCGCATTTGTAACAGCTTTGTAACGGCGAGTCGATGTGGCGAGCTTGGGCACTACGCCAAAGACCGTCCTATACTTATAGGCATGAAGTTGCTCGGAGTTGCGCTTGTGGCTTCGCTACCGATCGCGGCATGGCCGTGTTGCGGTGTATCGTTCGACGGCAAAGGAGTTGTCTTTCAGGGCCAAGCGAACGTGATTATCTGGGACGCGGATACGAAGACCCAACACTTCATTCGGCAAGCGCGCTTCGCCACGGACGCTGATGACATCGGCTTTATTGCGCCGACGCCGACGGTGCCTGACCTCGGCACGGTCGATCCCGCAATCTATGTCGCGCTGGCCAGTCTGCGGCCCAGACCGGCGTCGATAGGGTGCTCGTGCTCGGCGGGAGAGATGGACGCGGCGACGGCCTCAGATGGGGTCGACGTCGTCCAAGTGAAGGACGTCGGGGCCTACCGAGCGACGACGCTACGTGCGAGCGATGCGCAGGCGTTGGCAAAGTGGATGCGTGCCAACAACTACGTGACCTCCAAGTCGATCGAGGAATGGACGGCATTCTATATCGGCAAGGACTGGTTCCTGACAGCATTCAAGATCCGAGCCGGTGCGGATGACGAGGCGAAGACCATCCCCGTGCGGATGTCCTTCAAAGCGGAGAGGCCCTTCAACCCTTACTTCGTGCCCGACGACAACATCGATGAAAACAAAGGGGCCGGGCTGCTCCTGTACTTCGTCTCGAACGGTTCCTATCGGAACGAGGTTCCCAACACCGATCACAAGTTAAACGCTCGCTGGCGAGAGCGCCTCACCAACGACGCTTTGCGCGATCTGAAGGCCGGACTCGGCATCGAAATCAAGGGCCTCTCGGAAGGGTGGGAAGTTGCCCACTACACCGACTATGAATTCCCGCGCCGAACTTCCGATGACCTCTACTTCACCTATGCGGGAGCCTCGGACTGGGTGTGGACCCCGGCCCGCATCGCGATCGACGTTGCGGTCATCGCCGTCGTAGTCGGCGGGGTGGTCTGGTGGCGGAGACGCCGAGCGTAACGCATACTGGACTGGATGATCGTCCACCTGATCGATGGCACCTACGAGCTGTTTCGCCAGTTCTATGGCCTGCGAAGCTTCTCGAAGGGCGACGACAAGCCTCTTGCCGCCGTCGGCGGGGTCCTCCACTCGATCCTCCAGATGGTGGAGCAAGGCGGCACGCACTTCGGGGTAGCCACGGATCACGTGATCGAGTCGTTCCGCAACGACCTGTGGGCCGGGTACAAGCGGGCGACCGGCATGGAGCCGAACCTGACCGACCAGTTTCATCCCTTGGAAGATGCCCTTGCCGCGATGGGCGTCAAGGTGTGGCCGATGGAGGAGTTGGAAGCCGACGACGCCCTCGCCTCCGCCGCGTTCCTAGCCGAGCAAGACCCGCAAGTAGACAAAATCTGCATCTGGACCCCGGACAAGGACCTGGCCCAGTGCGTTCGGGGCGATCGGGTGGTGCAGGTCGAACGGCGCAGCAAGAACATCCGGGACGAGGCGGGCGTGAAGGAGAAGTTCGGCGTCCCTCCGGCTCTGATCCCCGACTACCTGGCCCTCGTCGGCGATAAGGCGGATGGCTATCCCGGCATTCCCGGCTTCGGCGCGGTCGGCGCGGCGAAGGCGCTGCTCCGTCATGGCCCGATCGAGGAGTTTCCTTCCGAGGTGCTGGGCGAACGAAAGGAACTCGCCCTGTTGTTCAAGGATCTGGCCACGCTCCGAACGGATTTTCCCGCCTTCTCGCAGGTCGATGACCTTGCGTGGACCGGGCCGACCGATGCCTTCGGGGAGTGGGTCGAGCGGATCGGAGATGCGCGGCTCTCGGAACGCTGCGCCAAAGCGGCCGGCGGCGCTTTAGACCCTTTGACGGCCCGCGTGTTTTTCACGCGCCTGCGGGCTACTCTCGTGAACGTCAGGACTTGTCCACATTCGAAAAACACACGGCAAGAATGCGGGTGATCTTGAATGAACATGCGTTTATACATGTGGAGGTTCAGAAAATGGATCGCATCTGTCCAAACTGCCGAACAGCCATGAACGGACACGATTTTCACCACGTGACGGTGGAGACTTGTCCGACGTGCGAACTGATCTGGTTCGACGTTGAAGACCTGACGTTGCTGCTCCGCGGAGACCCTAAGGCCGTCACCGCGTTGTCGGCTGACCTTCGCGAGTGTGGTGATACGACTCCCTGCTGCGAAAAGGAGGTATGCCCCGATTGTGGGGTCTTACTTGAGCACCGTCGATACATGTACGACTCGCCCATCCCGATGCACGTTTGCCCCGAGTGCGGGGGATTCTGCGCAAAGAAGTCCGACTTACTGCTGATGCAGCAATGGTTGGATGTCGGGCACACCGAGTCGGAAATCCGACACGCGGGATTCCATGTCGTGGATATCCGCTGACGCGTCAGGCCTGCGCACGTAGAAGCGATCCCAATGCGGGTCGCTTCTATGCCTATCCAAGCCCGTCTTTTGAGTACTCGTGGGTCTCGCTAAGCCCGAACGAGCTGGGTTTGGGTGAATAAAGCGAGAGAGCTGTTCAGGTTCAATAACCTGGTCGGGGCGACACGATTCGAACGTGCGACCTCTTCCACCCCATGGAAGCGCGCTACCAAACTGCGCCACGCCCCGACACGAATCCACAAGATACCCGAAACCGAAACCCGTCCCCCAAAATGGGGACGCGCGGAGGGACCCTCGATCGGCGACAATTCATGTATGGCCATCGTCACCCTCATGCTGGCCTTCCTCACTCAGGGAGACGTCCAACTCGGTCAGCAGGTGAATCTGCAATCTCCCGACGATGGCCACCGACTTGCGGTCAAACCTCCCGCGGGAGATTTCCGGATCGAGGTGGTCGTCAACTGTCAGAAGCCCGGGGTCGTGCTCGACTCGGTCGGCATCAACGCCGCGCCAACCGGCTCCTACAGCCTCACCATCAACGCAGATCGCAAGGTCTCGTTCCAGGTTTGGCAGCCCGGGTGGACCATCCTCACATCGACTCAAGCCCTCCGCAACGCAGACGAGATCATCGTCGTGTCGCGCACGGGTGAACGCGTCACGCTGACCGTTGGCGGACAGTCAACCGTCGGCACGATCAAAGCACCGCTCAGCCGCGACCCGCTTTGGATCGGCGACTTTCCCGGCGATGACTCATGGGGCGCGAACTATCGCATCCACCCCGCGATGGTGGGAACAGTGCGCGTGGTCGGGGTGGCGCCGATGGTGGCGACGCCGGATCTGGTCGTGGACGAAACCGGCACCGTTACGGCCGCCCTGAAGGCGCGGATCACGAAAGCGCTCGAAGGCGTCAATGCGCAGACCGGCGGACGACTGTACGTGCTGTTCAGCACCGCGCAGAACGTCGACGACACGCTGGCGGCGGCGACGCGGCTTCGCGAAGCCCAGCAAGCGGCGAACCCAGGGTTGCCGATCGGTGTGCTCTCGTATAGCGCCGCCGGCCGGGGCTACAGTCGATCGACCACCTTCGACGCCAAGATCAACTTCGAGCAAGTCAAGGCCGCATGGGCGGCGACCGAAGGGAGTCTCCTCGCCGAACGCGCCGCCCAGCAGATCGAGGTTCTCGCGGGGCAACGAGCAACCACATCGCCCGCGACTTTGGTCGGGGAAGCGAAGATCGGCCCCGAAGGCGGCAAGATCGCCAGCCAATCGGGGGACTTCGAAGTGTCGATCCCGTCAGGCGCCCTTGTCGAACCCCAAACCGTCAAGGTGACCCAAATCAACTCGGGAACGTATGGTCGGTTCCTCGAGGTCGAAGCCGGAGGAAAGCTCCTCTTGAAGCCAGCCACGCTCACGTACAAGATCCCCGACGGCGTCGATCCCACAACCCTTGTCGCGGTGGGCCAAGTGACGGACGATCTCTGGCAGGTGCAACCCGCCCAGTTCAATCCTGCAACAAGGACCCTCACGGCCAAGACCAGCCACTTCTCGAACCAGGGGTGGTTCGGGATGAACAAGAAGCAGCATCAGACGATCGGGGCTACGATTTACTCCAGTGCCGGAACGTTGCTGCTCTACTTCGGCAGCAAGGCGGTCATCGGCACTGCGTTGACCGTCTCGACTCCCATCGTTGTGGTGATCGCGGTCTTCGGTGCGGTCGGCTGGTTCGCTGGGGGAGCCGAGTACGACATGTTGATGAAGCGGGGTTTCACCGGGCCAATCCCGGTGGAAGGCTTCAATGTGTACTGGAAACCCGATCAAGTTGCCGCCAAGAGCCAGGCGGTCGTGCTGGTCAACAAGAAGACAAATCGGGTTCTCACGTGGGTGAAAGACACCGATCAGTGGGGTTCCGTCGGCCAGGGCGGCACCTACACGTTAGAGCTTCCCGCCGGGGAGAGTGTGCGCCTCGAGGATATCGGTAGACACAAGGTTCCGACTGCGGTCGTCAACCTCGCCAACGAACTCGCCACGACGAGGCGCTGGTACGAGCGAAGCCAGTTCAACCCGCCCCCGACGACTCCGGTGCTCGTCACCAACGAACTCGGCAAACTTCGAACCGGTGAGAAGAATGCGGGTGAGTTCGAAGGCACCTTCCTGATGGTTAACGGAGAGATGCTGACCGATGCCAAGGAGAGTCCGAGCGTCGTCAAGGCGACCCTCGCTCACGAGTACTTCCACGCGGTAAGCAAGCACAACGGGTTCAAAGAACAGTTCCTGGGCTCGGAAGAGGCGATCGCCGTGGCCGTCGAGTCAATCGTATGGCCTGGGGCCGACGACGGGATGACGCTCAACGGATGGAAAGTCGCCGGGCCGGTTCTGCAGAACGGGCTTAAGGGATCAGGACAAGGAGAGGGGTTCAGTACGCCCGAGCGCCGGGGCTATGTCCTCTGGTCGTTTCCGAAGTTCGTCTATCACCAGCACGGCGTCGAAGACCTAAGGTCGCTCGCTTCGGGGACCATGCAGCCCGCGCTGATGGAGCAGATGTTCCGAGGTTACGTCCGCGCGCTGACCAACCGCGAAGACAGTCCCGATAAGGAAGTCGACTCCGAAGATGGCCGGGGCAAGGTCTCGACCGGTTGGCCGGCCTTGCTTACCGAGTTGGCGCTCTCGGTCAATCGTAACACGGTGGCGGCGGGCAAGATCGACTTGCCCATGTCACCTGCTTTGTCGGTGACTCCGGCGATGGTCAAGATCGCCGCATCGACCCCGCCCTCGCCGATCGTGGTCAGACGCCGTGTCCCAAACGCCGAGGAGGAACTGATGGTGCTTAAGCCATCGGCATCCACAGGACAGGCCGTGACAAGCGCGGAACGCGCGCGAGATCAAGTGACCGTCGAACGCGGAGTCGCCGCCCTTCCGGCGACGATGGACGCTGGCGACATGCTGATCCCCGTTCTTGTGAGCAGCGTCAAGAAAGCCGAGGGTGCGTCGAATCCGCTCTATGTCTATCGACTTTCCCCTCCGGCGACGTTCGAATCGACGTCCGCCTCAGACGGCTTCCATCTCAAGTGGAGTCTGCCGACGCTCAACGGAGTGCCTCCAGGCGATGCGCTTTGGGGTTACCACATCTACGGCCGGTTCCAAGGCGGCGAGGTCAAGCTCGTTCAAGAACTGCGGTTCAGGCCCGAGCAATCACCTGGTCAGCTCTCAGGGCAGGGCGGTTCGCGCACGGCAATCGTCATTTCGCCCGCGACTACCGAAGTCGTTCTCCCGACCATCGCCGGTGCGATGTTCGAAAGCCTTGGCATCGCCTGCGTCGAACTCGTGGCAAAGGAGGGTTCGGTTCCGCTCACGTCGCCTATCCAGTGGGCGGGAGCTCCGGCCGACAGCCTGCTGAAGGAACTTCAGAAGACGAGTCAGGTCATCGTGCACCTCGCCGGGGTCGCCGAAGTCAAGGCCGACGACAACCCGAACCAGCAGAGCGGGTTCTCCAGCCAACTCAAGGTGGCCACGTGGGGATATCCCAACCACTTAGACGGCGTGGTGTCCGTGGCCAAGGACTATCAGAAGCCGATGGATCGACCGGTCGTGACTTGGTCGGGAGCCGAGTTCACGATCGAAGTCAAGGTCGGTCCGCTTCCGAAGACCTCGACGGGGCGAACAGGTACGACCGTGAGTTCCGCGCAGCGCACCCTCACGGTTCGGGGTCGGTACGACGCGAAGTCTCGCCAGGTCGTCGATGTTCGTGCAACCTTCGAGTCGAAGGATACGGGCGACTTCACCCCTGATCCCAACTGGAAGCCACGTTCGACGGTCGAGGCGCTCATGGGTGCCCCTAAGCCGAGCAAGTCGATGAACATGATGAGCATCGACATCCTTGCCGCGGCCGTGCCTTTCGTGAAACGGGAGACTGATCCGCAGGGCAACGTGTGGTTCGAGTTCAGCCTGCGCCCGACCAAAGCGGTTACGGGATTCGAAGCGGACTATAGGATGGAGTACACCGAGACCGATAAGCCGGCGCAGAAGAAACACCACCACCTGACCGTCGGTCCGCCGACGCGCGGCGTCGCGATCTACCCGCCGGGAATCTGGGTCGTGTTTGTGGCGCCGAAACCGTGAGGGTCACTTCATCGAATGTGAGATGTAGGATGTTGAATGCCGAACCGGCCACATTCAACACCCTACACGCGACCGTCGCGAAGCTACTCCACAATCCCCAGCGGCTTCATCGTCTTCCACTGTCCCCGCGTAAAGTCAGGCACGTCGATCGACTTCGACCGATTCGCGACTGACCACTCGGAAAGCGGGGTGATGACCGACCAGGCGGCGGCGTCGTAGACGTCTTGGTCCAACGGCTCGCCGTTGCGCAGGCAGTAGATGATGCGCCACAGCATCAGGAAGTCCATACCACCGTGGCCGCCGTTCTTCTTTGCTTCTTCGCCCATGCGCTTCCACAGCGGGTGCTCGTACTGCTCGTACCATGGCTTCAATCCATCGTCTTCGACCCAACTGTGGGTGGACTCGGTGCGTCCTTCGACAACCAGCCGATCCGGGAAGCCAGCCCAGACGCCGCGCGTTCCTTGAATGAGGTTGTGGCGGGTGTAAGGGCGGGGTAGCTGCTCGTCCCACTGGATCATCAGCGACTTGCCCATGACCGTCTTCACAATGGTCGTGTTGATGTCGCCGCACACGAACTTGAGCTTGCGGCGGTCGTGGCCCTCGGGGAACTTCTCACGGGCATAGAGCTCCCGTGACCGGGACGGCGAGCTGACCGACGACAGGTAGTCCATGCGGTCGCCGCGGTTGATGTTCATGTACTGCGCAACCGGGCCAAGGCCGTGGGTGGGATACAGGTTGCCATTGCGCTTGGTGTACTCGAGGGTGCGCCACGAGCCGGTGCCGTGCTCGATTTCGTGCATTTGGCCGCGGAGGTCGTGGATATAGGCGGCTTCGCCGTGGAGGAGTTCGCCCAGCACGCCGCTACGGCAAAGGTTCAGCACCAGCAGTTCCTCGCGTCCGTAGTTGACGTTCTCCATCATCATGCAGTGCTTCTGCGTCTGCTCGGCGACATCGACCAGTTGCCAGCACTCATCGACGGTGAGCGCGGCGGGGACCTCGACGAAGGCATGTTTGCCCTTCTTCATGGCGTCCACGCACATGGGCACGTGCAGGTCCCACGGAGTCACCACGAATACGGCGTCGAGGTCATCGCGGTCGTTCATGCGGCGCCAATCGTTGTCACCGTTGTTGTACATGACCGGCTTGACGCCGGCCTTCTCGCACTGGGCCATCGCGCGGTCCGCCGTGGGCTTGTGGTTATCGCACAGCGCGCGGACTTCCACACCTTCGAGTCTCAGCAAGTGGGCGAGGTGACCCGAGCCGCGGGCTCCGAGGCCGATGATGCCCACCCGGACGGTGTCCAGTTTCGGCGCGACAAAACCCGCCACTGACTTCCCTTTCTGGGGCCGACTCGGTTGCAGGGCTTCGGCAGTGCCCACCAATCCGGTGGCGGCGGCCGCCCCGGCAATCTTCAAGAAATCGCGTCGTCCAACGTTCTTCGGCATGACCCTGCTAGCTTAGCGCATGGGGCTAAAGCGTGCGTGGGGATGCGGGATGTCGAGTGTCGTATGTGGAATGTAGTTGGACACACCTCAAGCGACACCCGACATCCAACACTCTACACTTCACTGGGAAGGCTCCAAACGAGCTTCGCCTCGTCCGAGAAGCCGGGGTAGCCGTTCGGTTCGATCCATACGAGGCTCGCCCCGAGCGAGTGGTAGAAGCGGCAAGCGGCCACGTTCGTGTCTTGCGTTTCGATCTCCATCGTCGGAATGCCGCGATGGGCGACTTCCGCAAGGGCGCTCTGGACGAGCCGTCGCCCCAATCCGCTACGGCGGGATTCGGGGTGAATACGCAGGTCGATGAGCTGGGCCTCGACTTCGCTCGGAAAGTGGAGGATCGCCCCGCCGACGCGACTATCGTTCTTATATGCCGCCAGCACCACAAGATGATCGTGGCCAAGCCGGTCGGGGAGCGAAGTAGGCCGCTCGGATTCGACGGCATCGTAGTCCTTGACGAACGGTTCGACCGCGTCTTCGACAAAGCGCCCGATTTTCAGCGCGGGCAGACTGAGCTTGGAGCTCACCTCGAAGGTGATCGGCACGGTCGCATACTCGGCCAGCCGCTCCACCCCTTCGCGAACGATCCGAATCACGGGGCTTAGGCTACTCGATCAGCAACTGGGCCGCAGGCACGAGGGGTCTGTGGGGAGATCATGGAGCTTGGTAAGGTCAATCCATGCGCCCGTTTCTCACCGCCGAGTGGAGGAACCTCATCCTCGTCAACTGGGCGATCGATCCGCAGTTGCTTCAGCCGCGAGTGCCCAGCGGCACGGAACTCGACTTCCATGAGGGCAATACCTATGTTAGTCTCGTTGCCTTCGAGTTCCTCGAGACTCGCGTTCGTGGCTGGGCGCTACCTGGCCACCGAGACTTTATCGAAGTGAACCTGCGGTTCTATGTTCGCCGTGGGGACCGGCGCGGCGTCGTGTTCATCAAGGAACTCGTGCCCCGACCGTTGATCGCTTGGGTGGCGCGGACGGTGTACGGCGAACCGTACGAAACGTGGACCTGCGAGGGCGGCGGCGAGTCGTATCGTTGGGGTCGCGGCGCTCCATCGAATCGCGTCGCCGTGCAGCAACTGGGCGACCCCACATTGCCGACGCCCGGTTCCCACGCTGAGTTCATCACCGAGCACTATTGGGGCTACACGCGCCGTTCGGAAGGGCGTACTGATGAGTACCGGGTGGACCATCCGCAATGGGAACACCGAGCCGTGGGCGAGTGGAGCATCGATGTCGATTTCGGCACCGTCTACGGCTCCGAGTGGAGGTTCCTCACCGAGCAGGCACCGACTTCGGTGCTGTTCGCGGTGGGCTCAGAAGTCGCGGTCTATCCGGGCGAGCGGCTCGGGTAACGTGCCCGCATGAAAGCAGCGGAATCCGTCGACGCGTACTTGGCGGGGATCGAGTCTCCGGCGTTGCGCGGTGCCCTGCTTGCGCTGCGCGCCATTCTCCGCGAGGAACTCACAGACGCGGACGAAGTGATCAGCTACGGCATCCCGACCTTCAAGCTAGGCAAGAAGAACATCGTCCACTACGCGGCGTTCACCAAGCACTGTACGTTCTTCACCGGGACGGTCCACGCGGACTTCGCTGACCAATTGCGCGGATTCAAAGCAACCAAGGGCGGAGTCCACTTCACCCCCGACCATATGATCCCCGAACAACTCGTGCGGGACATCACACGTGCCGCAAGGGCAAGGGTTGAAGCATGATCGCTACCCTCGCGTTCTTCATGCTTCAGTCCGTTCCGATTAGGATTTCGGGAGACGACCTTTCCGACTTGACCTTTTTGGATGCCCAGATCGGCACACGCCGGATCGCGGAGCTTGGCGAGGCAACCCACGGAGGAGCCGAGTTCTACAAGCTCAAGCTACGAATCGTCCGCTACCTGCACGAACGCAGGGGCTTCAACATCTTGGCGATCGAGTCCGGGATGTTGGAGACCGGGCTGGCCGCCCTTAGGAGGGCCGAACTCACCGATCGCGAGTTCATGACCACCACGGTGAGCGGCGGCATGAACTGGCGCGAGATGCTGCCGCTCTTCGCCTACATCAAGTCTCGCCCGCAACTTCGCGTGATCGGAGTCGACCCGCAGTTCTCCGCGACCGAAGTGCTCGACTACACCCACGACTTACTGAAACCCTATCGACCCAAACTCGCTGCGCAAGTCCGGCAGCGGCTTGGTGAGCCCTACCAGTTCATGGCGAAGACAGGAGATCCAACCGAGTTCCGAACGGCACGCGATGATTACCTGCGCTGGCTGAAAGCGCTGGAGGGTCACGTAGGGGCTCTCCGGTGGAAACCGGAGCACAAAGCGGGCTTCGCGGTCTTGACGCAAGGTCTGTCCGGTTTAAGGCGGTATTGGGACTACGAGCCGACCACCCCGGTCATCGATCGGTTTGCGCTACGAGACCAGATCATGGCTGACCACCTGCTGGCCCAAGTCGGCAAGGAAAAGGCCATCGTGTGGGCGCATAACGGCCACATCGGGAACGGGATCGGCTACCGGGTGATGGGAGATCATGTGCGTGCCGCTCGCGACAAGGATGTGTTCAGCCTCGGGCTCTTTGCCCGCAGCGGCGAGTGGCGGGAGCACTGGTCGAACCAGACCAAGCCTTGGGATGCGGCGCCAGATGGGCTGGAGTCTCGATTCTCCAAACGGTACGAAGCGTCCTTCCTCCCCACGTCGGTTTTCACCGACGCCGTCAGCGCCTATGAGCCCGAGAACGGGGGACGGATCAGCTTTGTGCCCAAGGACCGATTCGACGGCTTGGTCGTGGTGGATCGGCTGTCGCCGACCAATCGG
Organism: Fimbriimonadaceae bacterium; assembly: GCA_024710805.1. Taxonomy (GTDB): domain Bacteria; phylum Armatimonadota; class Fimbriimonadia; order Fimbriimonadales; family Fimbriimonadaceae; genus JANJUB01. The sequence goes on along the minus strand of JANJUB010000098.1, from coordinate 39,517 downwards.
CCTTAGTCCGGCTTCTTCGCAACAAACATGTAGTTCTGGGCCACGATGCCGAGGACCGCACCCAGTAGCCCATCGGCTGCGTTGTACGCTTTCACAAATCCTACGCTGTTCGACAGGGACTTGGGGAGCCGTTTCAGTTCGTTGCGGGGAAGCATGCCATATCGATGCATGCTCACCAGCTTGAGTTTGGCTTGATCGAGCATCGCCTGGATGATCGCGCGGTCGTACTTGAACTTGTGGTGGTGCTTCTTCGAGAACAGCTTGGCCGCTCCTTCGATGTAGCTCAGCCGATTCGGAAAGTGGAAGCACAAGAACTTCCCGCCGGGCTTCAGGATCCGGTAGTGCTCTTTGAGGGAGCCGACCTCGTCGCCGCCCGTTTCGCGGACGTGCTCGAGGACGCCCATACTGAACGTGGCATCGAACTCGTTGTCCGCGTAAGGTAGCCCGATCGGATCGTCCTCCCCGGCTTGGTAGTAGGTGAACTGCCCCGGAAAGCGCTGATTGAACAAGTCGGTCTCCGAGAAAACCTCCATGCCGATAGCGCTGACCTGATAGCCGTTCCGCAACAGGAAATAGGAGAGATGGCCGTTGCCGCAGCCCCAATCGAGCACCTTCGCACCCTTCGGGACCTCCTTCAGAATCATGTCGTAGATGCGCTCGTATTGCGCGGCCGTCGCTCGGTTCGAGAAGTTCTCGAGGCCGAGTTCCCTGAGTTCATCCTGAATCTCGCGGTAGGTCATCGCTAGGGAGTGCTTCAAGAACCGGGCCAGAACGGTTTGATCGCTATCCGCCGCCGCCGCGGACGAACGGATTCGGCTTCAACTCAATCTTCTTCACCGACTGTAGGTACTCGACCATCCGGTCTGCATCCTTGCCGGCAAGCTGGCCGTGGAAGTGAAGATTGAATCCGTGCGGACCGCGAGCATCGATGAGCTTGGGTTGCAGCGTCAGGAAAGCCTTGACCGCTTCAAGCTGCCCCATCATGGTCGCGCAGAAGATGTCCATTCTTGCGCCGCGCTCCAGCAGGAACTCGACGATATCGCGCCGACCCATGTGGCACGCGCCCCCGAGAGCCGATTCCCAGTCGCCGGCTCCCCAATCCATGAACGCGTTGATCAGCATCGGCTCGCGGTCAAGGAGCTTCTTGGTTTGCTCCAAATCCGAGTGGGCGTAGATGATGAAGTCCTGGATCATCAGCCGGTTGAGCTGCGGCTTGCTCCAACTCGGCTCAAAGCCCGGCTTGGATTCGCGCTCGTAGGCGGCCTCGGTTGGCCCCTTCTTGGGGTCTTGGGCAAGGGTGGCCAGCGGGGTTAGGGCAAGACCTACGCACAGCGTACGGCGAGAGATGAGTTCGTCCATACGTGATCAGACTCCCTGCTTGCGGATGCGCTTGGTGTCTTTTTTCGCCGGCAACTTTCCAACTTGCGGTTCGGGCGCGGTGCCCGCCGACGGCTTCTCTTTGAGCTTATCTACGGCGGCTTTGATGTCTTTTTTGGATGGACGGCTCATAGCCAAGCATACTCCATCATTTCCGCGCTTCCGACTCTGGGCGTGATATCCTGACCGTATGCTCGCCGCCGCCATCCTCGCCGCAACGTTCGCTCAGACCGCGACCATCAAGGTGTTCGTCGTCAGCTACTTCCCGGTTCAGGGCGATCAAATGGATCGGACGGCGACCGGCGATGTCGGCGGCAGCTATGCCGACCTCAAGGCCAAGACCCAACGGTTGACGAAAGAGGCCTGTGATGCCTTGCAGCAGGGTTCGACCTTCCGTGGCTACAAGCTCCCCAGCCCTCCGTCACTTCGGTACGAAGTCGTTGGCGAAATCGAGATCAAAGAGGCCATTCCCACCCGGCCCAAGCAAGGCAACAACCCGCCGCTGCCCGACTACAACGCGATCATGAACCGGATCGACGCCAAGAAGTGGGTCGAGGAACAAGGTGTCCACGAGATTTGGATGTGGGGCTACCACGGCAACAACGGCCTGTGGGAGTCGAACATGGCGAGCCCGACCGGCGACATCAGCAACTCGGACCGCGATCCGAACGACCTGCCGGTGTTCAAGCGAACCTACACGGTGTATCACTACAACTACGGCCGCGGACTTGGCGAGATGCTGGAGAACCACATGCACCAGTTCGAGCATCTGCTGAATCATGTGGACGGGCGAGAGACCACCCCTCCCGAGAAGTGGAACGAACTGCTCTTCTGGGGCAAGTTCGTGGGCAGCGACTACTCGCACAAGATCGTCACCAACCCGGCGCGATGCGGCTGGACGCACTACGCCCCGAACAGCGAGCGCGACTACGACTGGACCAACCCGCGCTATGTGGAGACCGACATCGAGGACTGGCACCCCGACAAGATCGGCAAGACCCAGCGGATGAACGCCGACCGGTGGGACCGCGACCCGATCAAGTGGCGCATCTACTGGATGCAGGCCATCCCCGGCCTCGGCCACGAACTCACCCACAAGGGGCGTAAGCTCCGCAACTGGTGGAGCTTCAAAGCCGACTGGGACCGCGCCAAGCGCGAGAAGTGGATCCTGGTGGAATAGGGCGCTGTGCTATAATCTTGCTCCGCCTGCCCAGGTGGCGAAATTGGTAGACGCGCTAGTTTCAGGTACTAGTTCTCGCAAGGGAGTGAAGGTTCGAGTCCTTTCCTGGGCACCATTTTGGGGTTGCGATTAGGGACGGCTAACGAGAGCGTCGCCCGAGCTTAAACTCCTCCGCTCGTATCGCGGCGTTGGCGCGAGGCTCCAGGTTCACGGTCACACCACGGAGCTCCTCATAGATGCGCAGCACCAGGTTGCTCGACTTCGCGACCCACAGCTTGGTTACCGTGCCGTTCATGTCCTTGAGTTGAAGAACCGCGCACAACTGGCTCCCGATGGTCTCGTCGGCAAGCAACGAAGCTTCAGCGCCGTCCCCCATTGGGGCGCGTTCTTCCGGCATCAGGAGAGATAACAGGAGGTCCACCTGGGGTCCAGAGTTCACGGCAACAATACTCATCGCATTGCCCAGGGTCCGGTCCGTGGTCTCCCCATACTCGTCCGTGAACCACCAACACTTCTCACCGCCGTCCCAGGTGATCTCGGTCCGCTCGACTTCTGTGTTACTGCCAACGAGGATATCGGACTCGAATCGGAGAAGTGACGGGCGCTGATAGAGCAACTTGAATCTCGCGTCCTTCGCCACAAACCCGCCACCCTCGGATTTGACCGTGCCCGTAACCACGATCGACTTGACTGAGGCATAGGTCGCCTCGATCTTCTTGATCAGTTCGCTCGCTGCCGGCTCGGACTCCTTCAACTGCAAATTGGGGGGCAACGGAGGCGGCCCAGAGCCCTTCTTGACGTAGTACATGCTCATTGCCTCCTCATCGGCAAGTTCAAGCACTGCGCCAACGATCCTGAGCTTCATTTCGTGCGGTCCCGACTCCGTACCCTTCTTGTAGCCGTCGTCCATGGTTGAAGTAAGGGTCCCCGTGAAAACAAGTTCGTCACCGACGCGCTTGTACGTCCCGGTGGCTCTCGCCTTCAGGTCGGCCATGATCGAGGTTTCCGTCACATAGATGTACTTGCCATCGGGAGTCAGAGACAGCGTCTGCGTCGCTCCCATCGAGCCGTCGTAGCTGACTGCCTGCCCATCGAGGAACATCCAGGCCACATAGTCGCCAACCAAGGGATCGGCCTTGGCCTTCGGAGAGCATCCAGCGCAGAGGAGAATCGCCGCCAGCAAGAACAGGCGCATCACTTGCTCATTATAGGGCAGTCGGACGCAGGATGCAGTAACTGCCTTCCCGGTCTCAAAACGCTCATGCCATAGGCGCCGACAGAGCGGCGCCCTCCCACGGTCTCGCTTACTTCTTCAGCGTCTGAAAGGCGCGCATGAAGCCGATGCACTGGGCAACTTCGGGCAACGACTTGCCCCAGTTATGCTCGTACTCCACGGAAACCGGGCCCGTCATGCCCATCTTCTGATACGCCTCGAGGATGCCTCGAACGTCGGAGACGCCCATCCCATAAGGCACGTCGTGCCCGCCCGGCTCGAACACGTTGAGGTCCTTCAGGTGGCTGGAGACGACCCGTCCTTTGAGGATATTGAGAGCATCGACGGGCTTGATGCCCGATCGAACCCAGTGGCCGGTATCGGCATTCGCCCCGATCCGCGGGTCTCGGTTCTTGATCAAGTCGTACACGTACGTCGGGTCCCACACGCGGTAGTTGGGGTTGTTCGGCTGTTTCGGGTGGTTATGGTAGCCGACCTTCAGGTCGAACTCCTTCACCATCTGCTCGATCGTGTCGATGGACTCGGTCGACTCCGTGTTGATGACGAGGATGCCCAGACCTTTCGCCCACGCGAAGAGCTTTCGAGCTTCGGCCGGGTCCTTGGAAATGCCCGTGACGCCGAAGGCGACCGCTCGAACGCCAGCCTTGTCCAGGAAACCCTTGAGCAGCGCGGTGTTTTCGGCTCCCATGTCTGGACCAACTTTGACGTCCTTTTTCTCGGTGCTGAGGGTTTGCCCCGGGAACAGCTCGATCGCTTTGGATCCCGCTTGCGCCGACATCTCGATGGCTTGCTCCGTGGTGAACGAGTTGAACGTCCACGCCTGAACGGAAGGGATGAATGACGCGGTTTGGGCGGGTGCGAGCATGGCGGATATGGCGAGAAGGGCGGTCATCGGCATTTTGTCATCTTATCCCGGATCGATGCTGGAACGCGGACCCAAGGCTGCCACGTCGCGATTCCTGAGCATTAGGTTCTAGTGAGGTTCGGGGTGCTAGAGTTCTCAGCCCTCTTCGCCTGGACTGAGGAGTTCTTCGATGCGTTTGATGATCGTGTGATCAACTCCGAGTTCATAAGCGGTCCATACCGACCGCCTGCTGTAAACGGGATATCGGCCGAACTGACCCATTAGAGTCAGTTCCCTCAATCTTGTGACTTCATCGGAAGTCAACTGAAGCCCTGCTGATGACGCCAGCTTCGCCAAATCGTGGCCGTCTGCCCCCTTCGGCAGAGAGTGTCCGATTCTGGTGATCCGGGCCTTCAACCTGCACTCAAGAGACATGCACTGCAGCATAGAAGCGACCAGGAGCAGAAGCATTTCGTTTGCTGCCGTCTCGAATGCAGCATGCTCCTCAGATTCTCGCGATGGAGGCGGTACCCCCTCTAGGCGATCCTCCGTGTACGCTCTGTAGACATCGACATGGGGTTTGACGGTCTCTTCAATGATCTGAGCGCACTTAAGTAAGACCTGAGATGAGCGACCCCAAGAAGCCGGATCAGCCTCAATCCCACGATTCACTTCCTCAATGAACGCGTCCTTCTGCTCTCCGTAATGTGGACGGCGAATCGGCATCACTGAAGAGTACCTGCCACCCAACCGAGTTCAAACTGGCGATCTTGCGGCAGCACCACAGATTCCGCGGATGTGCTCAAAGGGGTAGAACCACGACATGAGCGACTCAACTTCCAAGTCGAAAGGCATCACGCCCGGCACCGTAATCAACGGATGCGCCTTGGGTGACTACCAAGACGGGTCGATCGTCAGCCGCATCATCGCAAAGGAACCCACAGGCAACATCACTTTCTTCGCCTTCGACGAGGGCCAGGCTCTTAGCGAGCACACCGCCCCGTTCAACGCGCTCGTTCAGGTGATCGACGGCGAGGCCCAAATCACCATCGCGAGCGAAGCCCACCGCGTCGTGGCGGGCGAGATGATCCTCCTTCCCGCCAACGTGCCGCACGCTCTCGACGCGACGACCCGGTTCAAGATGATCTTGACGATGATTCGATCCTAGCCATGGCAGATTTAGCCGTACTTGCCGACTTACTTCGTGTCGCCCACAGCGACCCGAGTCGTGGAGCCCTCTGGGGCACCGAATCTGAGGACCTGGACGCCACGCTCGTAGCGTGGCCCGAGGGGCAAGGGGTCGCCCCTCACACCAACGACGAAGTCGATGTGCTGATGGTCGTCCTTGAGGGGAGCGCAACCGTGGCGGTGGGAGATCTGAGTTACTCACTCTCGATCGGCGGGTTCTTGCTCATTCCCAAGGGCACCGAGCGGCGGGTACAGGCGACTTCCGACCGGCTCGTTTACTTGAACGTCCACAAGCGGCGGAAGAAAATGGCTCCGACCTCCCTGGACGCTTTCCGCAAGCGCACGGCCCCCGGCTCATGATGCCCGGTAAAATCGACCGATCCTCGATCGGGTGAACTTGAATGAAGAAGCTTCTCTCTGGAATGATTTGCGTTGTTTGCGTGAGCTTTGTAGGCGTAGGATGCGCGCCTGCGGAGCAAGAGACGACGGGAGCCGGCGCGGCCATGTCGAGCACCGCCGAAGTTGCGAAGTGCGAGACCTGCGGCAAGGAGTATCCGAAGGCCGAACTGCACAACCACGGTGGCAAGCTGGTGTGCGCCTCCTGCGACAGCCATTAGGGGATTGGCTCGGGTTAGCGCGGATTGGCTCGGATTAGTTCGGGTTGGCGCGGGTTAGCTCGGTCAAAAAAGCACGAGGCACGCGGGGGCGTCGTACCGCGCCAAACCTCCCCTGGGGCGGCCGGTTGCCATCGTCACGCCGGGTGCGCAGGGCCTCGTCACTTCGTGACTCGAAACCTGCGCCTACAGTCTTGATGAGCTCGGTTGCGCCTTACCGCGTCTTCCAACCGAACGGCACGTACCGATTCTCGAAGCTGCCGTCGTCGTAGAGATCCACCAGCGCGTAACCATACGTACACTCCTGGTAGTCGCCACCCCACCAGCCGCCACTCACCGCGCCGTTGCAGAAGTAGGTCACGTCGTTGTACACCACCTGGTCGATCAGGTGGATGTGTCCGCTGACGCAAAGCTTGACGTTTGGGTACTTGCGGAACTCGTTCTTGATCTTGCGCGCGTCGAGGTGCATCCAAGCGCCGGGAATCACCCAATCGCCTGACTTCTCGTTTTCCCCGTCGAACATCGGACACGCGGCGACGATCGGGATGTGGCTGACCACCATGATTGGAGTGTCTTTCGGCACCGACTTCAGATCGCCTGCGAGCCACTCGAACTGCTCGTCGTCGAGCTTGGCCGTGTAGCCGCTACCCTCCTTCATGAAGGTGCTGTCCAACACGATGAAGTGCCATCCCGCCCGGTCAAAGCTGCGGTAGGGCTTGGCCAGCCCAAGCACATCGCAGGCCCACTTCTTGCCGTACTCGGGCTCTTTGCTGTACACGTCGCGTTTGCCCCAACCCCACACATCGTGGTTGCCGATCGTGTGCTCGACGGGAATGTTCACCCCGCCGATCACCTTGGTGAAGAGGTCCCACTGCGTCTTGGTGCGCTCGCGGGTTTGACCCAAGGCGTCCATGATGAGATCCCCGCCGGTAAAGATCAGATCCGGTTTGTCCGATTGGGCGAGGGCGTGCCGGAGAGCCGCCTCCATGCCCTCGGGGGCTCCTTTCTCGGGCTGCACGTGGATGTCGGTCAAGTGGGCAATGCGGAGAACGCGCTTCCTATCGGCCCGAAAGGTCCCCATAGCGAGCGAGGGCATCAGTATCCCTGCTGCCGAAGCGGCAAGCAGATCGCGGCGCGAGAGAGCAGGCTTGAAATCCATGCCCCATTGTGTGCCCAGAACGTGGCCCTTGATGGCCCAAATCGCCTCCGATTTCACCATTCCTTAAAGCCAACATCATCGTTAACCTGACGTTCATCGGACCCTAACCGTGGGCTAGTGCTCCATTAACATCGGCCCCGTAACGTGCTCACTGGAGGAATCAGTCCATCTTATGAAACGAGCCTTTACGCTTATCGAGCTTCTCGTCGTGATCGCCATCATCGCGATCCTTGCCGCCATTCTATTCCCGGTGTTTGCCCAGGCAAAGACCGCCGCCAAGAAGACCAACGCCCTTTCGCAGGTCAAGCAGATTGGCACGGCGTGGCAGATGTATGCCACCGACCATGACGACAGTGCGGTCAATGTCAGTACCGGTGGCCCGCAGGGCGTCCATCGCACCGATTTCTGGGTCGTTATGCAACCCTACGTGAAGAACGTCCAGCTCTTCTTCAGCAGCGAGCGCACCGAGACCGGCTGCTTTTATCACAACCAGAACGACCGCGACAACACGCCGTGGGGGCGACACATCCGCGACCTTAACCCAACGGGCCGCTGCCTTGGCTACGGATACAACTGGGGCCCGCAGATTTACGCCGGCGGCGGCGTTCTCTTGGGCGAGGTGCCCATCCCAGGCGGCGGTACCGTCCAGCCGGGCCGATCGCTGACCTCGTTCGATGAGCCGGCAAACGTTTTCGTGTTCGGCGACACCTATGACACTCCTCGCCCCACGATCGGCATGTACCCGAACACCGCCGGCGGCAAGGCTTGGATTCTCGACACCTTCCCGGTCACGGCCGCGACACGGCAGAGCCAGTTCCGCTGGGGCGGCCGATTCAACATGTCCTATGCTGATGGCCACGCCAAGAACGTGCAGTATCGCGGCGGTCTCACGCCAGGCGTCGGTTACGTTTACGTGCCGGCGGCCGAGAAGGATCGATTCGCTTACTGCGCCAACCCGAGCGAGTTGCTCGACGGCAGCCGCTTCGGCCTCGGCAGCATCCGATGCGACAACTTCGTCAACTATCCGTTCACGGTCGCGACCGAGTGGTCGCCGAACTAAGATGAGAATCGCACTTGCCTTTACTTTGGCGATTGGGTTGCTCGCCGGATGCGGCGAAAAGGCGGGTCCAGACCTGAGCAAGGTCGAGGCTCAGCCAGCGGCCGACTTGGAGTCGGGCAAGAACGCTAAGACCATCAACGAATGGGCGGCGGCAAACCCGAACAACGGCGCTCCGGGAAGCGGCGAGGACGGCGGGAAGTAGGTTAGCTCAACGCCACTTAGGCGAGGGAGCGCCAATCGGCTCGGGAGCCCTGGGGAGAGCAGGGCACCGAGCCTTCTCAATTACTTCCCTGCGAGTTCTAAGCGGACGGTTCCGTTCGCATTCTCGCCGGCGATCGGAAGAGGCAGCGCGGTGAACTCACCCTCAAGCTTGACGATCTTGCCGTCGGCTTCCACCCACGCCGTGATCACGGTCGTGAACGTACCCCCCTCGACCATCTTGATCTTGAACTTGTGGCTCTTCTTGCCGGAGACTTCTTCGTCGCCCAGATAGGTGCCCTCGACCGTTCGCTCTTCGATGCCTAAAGGCGCGCTCTTCGGATAGGTCTTCTTCCAGGTGCCATCCTTCACGAGTTCGTCTGCCGGGAGGTGGGCGAAGACGGTCAGGTAGGTGCGGATCGGGTCGGTGCCCTCGATTCCACCCTCGACCTTCATCAGGTCGCCTTTAAGGTCGTAGATCACGTGGGTCGGGGCGAACGGCACGGGAGTCTCTTCACCATTCACGACCGCCTTGCCATTCTGCCAGTCGTACTCGACCTTGGCTTCCGCCTCACCCGCCGATTTCACGGCCATCACAATGTTGCCGCTCAGTTCGGCCTCGATTCCGCCAACGGCCATCTTCATCGTGATTTTGTAGCTGGATGAAGATTCCGCCGTGTACTTGGGTTGAATCTTGACCTTATCTTGGGCGACGACGAGGGCCGCAACCGCGGCAACAGTGAAGACGAGGATGCGTTTCATGTTCTTATTGTGCAGGCGGTGGGCCAAGCGTCGGGCCCTTTGGCGATTCCTTAACCGCCCATCAACGTGACCGACACGATTCGGTCACCCTTTTCGATCTTGGAAAGAAGAGCCAAACCGCCGACGACTTGGCCAAAGACGGTGTAGTTTCCATCTAGGAATCGCGACGGTCCGAGGAGGATATGGAACTGCGCGTCGCCCGAGTTGCGGTCACCCGGCTGGGCGGAAAGGCCAACCCGGCCTACTTGGTCGTGGAGGAAGCCGGAATCCTCGAAAGGGATCTTCGCCCCGGTGCCCTCGGTGAGTAACGTGGGGTCGTCCATGCCCTTCGATCGCGATCCGGGGGCACCCATTTGAAGCAGGAATGGCTTCGGCGAGCGGTCTACGCGGAAAATGCGCTGACCGTCGTAGAAGTTGCGCCGGACGAGACCCATGATGTGGTTGGTCGTCTTTGGCGCCTCGGCGGTAAAGAGCTTGATGTACAGGTTGCCCCGGCCCTCGATCGCCACCTTCATGATGGTTTCGCCCGCCTTAGGCGCGTACTCTTGCGCCCACGCTCCGACCGCCGCGAAAGTCACGGCCAGCACCACGAGAAGCTTATGCAACATCGTCTTCACCAATGAGTTGGACGCGCGAACCCGGGAAAGGTTGCTCTTGGAGTCCGGGAGCGAGCCGGATCAGCGGATACCCTGAGAGGGCACAACGCACCCTTCGCCCACCAGATGCACGACCCGATGGTTGTTCTCCCATCAAAGCAGCCGCCAAGTGCTAGCATGAGCCTATGCTCGCGGCGGTGTGCGCTATGGTTGTTCTTGGATCGACGTCCTCCCTTCCCCTGTTCGTGCCGCGCAGGCCGCGCCAAGACTGGCTCCTCGCGACCAAGGCCGAAGCCTCGCGCCTCTACCGAACCGAGCATCCCCAGGAACTGGTTCTCAGCAATGGCTTGATCGCTCGGCGGTTTCGTATCGCTCCTAACGCGGCCACCGTCGGCCTCGTCAATCTGATCAACGGCGAAGAGATGATCCGCGCCGTGAAACCCGAGGCCCGGTTGACCTTGCAGCGGGGCGCAACGCCTCCCGAGACGGTGGATATCGGCGGCCTAGCCGGCCAGCCCAATCTCGCCTACCTCACGCCTGAGTGGCTGGATCAAATGACCGCTAGGCCGGATGCCTTTCGGCTCGTGGAGTGGAAACAGGGCCCGGTCGAGCCGCGGCTGGCCTGGAAGCCGAAGCGTCGTACCCCGAATTCCCAGTGGCCGCCCAAGGGAGTCGCCCTGCACTTCACCTACCGCTCGGATGCATGGCCGGGGCTGACCGTCGGCGTTCACTACGAACTGTACGACGGCATCCCTTTGTTCTCGAAGTGGGTGACCCTTGAGAACGCAGGCGAGCCCGTGCAAGTCAAGTCGTTCACCTCCGAGGTTCTGGGGCTCGTCGAGGCCGAAAGCACGGTGGATCGAAACCCCAACTGGAGGCTCCCGAACGTCACTGCGATCAGCGATTACAGCTTTGGCGGCATGGCGACGAACAACTCGAACCGCACGGCGCACTGGGTGCCCGATCCCAACTACAAGACGCAGGTCAACTACGAGTTGCTTACACCCTGCGACCTCGAGATGCGCCCCCCGCTCGGCCCCGATGTTCCGCTCACGAAGGACGAGCCGTTTCGCTCGTTCACGAGCTTCGTCATGCTCCACGATTCCACCGAGCGCGAGCGGCAGAGCCTCGGCATCCGACGGCTCTACCGCACGGTGGCACCTTGGACGACCCAGAACCCGCTGATGCTCCACCTGACGAGCACCGATCCCAAGGTCGTCAGGACCGCGATCGACCAAGCCGCCGAATGCGGATTCGAGATGATCGTCATCTCGTTCTGGAGCGGTCTCGACATGGAGGACGTCTCGGATGCGAACCTCGCGAAGTTCCGCAGCTTTCGGGAGTACGCGAACAAGCAAGGGGTTGAACTCGGCGGCTATTCCCTGCTCGCCAGCCGCAGCATCGACGCGGAGAACAACGTCGTCAATCCCAAGCCGATCTTTGGCAACAGCCCGTGCCTCGAAAGCCGGTGGGGTCAGGCGTACTTCCAGAAGCTCGAGAAGTTCTTCACCGAAACGGGATTCGATCTGCTGGAGCATGATGGCAACTATCCCGGCGACACCTGCGCCTCCGACAAGCACCCCGGTCACACGGGCCTTGACGACTCGCAATGGCGGCAATACGAGCGCATTCGCAAGTGGTACGAGTGGTGCCGGGCGCGTGACGTCTTCCTGAACGTGCCCGACAATTACTTCCTCGCCGGATCCAACAAGACCGGGATGGGTTATCGCGAGGTGAACTGGTCGCTGCCACGTGCTCAGCAGCACATCCACGCTCGTCAGAATCTCTTCGATGGCACATGGGACAAAACCCCGAGCATGGGTTGGATGATGACTCCGCTAGTCGAATACCAAGGCGGCGGACCTGCGGCGACCATCGAACCGCTGAAGGAGCATCTCGTCGACTACCGACTCCACCTGTTGAACAATCTCGGCTACGGTGCCCAATCGTGCTACCGAGGACCGCGGCTGTACGACGCTCCCGAAACGAAAGCGATGGTGCAGCAGTGGGTTCAGTGGTTCAAAGCCCGTCGCGACATCCTCGAGTCCGACGTGATCCACGTCCGCCGCGCCGACGGCCGCCGCATCGACGGGGTCGTCCACGTCAATCCGAAGCTGCCGATCAAGGGGTTGGCCGTCCTCTACAATCCGACCAACGGACCCCTGACTGAGGAGGTCGAGCTGCCGATTTACTACGCAGGCTTGCGGGATCGAGCCTTGGTCGAAGGCGGCGACTCGGACGGCGGGAAGATGCAGCGGCGTGCCCTTTCGCTTGACGAATCGACAGCGAGGATCAAGGTTACGGTTCCACCGATGGGAATGTCCTGGATCGAGTTCCGCAGTCCCTAGCGAACGTTGCCCGGCGCGGACAGTAGAATAGAGTTATGCCCCGATACGTAAGCCTCGGCCAAATCCCTAAGCAACGCCATATCCAGTTCCGGAAGCCGGATGGCGGACTGTACGCGGAACAGCTCTTCGGCACCCGCGGATTCAGCGGTCCGATGTCGTTGATGTATCACATCAATCTGCCCACCGAAGTCAAGTCGTGGGAAGACCGAGGATCGTGCAAGCCGGAGTTCTTGGCGGACGAAGCGTTGCGCCACCGTCACCTGCGCACCGCGAAGATGACGCCGAGCGGAGACGCAGTAACCGGTCGAGTCTGCCTGCTCGGAAACAGCGACGTCTACTGGCACCAAGTCCTCGTTGCCGAGCAAATGAACTACTACTATAAGAACGCGGACGCCGATGAGTGCCTGTTTGTGCACGACGGCGAGGGCGAGCTCCAGTCCATGTTTGGCACCGTTCACTTCCGTCCCGGCGACTACCTGGTCGTTCCGAAGGGCATCATCTACCGGCTCCAGTTCAACACGTTGCCCGTTCGGATGATTGTGATCGAAAGCTTCACGCCGATCGAGATTCCGCGCCGCTATCGTAATGAAGTCGGCCAGCTTCTGGAGCATGCGCCGTTCCAAGAACGCGACATCCGGCCGCCGAGCGAGTTGGTCACGATCGACAAGCGCGAGGACACGCCCGTACTCATCAAGGCGCGCGAGCGATACACGATGTACACGTATCCTTATCACCCGTTCGACATCGTCGGCTGGGATGGCTACGAGTTCCCGTATGCGTTCAGCATCCACGACTTCTCACCCATCACCGGCAAGCTCCACATGCCGCCGCCGATCCACCAGACGTTTGCGTCGGGAGGATTCGTGATCTGCTCGTTCTGTCCTCGCATGCTGGATTACCACCCCGAAGCGATTGTCGTGCCGTACAACCACTCGAACGTGGACTCGGACGAAGTGCTGTACTACTGCAACGACAAGTTTGGTTCGCGCAAGGGCATCGAAGAGGGTTCCATCACGATCCACCCGCTCGGCCTGCCCCACGGGCCCCAGCCGGGTGCCGTCGAGGCTTCGATCGGAGCGACGAAGACCGAAGAACTCGCCGTCATGCTCGACACCTACCGCCCGCTGATGATGACCAAGGCCGCCCTCGGGCTCGAAGATCCGGACTACTGGAAGAGCTGGCAGATGCGGGTTTCCGCCCCCCCGGGCACCGCCCACACGACCGGCGATTAAGCCAAAATCAGCTACACCTCACGTTAAGGAGAACACCGCTATGAACGCTGAAGAGATTCTGCAGGATGCCGATCGACGAATGAAGCACGCCATCGACGCGATGGTGCACGACTTTGGAACCTACCGAACCGGCCGCGCGAGCCCGTCGGTTCTGGAGCGGGTTCATGTCGAGTATTACGGCGTCGAGACTCCGATTTCGCAGATGGCGAACGTGAGCATCCCTGAGCCGCGCCAACTGCTCATCCAGCCGTACGACAAGTCCAGCATCCCGCTCATCGAGCGCGCCATTCAGAAGAGTGACTTAGGCATCAACCCCGTCACAGACGGCAGCGGTATCCGGCTGATCTTCCCTCAGATGACCGAAGAGCGCCGTAAGGACATGGTCAAGCAGGTGAACAGCCGCGCGGAGAACGCCGCCGTCGCGGTGCGCAACGTCCGCCGCGACGCCAACGAGCACCTGAAGGCGCTGGAGAAGAAGAAGGAAATCAGCGAAGATGATCTGAAGGGCTTCGAGGCCAAGATTCAGAAGCTGACGGACAAGTACGTGGAAGAAGCCCACGCGCTCCAGAAGAAGAAAGACGCCGAACTGATGGAGATCTAGGGTTCGGAGCAGCTCGGGTGGCACGGGTCTCGGAACTCCACGAGGCACCAGCCACCCTTCATGCGGAACGCGATGCGCGCGGGCACGATCCATCCCGCGGCTACAACCGGATGAATCCTAAGTCGACTACCCCTCGACGACGCCGCGCGTAGGCTTGTTCAGCGGAAACTCTCCGAGCACGCTCTTGCCCCAGGCAAGTTCCATCAGCGAGTGGCGGGCGTCTTCGGCCCGGCCCTCTGCGCACAACTCAAGCAGGTTCTGAATCTCGGTTCGCAGCAGATCCCACTGCATGGTGAACGGCTCCTCGACCATGCGAATCTTCGGGTGGGACGTGTCGGAGAGCTTCTCCGTGTCGTAGAGCAGCTCTTCGTAGAGCTTCTCACCCGGACGAACGCCGGTGAACTGCACCTCGATGTCCTCACCCGGCACGAGGCCGTGTAGGCGGATCAGGTCCATGGCCAAATCGAGAATCTTGATCGGGTCGCCCATATCGAGGATGAAGATCTCGCCTCGCTCGCCGATCGCGCCCGCCTGAAGAATCAGCTGGACCGCCTCGGGGATCGTCATGAAGTAGCGCGTCATCTCCGGGTGGGTGACCCGCACGGGGCCGCCACGCTTGATCTGCGCCTTGAGGAGCGGGATCAGCGATCCACGACTGCCCATGACATTGCCGAATCGGACGATGGCAAACTCCGTTTCCGAGCGGCGTCCCATCGAAGTCACGATCATCTCGCCGACGCGCTTTGTCGCACCCATCACGCTCGACGGTTTAACCGCCTTGTCGGTAGAGACATTGATGAACCGCTTGGCTCCGTACTTGATGGCGAGGTCGGCGGTCTGCCATGTACCTAGGATGTTGTTGCGGATCGCCTCGATTGGATTGCCCTGCATCAGGGGCACATGCTTGTGCGCCGCCGCATGGAACACCACCGTCGGGCGGAACTTCTCGAACGCAGCTTCCATGGAGGCCTTGTCGCGAACGTCGGCGATGATGCAACTTGGCTGGAATCGGTTGGTCTGGAGCAGTTCCTGCTCGATCTCGTAAATGCTGTTCTCGCCCTTGCCGAGGAGCACCAAGTTCGCGGGAGAAAGGCTCGCGATCTGGCGGGCCAACTCTGAACCGATCGATCCGCCGCCGCCGGTGATGAGAACGCGCTCGCCGGAGATGTACTTCGCAATCGACTCCAAATCCGTCTGAACCGGCTCTCGGCGGAGCAGGTCTTCGATGTCGACCTCGCGCAAGTGGGAGAAGATCTGGGGGCCGCCGGTTAGAAGCGTTTTGACCGGGGGCAGCGTGCGCACGCGAGCATCAGAACTCTGGCAGAGCTGGGTGATCCGCCGCATGTCTTCGCCTGTAGCGGACGGCAGCGCGATCAGCAGCTCCTCGATGTTGTGGTCCTTGACCAGTTCTGGGATCTGGGGCGTGCGGCCGAGGACGGGAACTTGGTGGATGAGCGAAGACTGCTTCTCGGGGTCGTCGTCGACGAAGCCGACGATGCGGTGGACCGGGTGAGAACTCCGCTTGATCTCCCGCATGATCATCTCGGCCGCGTCGCCCGCGCCGATGATCAGGGTTCGGCGAACCTTGATCTCCGACTGGCGGCTATCCTGCCAGGATCGAATGCGTTTGATGATGCGTACCGAGCTGAGCCCCGCCGCCAAAAGTCCAGCGAACAGCAAACCCCGCGCCACCGACCGCTTAAGGTCCCCATCGGGGGATACGGGGAGGCAAAGTTGAAAGGCCGTCACAATCGAAACGGACAAGCCGATTCCGAGAAAGTCGCCAAGACCGAAGTAGCGTGGGTTGACGCTGTAGGCACCTCGCCACAGCAACAGAATGAGACACGCCAGCGAGAGCACAATCGCCTCGAAGACAACGGTGACGCCGAACTCGACCGGCTGGTTCTTCGGGAAGGTGAGCCAGTGGGCGGCAAGCAAAGCTCCCACGAGCAAAGCAACGTCAATGCCCATGTCTCGTCCCAGCCTTCGCCAGCCGTAAATCGGCCGACGCAATGCTTGGACGAGGACTTGGATTGAACTCATACCTGCTTGTATTCTCCCGAAGCCGTACAGAACCCCAGTAATATCACCGGGCTGAAACAATACGGCAGGTTCTAGTGTATCACGCTTAGCGTGAATTTAAAGACTTTTAGGGCCAGGTTGTTGTTCCAAGTCGGTTCTTCATATTCAGATAACCGTTCGCCTAACCCAGTCTTCGCCTCGTGAAGGCCCGACCGGCCGCACCTGGGCCACGTTGTCGGGCTCGACATCGAGCAGTTTCAGCCAATCTTCCTGCACATCCGATTTCGGGAAAATCTCGTTCTCGCGGTACTCGGCTTCGATGCCTGCGATAAGATCGGCAAGGGTGATCCCATGCGGAGAGTCGGGCACATCGATCGCCCGACGAATCGCCGTATCCTTTGCTCGGTCCACCACCGATTTCAGCAACGCACCGCTCACCAAGTCGCGCCAATGCAGCGTCTCCGACCGTCCGTTGCGATACTGCACTTTGAGGAACTCGGTCGACCGCTCGGTGCGCCAAAGATAGTCGATCGCGCCCTCGACCAGTTCCTTCCGCGCGCAATCCGATTCGCCGTCGAACTTTGCCAATAGTTCGGGATCGAGCGGCAGCGAGGACTTCAAATAGATGCCGAGAATCGTTTGAGACGCCTCACGATTCGGCCGGGTGACTTTGACCTTCCGGTCGATCCGCTCGGGACGCAACACGGCCGGGTCGATGTAGTCCGGTCGATTCGACGTGAGAATGAGCACGACGTTCTCGAGACTCACGAGGCCGTCTAGCTCGGCGCAGAACTGAGGAACCACAGTGTTGCTGATGTTGAGAAATCGACCCGAGGAGCGCGTCCGCAGGACCGACTCGGCCTCATCCATGAAGATGAACACCAGATTGCCCTCCTTCGCCTTCTCCCGTGCGATCGAGAAGATTTCGCGGACCATCCGCTCGGTCTCCCCGAGCCACATGTTCAGAATCTTGGGGCCGCTGATCGAGAGAAACACCTCCTTCACGGGGTGGCCGACTCGGTCGGCATAGGCTTTAGTTAGGTTAGATGCTGCCGCCTTGCCGATCAGCGTCTTGCCGCAGCCCGGAGGGCCATACAGCAAGATGCCCTTTACCGGCTTCTTCTCGTACTGAGCAAAAATCTCAGGGTGAAGGAGCGGGAGCTCGATCGTCTCCCGAATGAGACTGATCGCCTCTTCCTGGCCGCCAACCGCGCTCCACGGTAGATCGGGCACCTCCTCGAAGAAATACTCCTTGGCTTCGCGGCGCGGAAAGTGCTCGATGGCAAACCGCCCCGTCGGATCGAGGCGGACTTCGTCGCCCGACTTGATCGCCGCCGAATCCAGCGATGCGGCGCGGCCAACCAACTTCGATTCGCGGCCCGGTTCATCGCCTCCGAGGCGTAGACGAGCATCGTCGGTGACTTCGGCGACCCGGAAGAGGGGCCCGCCCATCGCGGGTTCCATGAGCCCCACGACCGCATACGCGTCGTTCAGTCGAACACGGACGCCGGGAACCAGCTGATCTCGCTCGAGCGCGGGATCGACTTCGGCCACATATTCGCCGTCGCCCAGCGCCACCGACGCAATCTGGCCGTCGTGCCACTTCAGGAAGACGCCGATGCGGTTCGCCGGTGCGGTCAGCTTCTCGTACGCCTCGCGGTATTCGGTAAGCATCTGGTCGACCCGCTGCTGCTCTACGTCCTGGGCATCGAGCGATTCTTCGAGGGCGTCGAGATAGGTTTGGAGGCGGACGTCATCCTTCGGCGCAGATTCACGCAGCCGGACAAGGAGGTCGCGAAGCGAGGAGGAGTCGGACATACAGGACTATCTACGACTCGGGACGCCCGATTGGTGTGGGGCTTCTGGCCCAAGTTGCGGGCAACCTGACCTATAGTCAACTTATCGGAGGATTTCCATGACCACTATTGGAGACAGCTTTGCCATCGTCGCGATCTTGATTGGAGTCGGATTCACCACCTGGGCTCTGTTCCTCGCCGCCGCTCTAACCTTTCGAACGAGGGCCGAGATGGCCCAAGCGCGCGTCGCCGCTCGGCCCGGGCAAAGTTTCTTGGTGGGCTTGCTCGTCGCGGGAACCTTGGGCTTCATCTCGGTCGCCATGGCCGCGAATCCCGTCCCGCCGATCAAGCTCCTCGGAATGACCGGACTTTTCACGCTGATCGCGATCTCCGCCCTGGGCGGAGCCGGACTGTCGCTCCACCTGAGCGACCGCATCCGCGCCATGGAACCGGGCCTGTCGGTCTACAGCGGCCTCACTCGCGCCGCCATGCTCATCGTCGTAGCCGGCTTCTTCCCGTTCGTCGGCTGGTTCCTGATTGCCCCTGTTCTGTTCGTGACGTTCCTCGGCGTGGGCGTTTCGGTCATCGTGCGGAAAAACCAAGCCAGCTTCGAGGTGGGTTAGGGCCGTGAAGCGCGACTCCGGAATCGACCGTCGGCAGTTCCTCTTTGGGGCGGCGGCCGTCTCGACCCTGGCCGCTGGGTGTGCGCCGCTCACCCAGCGCGTGGCCGGACGTCGCCGCGCGGAGGACATCTCGCTGCCCAAGCGTGGTGGATCGGAAGCTCACCGCTTTCTTCACCGAGCCGCGTTCGGTCCGATTCCAGGGGAACCCCGCCGCTTCGCCGAGATGGGCCGCGACGCGTACCTGAAGGCGCAGCTTCATCCAACCGACGAAGACGATCTGGCCATGAAGTTCTTGCTCAGCCGACTCGACGTCATGCGCATGGGGTCGGCGGAACTACGCGATTTGCCCGAGGGCCACGTCATGCGTCAGCTTCGTCAAGCGGCGATCCTGCGCGCAGTCTACAGCCAATGGCAACTGCGAGAGCGGGTGGTCGACTTCTGGACGAACCACTTCAACATCTTCGCCCACAAGGGCGATGGCGCATACCGGAAGAACATCGACGACCTCATGGTCGTGCGACAGCACGCCTTGGGCAAGTTTCCGGACATGGTGCGCGCGTCGGCCCGTTCGTCGGCGATGCTCGGCTACTTGGACAACCAGGTCAACCGAAAGGGGGTCGCCAACGAGAACTACGCCCGCGAACTGCTTGAGCTTCACACCCTCGGGGTGTACGGAGGCTACACGCAAAAGGACGTCAGCGAAGTCGCACGCTGCTTCACCGGATGGACGATCGAGAATCGGTTCATGCGGCCGCGCGACCGGTTTCGCTTCGACCCCAACACCCACGACGACGGGGAAAAGTTAGTGCTCGGGCAGCGGATTCCCGCCAAGGGCGGAATCGAGGATGGCAATCGCGTCATCGACATCGTCACCCGACACCCTTCCTGCGCGAAGTTCATCTCGACCAAGCTCACCCGGTTCTTTCTGGGCGACGCGGGCGAGTCGGTTCAACCTCAGGTCGAACGGGCTTACCAGGATACGGGAGGGGAGATCGTCGCCATGCTCATGCCGATCCTGACCAGCGACGCGATGTTGGACGGCCCGCCGGTCCTCAAGCGGCCCTACGACTACCTCGTGTCGTCGCTCCGCGCGCTGGATGCGCAGACCGACGGCGGCGAAGCGCTGCAGGCGCATCTGGACGCCATGGGGCAACCCCTCTACGGTTGGCCCATGCCCGATGGCTATCCGGACCGGACCACCGCGTGGACAGGCACCCTGCTCGCTCGGTGGAACTTCGCTCACCAACTGGTCAACAACGAAATCGGCGGCACGTCGATCAACCCCGACGGGCTCGCGCCTTACGGCCCGCTCGTTCTCGGCGAGGGTGCCGAAGGGGCGAGCCTTGGTGATGCCGCCGCGTTACTCGCCTCGCCGGACTTTCAGTGGAGATAAGCCATGCAAGAAGGTTGTGATTCCTATCGATCGTGGTCGCGGCGCGCGATTTTGCGCGGTGCCGCCCTGGGCGGAGTGGCGTGGATGGCGGGCATTCCAAGCGCGCTCGCCAATCTGGGTTTCCGTGCCCAACCCGATGGGCGAGACACCTTAGTTGTCGTGTTCCTGCGAGGCGGCGCCGATGGTCTGAACGTGGTCCCTCCCTATCTGGACGACGACTACCACCGACGACGGCCGTCATTGCGGATTCGCTCTCCCAAGGAGAGCGCGGCCGGGACCAAGACGCTCGATCTCGATGGCTTTTTCGGATTGCACCCTTCAATGGCCGGGCTCTATCCGCTCTATCGTGAGGGCAAGATGGCGGTCATCCAAGCCGTCGGTTCAGCCGACCAAACCCGATCGCACTTCGAAGCGATGTCGGCGATGGAACGCGGCCTTGCCCGACTCGGCCCGGGTTCTGATACATCCAACGGCTGGCTGGCTCGCTACCTCAACCACACCGCCCAAGAAGGCGACTCCCCGCTACGCGCGGTCGCGATTGGCGACCTCATGCCCGACTCGCTGCGCGGAGGATTATCCGCGATGGCGCTGCCCGATCTTGGTGCGTTTCGGCTACGCGGAGATCGCTCGTTCCGCGAACGGCTCATCGAAGCTTACGGCTCGGGCGATGACGCGATCGCCACCGCCGGGCGAGAGACCTTGCGCGTGCTCGATACGCTGAACCGCCTAGACTACGCCGGATATCGCCCGACGTCTCCGGCGGTGTATCCCTCGAGCGACCTCGGCAACGCGCTGAAGCAGGTCGCCTTCTTGCTGAAGGCCGAGGTAGGACTCGAAGTCGCGTTTCTCGATAAGGGCGGCTGGGATACCCACGTGGCGCAGGGCTCGACGACGGGATGGCTCGCCGGGTTGCTCGAGGACGTCGGCAACTCGCT
Source organism: Fimbriimonadaceae bacterium (assembly GCA_024710805.1). Lineage (GTDB taxonomy): Bacteria > Armatimonadota > Fimbriimonadia > Fimbriimonadales > Fimbriimonadaceae > JANJUB01. Next base: position 18,355 of record JANJUB010000098.1, on the reverse strand, counting down.
TGCCGCGTTCACCGCGGATATCGGCTCGCGGCTCGGCCGTACGACCGTGGTGGTCATGACCGAGTTTGGGCGTAGGGTGTATGAGAACAGCGGGCTCGGCACCGACCACGGGCGGGCCAGCTGCATGTTCGTGATGGGCGGCTCGACCCGCGGCGGCAAAGTGTACGGCGACTGGCCCACTTTGGCGGACGAGAAGCTCGAAGGCACCGGCGACTTGCGGGTTACGACCGACTACCGGGACGTGCTGGGCGAAGTGCTCACGCGGAGGATGGGACTCGATCAAGTCGACACGGTGTTTCCCGGCTTGAGGCATCGGCCGCTAGGGCTGCTGGCTTAACTCGGGTTTTTCGTTTCCCTGAGGTCGCCGGTTGCCATCGTCCCGGCGGATCGCGCGGCACGATCGCTTTCATGCCAACCCGGACACGACCCGAGCAATGCCAGGGCCGAGGCCCTGCGCGAAGGAAAGGCTCGGTACGACACCCCCGCGCGCCTCGTGGTTGTCTTCAATAGGAGCCAATCCGAACTAACCCGAACCAACCCGAACTAAACTCGAGCAAACAAGCCTACTTCCCCTTCAGCGTAAAGCTCGTGCCGCAGCCGCAGCTGCGGGCGGCGTTGGGGTTGTCGAAGCGGAAGCCGCCGCCGATGAGGTTGCCCGTGTACTCGATCTCCGTTCCCTGCAGAATCTCCGCAGAGCGCGGATCGCAAACGAGGGTCACCCCCTCCTCGACTTCGCAGACCAAGTCGTTCTCGCGTGGCAAATCCTCAGGCCGCATCATGTACTCGAATCCCGAGCAACCGCCCCCCTTCACCCCGATACGGAGGATCGACTTGTCTTGCCGCTTGAGAAGGTGCCGCACCCGAACGAGCGCTGTTTCGGTCAGTCGATAGGGAAAATCGCTCACTCGGTCCGCCCTCGGATGCCCGCCGGAACGGCGCCCATCACGGTCACTGGCACTTCCGGCTCGTCGCGAATGATGTCGGCGAGTGAAATCTCGTCCAACACCGAATCCACCGCGTCTTGCACTCGCGACCACAACGAGCGGATCGTACACGCGAACGAGTGCGCACACACATCGCCCTTGCCGCTGTGTTTCCCGCAGAACTCCTCGTCGTAAAGTCGGCCACCCAGGTGGGCGAGCGCTTCGTTGACGCTGATCTGCTCGGCCGGGCGAGCGAGTGCGTAGCCGCCGGTTTGTCCGCGCGTACTGGTCACGAACTCTCCCTTGCGCAAGATCATGAGCAGTTTCGCGACGTGGGCTTCGGTCAGCCCTTCACGCCGGCTAATCTCGGGAATCGTGATCCCTTCCTTGCGGCCGACTGCCACCAGACACCGCAACCCGTACTCTTCTTGCGCAGAAAACTTCATCTACATCAGCCCCAGCATCAGTTTGACGTCTTCCGACATCCGATCAAGGGTGAACGGCGGATCCCAAGTGAGTTCGACCGTCACCTTTCCTACGCCAGGAGTCTGGCTTGCCGCCATCTCGACTTCGCCAGGGAGCGACCCGGCTACCGGGCACGCGGGCGAAGTCAGGGTCATGACGATGTGCGCCGATGCATCGTCGGCGATGATGATGTCGTAGATTAGGCCCAGATCGTACACGTTCACCGGAATCTCCGGGTCGTAGACCTGGCGAATCTGCTCCACGATTTCGCTCTCGAGCACGCGTTTCTGAATCGGGTTCAGCGGCGCCGCTGCGGTTGGGGTCGGTTCGATGGGCTTGGGCATGGGTTACTCCGTCGAGACGCGGCCGTCTCCCGCCAAGGCGGCGTGAAGGGTGTGCCAGGCAAGGGTCGCACACTTGACCCGCATCGGATACTCGCGGACTCCGGCAAAGGCCTGTAGCTTGTCCAACCCGTCTTCGGGAAAACCATCGATCGCCGCGTCGTCGGTGAGCATCGCGTGAAATCGCTTGAAGATCGCCTCCGCCTCCTCGACGGTCCGCCCACGGAGAGCTTCGGTCATGAGCGAGGCACTCGCGGTCGAGATCGCGCACCCCTGCCCCACGAAGCTGACGTCCTCGACGACGCCGTCCCGAACGACCGCGTACACGTGAATCTGATCGCCGCAGAGCGGATTATGACCGTCGGCTTCATGGCTCGGATGCTCGATCACCCGGCGGTTTCGGGGGGCTCGGTTGTGGTCGAGAATCAAGTCCTGATAAAGCTCGCTCATCATAGGCCGAATACCTCCCGGACCCGGCGCAGCGCCAAGGCCAGTGCATCGATGTCATCCCGGGTGTTATAGAGAGCGAACGAGGCCCGCGCGGTTGCCGCCACCCCTAGACGCGCCATCAGCGGCTGGCAGCAATGGTGCCCGGCGCGCACCGCGACGCCCTCGCTGTCGAGAATCGTGCCGATATCGTGCGGGTGGACATCGGCCATCGTGAAGCTGATCGTGCCCGCCTTGCCAGGGGCGGTCCCGTGGATCTTCAGCCCGGGAATCTCGCTGAGCCGCTCGTGGCTGTAGTGCGTCAGGTCTGACTCAAGGTGGTGCGCTTCTTCGAGCCTTGGCGAAAGGAACTCGATCGCGGCGCCAAGGCCGATCGCGTCAGCGATGTTCGGGGTACCCGGCTCGAACTTGTCCGGAAGCGCCGCGTACGTGGCCTTCTCAAAGGTGACGGAGCGGATCATGCCTCCGCCAAGCTGGTACGGCGGCATGGCGTCGAGCAGCTCGCGACGCCCGTACAGCGCTCCAATGCCCGTCGGGCCGTACATCTTGTGGCTCGCCATCGTATAGAAGTCGACGCCGACCGCCTGCACATCCATCCGCAGATGGCCCAGCGCCTGCGCCCCATCGACGAGCACCTTCGCACCGACCGCATGCGCCATCCGGGTGATCTCGGCAATCGGGTTGACCGTGCCCAACACGTTGCTGACGTGGGTGACGCCCACCATCTTCACGCGCTCGTCGAGCAGCTTTGCCATCGCTTCCATGTCCAGCGAGCCGTCATCGAGAATCGGCACCACCACGATCTCCGCTCCGGTCTGCTGGGCGGCCACCTGCCACGGCACGATGTTCGCGTGATGCTCCATCTCGGTGAGCATGATGCGGTCGCCGGGTTGCAGGAACGTGCGTCCCCAACTCGCGGCGACAAGGTTGATCGCCTCGGTGCTGCCTTTCGTGAAGATGACTTCGGCATCTTCCCGCGCGTTGATGAACCCTTGCAGCAGTCGGCGAGCATTCTCGAACTGATCGGTGGCGCGCTGGCTGAGGGCGTGAACTCCGCGGTGGACGTTCGCGTGTGAGTGCCGGTAGTAGTCGCTGATCGTGTCGATGACGACATCCGGTTTCTGGGTCGAGGCCGCGCTGTCGAGATACACCAGCCGCTTCCCGCGGATGGTCTCCTTCAGGATGGGGAACTGATCTCGGATCGTTTCAAGCGCGGCAAGAGCCATCACCCTAATTGTACGCTTTTGTCAAGATTCATGTCCCGAGATTGGCGTCGGAGGATTTTGAGCCCGCGCCAAGCCGTGCAACCTAAGGCACCCTTATCGGCTCTTCGCGAACTCGGCGTCGATCCGCTCGGCGGTTCTCTGCAAGGTCGTCGCCACATCGGACCCGTTGAGAATGCTCTGCATCGCGCTCGCGCCGTGCTTTTCGACGATCTCATACCCCTCGATACGCGAGCCATACGGTGGGCGTCCGGTCGGAATTATCGGGAGGAAAGACCGCTCGATCACCTGTTCGACGGTGGCTGGCTTGGATTGCTCGAGTCCGGCCCGCTCCTGGCTGATGTCGATCCGCGCACACACCGCGATCCCGGTCGACTGGTACTCGCGCTGAATCTCCTGCGAGGTCCACATCTTGATGTACTTCCATGCGAGTTCCGCGTTCTTCGCCCCTCGCGGGATGCCGTACGCCGACATGTAAAGCACGGTGTGCGACTCGGGGGTGTTATGGGGAAACTCGATGACCCCCAATCGCTCCCATTTGATCTGCTTCGCGCTCTTGTAGCCGACCAGCGCCCAGTGGCCAGAGACGGTCATCGCGGCTTGCCCGTTGGCGAACAGGTCGACCCCCATCGAGGCGGCCTCACTCAACGTCGGAGCGACTCCGTGCTTGGTCGCGAGATCGCGAAGAAAGCTGAACGTCTGGGTGTTCTGGGCGGAGTCGAGGGTGCCCTTTGCGACTCCATCCGGAGAGAGCACGTCGCCCCCGTTGTTCCACAGCCACATCACCCAGCCGGGCATCCAGTTGGTGAACACGAAGCCGTACTGCTTGGTCCGGTTGTTCTGGCGGATGGTGAGTTGCTGAGCGGTGCGGAGGAAATCGTCGAAGTTCCAGCCCGGCTTGGGATAAGGCACCCCTGCGGCGTCGAACAGATCCTTGTTGTAGTACATCACCATCGGGGTGAAGTCATTCGGGATCGCGTAGATCGCCTCGTCGCGCTGGTAGGTGGCGAGCACGTTTGCGTAGTAATCGCTGACTTTGAACTCGGGATCGCGCTCGATGAAGGGTCGGAGGTCTTGCAGCAGGCCGTTGTTCACGAAAACCGCGGCGCTGCTCGCATCGACGACCATGACGTCGGGCTGAGACCCCGCGACGAAGTTGAGGAGCATCTTGGGCACGTACTCGCCCGGGATGCCCTCGACGCGCACTTTGGCCCCGTTGCGCTCGCCAAACTGGCGGTTCTTCGCTTGGACCATCTGCTCGAATGGGCCATCGTCGCCCGCGCCACCCCAGTTGGACACGCGCAGGACATTCTCTTCGCTCGCTTGACGTACACAGCCACCGACGGCGAGCGCCGCCAGCAACCCGACGAGAGCGATGCACCTCATGTGGGCAAGCTTACCGGGTTGGCAGGTCATGCTCGGGTTGACCCGGATTCACTCGGATTGAGAACAACGCGAAGCGCGCGGGGGTGTCGTACCGCATCACTTGGTGACTCGAAACCCCTGCCCACATCGCTACCTGCTGCGGCCCTGGTGTAGGCATTTCACGCCAGGGCCGCTAAGCGATGCCGCAGCAGGCACAGCCTTAGATCACACCGGAAGACCGGAGCGTCGGATAGTGGCAGGACTTGAACTTCTTGCCGCTGCCGCACGGGCACGGATCGTTGCGACCCACCCGAGTCCAGTCGACGTCCGCCATGTAGCCGTCCGACTGGCCGGGCATGACGATCGGTGAGACGGCCGACGTGGCATCGCCCGTCATTCCCAGTGCCGCCGAACCGGCGGGCTCATCTTCCATGCGCGTCATCGCCGGTTCGGCTTCTTGAGGCTGATTCACCTGCAGTTCAGCGCGGAAGATCATCCGCACCGCCTGGTCGCGAATCTGGCGCAGCGTGGTCTGGAACAGATCAAAGGTCTCGCGCTTATACGCAACGAGCGGGTCGGTCTGGCCATAACCTCGCAAGCCGATGCCCTCGCGGATGTACTCGACGACCTGCAAATGGTCCATCCACTTGTCGTTGACTGCGCGCAGCATGACCTGCTGCTCCAGGTAGTTCATCATCTCGGGCGGATAACTCGCAACCTTCGCGTCGTAGGCGCGGTGCGCGATATCCTGCACGAAGGCGATGATCGGCTCGCCCGGCTGATGCTGCTCTAGTTCGCTGATGGTCGCGTAATCGATGATCGGGAAGATTTCCGAGATGTCCTCGTAGAGCACCTCATAGTCGAACACCCGACCCTGAACCTCGTCGATCATCCAAGCGTTCTGGCAGATCTCGGCGATGAGCTCGTCGATCTGGCCCTTGAGATCTCCACGCACATCGCGCTCGCCGATCAGAATCTCGCGCCGCCATCCGTAGATGTGCTCGCGCTGCGCGTTCAAGACGTCGTCGTACTCGAGAACGTGCTTTCGCGCTTCGAAGAAGTGGTTCTCGATGCGCTCCTGGGTTTTCTGGATCATCCCCGAGAGGAACTTGGTGTCCACCTGCTCCATCGGAGGCCATGCCTTCAGCAGCGGGTTCTCCAGCATCTTCGCGTTGAAGATCTTCCAAAGCTGGTCCTCAAGCGCAACGAAGAATCGGCTTTCGCCCGGATCGCCCTGACGACCGGCACGGCCACGAAGCTGGTTGTCGATGCGGCGGCTCTCGTGGCGCTCCGTACCCAGGATGTAAAGGCCACCCAGAGCGCGGACTTCTTCGGCGAGCGTGAGGCGCTCGGTGTCGTCCAACGGTAGCGGGGGCGCGGCGCGCTCCTGCCCACCACGTCGGTAGCTGACGAACGTGCCGGTGTACTCGTCGTAGTCGCCCTCTTCCATGTTTCGGGCGCGCTCGACAAGCTCATCCTGGATACGGCCACCCAGTAGGATGTCGACACCACGACCGGCCATGTTCGTGGCGATTGTTACCTGGCCCTTTCGGCCAGCTTCGGCAATGATGAGCGCTTCGCGCTCGTGGAACTTCGCGTTCAGAACGTTGTGCGGAATGCCATGCTTGAGCGCCTCCTCGAGGTTCTCGCGATTCTCGGCGGGCAACTTCCACTGCTTCAGCAACCAGTCCACCATCTCGTCGCTCAGCGGATCGCTGGGCAAGTTCGCCTTACTCATGAAGGGCGCGAGGACCTGCCGGGACTGCTCCTTCAGGTCGGCGTTGATGAGCTCCTGAGCATCGTTGCGAAGGTCCTTGGGAAGGTCCTTCTTGATTTCGAGCGATTCGCGCAGCCGGTTGATCGACACAAGCTTCTGCAACATGTCGGCGGTGAGCCGCTCGGAGACTTTCTCGGACATCTCGATCGAACGAGTACCGACGAGGACGGGCTGCTGCTTGGTGTACAGCCGCATGATCTCAAATGCGATGGCGCGGAACTTCGCCTCCTCGGTCTTGAAGATGATGTCGGCTTGGTCCGCGCGGCACATGGGCCGGTGGGTCGGCACGCTGACCACGTCGAGGCCATAGATCTTGCGGAACTCGTCCTCTTCCGTCTTCGCGGTACCGGTCATGCCGGCGAGCTTCTCGTAAAGGCGGAACAGGTTCTGGAACGTAATAACCGCGACGGTCTGGCTTTCGCGCTGGACGGTCACGCCTTCTTTGGCTTCGAGGGCTTGGTGCAGGCCGTCCGAGAATCGGCGGCCAAACATCATACGGCCCGTGTTCTCGTCGACGATGACGACTTCGCCCCCGCGGACGACGTACTCGACATCCCGATCGAACAGCGCGTACGCCTTCACCGAGGCATTCACGTGGTGGAACAGCTTCGGATCCGAGGCAATGTTGGGAATGCCCATCATGCGCTCGACCTCGTCCATTCCTTCTTCGGTGAGGCTGGCACTGTGGTTCTTCTTGTCGGCGGTGTAGTGGACTTCCGGCTGAAGCTGCTTGACGATTTGGTCGACGACCTTATAGACCGACACATCTTCCTGGCTCGCGCCGCTGATGATGTGGGGCGTTCGCGCTTCGTCGATGAGAATCGAGTCGACTTCGTCGATGATCGCAAAGTGAAGCTCGCGCATCGACAGCTGCTCGAGGCTGAAGGCCATGTTGTCGCGCAGATAGTCGAACCCGAACTCGTGGTTCGTGCCATACGTGATGTCGCACAGGTAGGCCTCACGGCGACTGATCGGCACCAGGTTCGCGTAACGAGGATCGTCGTTTTGGACGCCCGGCGCGTACATCCAGGAGCCGCCCAACTCGTCGGACTCTTGGCTTTGGCCCTGAATGATGCCGACCGACATGCCGAGGAAGTGGTAGATCGGGCCCATCCAGACCGCGTCGCGGCGAGCGAGGTAATCGTTCACCGTAACCAAGTGGACGCCGCGCCCGGTAAGCGCGTTCAGATACAGAGGCGCGACCGCGACGAGGGTCTTACCTTCACCGGTCTTCATCTCGGCGATACGACCCTGGTGGAGTACCAAGCCGCCGACGACCTGAACATCGAAGTGGCGCATGTGCAGCAAGCGCTTGCTAACTTCGCGAACGACGGCAAAGACTTCAGGCGTGATCTGGTCGATCGATTCGCCGTTGGCCAGCCGCTGCTTGAACTCAGGGGTCTTCGCCTTGAGTTCTTCGTCGGTGAGGGCGGAGATGGTCGGTTCGAGCGCATTCACGCGCTCGATGATCGGCATCAAGTTCTCGACATCCTTCTTGCTGGTGTCGAACAGCTTTCTCAGAAATTGCATGGGTTCGGTTCTCGTTCAAATCGTGGCGGCCACTCCGTAGGAGCGGGTCGCAGACGGCGATCTTAAGCGAGAACGAACGGACCGTCGCGGGTGCGATCCGACTTCGCATAACCACGGTCGAGGCGGGTTATGGGAAGTTCGGGCAGATGCGGCTCGGCTTCGGGATCCTCTGAGACAGCGGGTGCCGAGGTGCCGGCGGGCTGGGCGATGAGCCACAGCAACGCACGAGCTTCCGCACTAAGGGGCCGGCCGAGCTTCTGATCGGCCTCGATCTGGCGAACCATCGCTCCCCAGGGGAGCGCATCGAGAGCCGCGGGCAACTGCGCGCGATCCAGAGGCGCGTGGCCTTGGAGCAACAACAGGATCAGGGCGGGAATCAGCGGAAACATTCGGACAGAAGCCAATTATAGAACGTCGGCACTTCCTAGGGTGTTCTCCATCCAGTTTGGGCGAAAGGTCCGAGTACGATCTCAGCACAGTTGACTCACGGTGCGACAGTCAATCGTGTCGACGCATGGACTCCGTGCACCGTACCCACGATGGTGTAGGTACCTGGCTTGCTCGCGGGCAGCGTCAGGAGGTTCGTCGTTGCCGAATATTGTCCCGCGGGAATCTTCAGCGTCGCCGGAGTCCACACGTTGGGCGTGTAGTCGGTGAGCTGCACCGTCAGTCCACCCGCGGGCGCGGGCTTGGTTAAGTTCACCGTCAGGACGGAATGCTGTCCAGGTTGAATCGAAGTCGGAGACACCGACATGCTCGAGATGAAGGCAGCGTAGGGGTTCTTGGCACAGTAGAGCATCGGCCCTGTGTTGTAGAAAATCTGGTCATTCGCAATGCTGAAAGCGACCATATGTGGATTGATCCAGAATCCCTGCCAAACGGTCATCGGAGTTCGTGTTGGGCAAGTAAATCAGCTTCATCTGTCGGTATGATCCAAGTGCGAGAACGCGGCTGTCTCGAGAGACCGCTATAGTACGGCCAAACTCAGGTGCTGCGATAAAACCGTCGTTGACCCACGCGTCTCCAGTGCGTCGCCTAACGAGCACGTTTGTGTCGCCGCTTAACAAGTAGAGTTTACTTGTGGTGTGGTCGAACACGAGGTCGCGTACGTCAGCGGCAAACGACTCCTGATATTGCAACCCCCAATCGGAGGTGCGGTAGATCCTAAGCGTCCTTTGTCCGCAAACCACAGCGAGCCGCTGTCCGTCTGGCGAAAACACAATGCGGCTTAGAGAATCTGGCTGGGCCAAGGTAACGGGGTAGGTGTAGTTTGAGAGCCTCAAGATCCGAACGCTAGCGTCGTGAGAGGCGGCTGCGATGTGCCCAAGCGTAGGGTGGGCCACGGGGCTTACGTCCAGGAGATCACCGCTCGTTCCTATTCCCGGCGGGCTCAAGAGATTGCCCACCGTGTCATAGACCTTGATTGAGTTGTTCCCGCTTGTCGACCAGTACTCCTCGTCCTTGACCACCCAACGCAGCCCATCGGGAACGGCTCGCACGACCCGGGTGTAATGGCTACCTGTGTTTCGTGCAAACCGCTCGCGGCCTGTGGCGCGATCATAGACCCGCACGTAGCCATCCCAAGCCGTCGCGCCAATTTCTTTGCCGTTGGAGGTCAGACTTAAGCTACTCAGGTCGCCCATTGCCCCCGGTGCCTCCTTGACCGTGTTTTGATCGTCGATCGTCACCAGACCCGGCAGCATGCTCGCCATCAGCCGGTTGTTCGGGAGCAAACACAGTCCAGTTGCTCCAAGCTTGGATTCCAAGAAGAACAGTTCGTTGCCCTGGAGATCGAAGCGGCTGAGCTTGCGAGGATTCAAACTATTGACCAGCCAGAACTCGTTAGGGTTGTGGGCCGGTTCGATCTGCGCGTGGAATCCGTCGGGCACGGTCACGTCTCCTTGGTGCGACCAATCGGACGTGCGCCAGATCCGCGCAGGTCCCGCCACAGCCAGCAAGTGGGCACTGTCCTTCGAGAACTTCATCCACCGCAAAGTAGTTGGTTCCAGGACAGGAAGCGTCTGGAGCGGAGTCGTGCTTCGATTCACAAGGTCGTAGATTCGAATAGAAGGCTCGTAGGTCCCCACCGCCAGGTGCTTTCGATCGGGTGAAATGGCGATGGCCCCGGTGAGTTGGTTCGGAGCAACGGGCCACTTGAACTGCAACATCCAGATCCCACCCACACGAGCCCAAAGCACAGCCTCTCTATCGTCCACCGCCACAAACCCCTGGTTGCCGTTCACTTCGATACCTAGAACATCCTGCGGGGTTGAGGTCGTTGCCTTGAGCTCGCCGGTTTGCAGATCGAGGAACGGAAGGAAGAACCGAATGCCGGACGTGCCGCAGGTCATCAGCCACTGTGAGTGTGCACTAAACGATGCGGGGTTACCCGTAATCGAGTCCATCGCAATCCGAAGTTGGAGCGTGTCTGTATGGCGAATCTTGCCCGTGCCGTCGTATACCCACTTGCCATCGGGGGAAGCTGTTGTATGGCTTGACATGAACTGGCCCTGACCCTCGGACCATACGATCTCAGGACTGCTCTGAGCAACCGATGACGCAACAAATCCGACAAGGAAGAGCTGGGCAAACCACTTCATACCCATACTTTAACGGACTTTCTTAGAAACTGCGACACAAATACTTCACATTTTTTTGAGGTTCTGTTGGGTCATAGCGCTCGAATGCGCAACAAGAGCGATTCGCCGAACGCTCAGGCAGATCACGACCGCCCTCGGTAGAATGATCTATGCCCCGACGACCCTCCCGCCGCCGGTTGCTGCAACCCATCGTCCAGTTCATTCAGACGGAAGCCTCTTCGGGCATTCTGCTGATGGCGATGGCGCTCATCGCGCTGGTCTGGGCGAACTCCCCGTGGGCTTCCTACTACAAGGAGCTTTGGGACACCAAGATCACGGTTGCAGTCGGCACGTTCGAGATCAGCAAGAAGGCGATTCTGTGGATCAACGACGGCCTCATGGCCGTGTTCTTCCTGCTGGTGGGCCTCGAAATCAAGCGTGAGCTGCTGCTGGGGCAGCTGTCGTCTTTCCGCAAAGCCGCCTTGCCCGTTGCGGCGGCGATTGGCGGCATGGTGTTCCCGGCCCTGCTGTACTTCGCATTCAATCCTTCGGGGCCGGCAACGCGGGGCTGGGGCATTCCCATGGCGACGGATATCGCCTTCGCGCTGGGCATCCTTGCCTTACTTGGCCCGCGCGTTCCCATCGGACTGAAGGTTTTCTTGGCGGCACTTGCGATCGTGGACGACCTCGGTGCGGTGCTGGTCATCGCGCTCTTCTACACCGCCGAGATCAACATGTCCGCTCTCCTGGGCGGCTTCGGCGTCTTCGCTCTCCTCTTGGCCCTCAACCGAGCCGGAGTCCGCAAACCGACCCCTTACGCGCTGGCGGGCATTGTGCTGTGGGTGCTGTTCCTTAAGTCGGGCGTTCACGCCACCATCGCCGGCGTCTTGCTCGCGCTCACGATTCCGACCCGCGTTCACCTGAATGCCCGGGAATACCTCGAACAGATTCGCGCAGTGACCGACGAGTTCGAGGGCTCAGGAGACGTCGGCGAGCACGTACTCATGAGCGAAGCGCGTACGACTGCCATCGAGGAGATCGAGCGCGCCTCCGAAGAAGCGCAGATGCCTCTCGAGAGGCTCGAGCACTCCCTGCACCCGTGGGTTTCCTACTTCATCATGCCGATCTTCGCGCTGGCCAACGCCGGCATTCCGCTCGGCGAAGGTGTTCAGCAAGCGGCGGGAAGCCCGATCGCTTGGGGCGTCTTCGCAGGCTTAGTGCTCGGCAAGCCGATCGGGATCTTCCTCATGTCGTGGCTCGCCGTTAAGATGAACCTGGGTGCCCTGCCCGACGGCGTTGGCTGGCGTCATGTTCTCGGCGTCGGCATGCTCGGCGGCGTGGGCTTTACGATGGCCCTCTTCATTGCGGAACTCGCACTGGTGACGCCTGAGAAGTTGGTCGTTGCGAAAATGGGCATCATGGCGGCCTCGCTCGTGGCGGGCATCCTCGGGTTCCTGCTGCTGAGGAAGCAGGGCCGAGTGCGTCGGCCTAGTCCCCGTCCGGCAACGCACCCAAGCTAGACCCGGAAGCCTTGCCAGCGGCGTCCTTGGCTCGGTCTTTGGCGATCGTGCCCACGGCCGACCCACCACCCTGGAGGGACTCCGTTCCGGTGACGGGCGCATTGGGAATCGGCGACGGCGTCAAGGGCGTCACTCCACCATCGCCACCCGTGGGCGCATTGGCGGCGCTTTCCGCGGGCTCCGTCGGGGCGGGAGTATTCGGAGTCGGAGACTGGCAGCCAACGACGGCGAGGAGGGCAAGCATTGAGAGGGGGAGGAATCGCATAGGTCTGATCCTGAGATAGCAAAACGCCTCCCTTGCCAGTGGCAAGGGAGGCGGATTGCGTCGTTACTTCGGAACGCGTCCGTTGAGCCGAACGTGGTCCACCTTCATGGTGAACTGCTTGGCAGGGGCGCTCATCGTCTGGGGCCACACGCACCGGACAAGAACCTGAAGCTCGCGATTCGCGTTCCAGAACTTGGTGTACGGAGCCGATAGCGAGAAGGACTTCCTGATGTCCGTGCCGTTCATCGGGAACGCACCTACATACTGCCACTTCGAAGTCGAGTTATCCCAGATGAAGAAGTTAGCGGTGACGCGGGTCGGCGCATTAACTTCAAGATCGAGAGACAACTGGCTGATCGTCGCCGGATCGCGGTTCGCCTTGAACGTGCCGCGCATCGAACCAACGTGGCCGACACGAGAAACGGCCTTACTCACGATCGTGAAGTAGCTGTTGTCTGAAGCGGCGATGTTGGCCGGGCCACCGAAAGTGACCGTGCCTTCGAACATCGAAGCCGCGTTGGGCACCAACGTGTAGGGATCCGTCGTTACCAGGACAGGGACCGAGCGAAGCACGTTGATCCGTCCGTACTTCACGAAGTTACCGACGTAATCGGCATTGTTCTGAATCTGGTTACGAATCTGGATCGGGGTTGCGGCGCGCCACGTGGACTTGATGAGCCCCGCGAGTCCAGCCACGTACGGGCAAGCCATGCTGGTACCGGTGTTGTAACCGTAGGAGTTGCCCGGCAAGGTGCTCATGATGTTCGTGCCCGGAGCGGCCACATCGACCCAGTCGCCATATGCCGAGTTAAAGTTGCGATTGTCGTTCTGGTCGGTGTTGGTGACCGCCATGACGTTAGGGAATCCGGCGGGATAGATCATCTGCGTGGTGCCGTGGTTGCCGGCAGCCGCGATCGGAATCGCTCCGCGCGTGATCGCATAGGTGCAAGCATCTCGCATCGCATCCGAAGCGCCACCTCCACCCAGACTCAGGCTGATGACATGGGCACCGTTGTTCGCGGCAAACGTGATTCCGTCGGCGATCCCTTGCGTGTTTCCAAAACCGAACTCGTCCAACACCTTAACCGGCATGATGGAGCAGTTCGGCGCCATGCCGGCGATACCGATTCCGTTGTTGGTGATCGCGGCTGCGATGCCGGCGCAGTGGGTGCCATGGCCTTGATCATCGTCAGGATCATTGTCGTCGTTCACGAAGTCGTAACCCGGCAACAACTTGGCGGCAAGATCTTCGTGGTCCTTGCTTACGCCTGTGTCCACGATCGCGATCACGATGTCCGGGGCGCCGCGCATCTGATCCCAGCCTTCGATGGCCTTGGTCTTCGGCATCGCGTACTGCTGGCTCAGCCGAGGATCGTTCGGCGTCCATGACGCTCGATAAACGTAGTTCGGCTCAGCGTAGACCACTTCCAGCTTAGAACTGTAGTAGGCGACCGCTTGGCTCACCGACATGTTCTTCGGCAAGATCACGCGCGTCGCGCCAATCGCCGCATTGTAGCCAGCTTCCTGGGCCCCGATCGCCTGATTGACGCTCGCGCTCTTGCCCGGAAGAAACTTCACCATCAGTTCACCGGGCACGTGCTCGGTGTACTGACCCATTGAAAATGCAGCGGCGCAGAACAACGCCGCCACAGAAAGATTTCTAAAAATCACCATGGCTGTCCCTCAGAACAACCCCATTATAGTGGAAATGCCGGGAGTTTGAGTGATTTTCTACAGATCAAGGTAGAATTTCGCCTATGTTGAACCTAGAGCAACATGAAGCGCTGTCGAAGGCGAGAGGTCGCCTCGACGCTATCCGGGGGCATCTTTGACCTGGATCGGCGCCTTGCTCAAATCAGAACTCTAGAAGCCAAGTCCGAACTCCCCAACTTCTGGGATGACCCGGCTTCCGCCAACCAAGATCTCCGCCGTCTTAGCCAACTGCGCGATCTCATCAATCCGTTTCTCCGCCTCGATAAGACCGAGCGGGATATCGCGGAGCTGTACGAAATGCTCAAGCTGGAACCCAGCGAAAGCCTCGCGGCGGAGATGGATCAGATGTCCATCACCTTCCTGCGAGACCTCGACGATTACGAACTCGAAACCCTGCTCAGCGGTGAGTACGACGACCGCAACGCCTTGCTTGAGATCAATGCGGGCGCTGGCGGATCCGAGGCGTGCGACTGGGCGTCGATGCTGTGTCGGATGTACATCCGATGGGCGGAGCGCAAGGGGTTCAAGGTCGAGATTCTCAGCGAGACTCCCGGCGACGTGACCGGCTACCGAGCCGTGCAGTTGGATGTCCGCGGCCGCAACGCTTACGGCTATCTAAAGGCGGAAAACGGCGTCCACCGTCTGGTGCGCATTTCCCCATTCGATGCGGCCGCGCGTAGGCACACCTCGTTCTGCAAGGTCGAAGTGTTGCCCGAGATCGAGAGCAGCGAAGTCCACATCAACCCGGATGACCTCAAGGTCGAGACGCTCCGTGCGGGCGGGGCGGGCGGCCAGCACGTCAACAAGACGGAGAGCGCGGTCCGAATCACGCATCTGCCGTCGGGCATCGTTGTTCAATGCCAAAACGAGCGCAGCCAGCACAAGAACCGCGATGCGGCGATGACCGTGCTTGCGGCGCGGCTTGCCGAACTGCAGCGAAAGCAGGCCGAACAGCACATGAGTACGATGAAGGTGACCGGGCCCGCCGAGTGGGGTCGCCAAATCCGCAGCTACGTGATGCAGCCCTACACGATGGTGAAGGACCACCGCACCGCTCACGAGACTGGAAACGTGTCGGGAGTCATGGACGGTGAGATCGACGGCTTCATCGAAGCGTATCTCAAGCAGCGTCCCTCCGAAGATGCGTACGTGGAGTGAGGGATGTAGGATGTCGAATGTCGAATGTCGCTGGAAGTAACTTCATCAACTCAAGCGACATTCCACATCCAACATCCAACACGCCAACAAGCTAACACGCCAACACGCCAAATGCTGACCGCGAACCAAGCTTCCCTGATCTATGCCGACCAAGAGGGCGATGTCTTCGCTTGCTCCGAGGTGTCGCTGGAGATTGGTCCCGGCGAGTTCGTGGGCATCCTCGGACCTTCGGGGTCGGGCAAGTCCTCGCTGCTGTATCTGCTGAGCGGACTCAAGCTGCCCACCCGTGGCGAGGTCCGCTATCGCGGAGACAGCCTCGCCGCCCTGTCGGATGAAGCCCGCGCCAAGCTGCGCCTCGCGGAGTTTGGGTTCGTTTTCCAGCAGCCGTACCTTCTGGGCTACCTGTCGGCCCTCGAGAATGTGTCGGTGGCCGCGGGAGGGATTGACGCCCGCGAGGAAGCCGCACGCTGGCTGACCGAGTTGGGTCTCGGCGAGAAGATGCACCGACTGCCTCACGAGCTCAGCGGCGGCGAGCGACAGCGCGTGTGCGTGGCCCGAGCGTTGCTGGGCAAGCCGAAGGTGATCTTCGCCGACGAGCCGACCGCGGCCCTCGATCATCTTCACGGGGTTCAGGTCGTCGAACTCCTCGACCAGCACCGGGGTGAGGGCTCGCTCGTCATGGTCACCCACGATCCCTCGATGCTCGAACGCGCCGACCGCATCCTGCACATGGCCGACGGTCGGCTGGAATCTGAGTAACATCCACCCGTCATGCGAGACCAGGTGGACGAGCGTCAGATCGCGCAGTATCGTGAGCAGGGGTTTCTCATTATCGAGGGGTTCCTCGATGCCGATGAACTCGCCGATTGGCGTAAGCAGGTGGACGAAGCTGTCTACGAGCGGCTGGAGTCTCGCGACCAAGGACTCCACAATCAGGGCGACCCGGACAGCTACTACGCCCGGGTGTTTACGCAATGCCTGAAGCTCGCCGACACCCACGAGGGGATGCGCCGGCTGATGCACGACGAACGACTTGGGCGACTGGCGGGGACGCTCGCAGGCGTCGACGGCATTCGAATCTGGCACGACCAGGCGCTCATCAAGCCACCATTCGGCAATCCCACCGCCTGGCACCTCGATAATCCCTACTGGTCGTTCACGTCGCGAGATGCGATCTCGCTGTGGGTGGCCCTCGACGATGCAACCCAGGCCAATGGCTGCATGTGGTACCTGCCTGGAACCCACCTAACCGCCCGAACCGACAACACAGGGATCGCGGAAGATATCGCGGGGCTGTTCCGCATATATCCCGAGTGGCGGAGCATCGAGCCGATGTGCGCGGCTTGCCCGGCGGGTTCCGCGGTCTTGCATAACGGACTCACGGCCCACGGCGCGGGGGCGAACATGACGAACCGGCCGCGCCGGGCGATGACGTGCGCCTACATGCCCGACGGATCCACCTTCAACGGCATCCAGAACGTCCTCCCGGCCGACTACTTCGCCACCCTGAGCGTCGGCGATCTGCTCGATGACCCGGTAGTGAATCCCCTGATTTGGAGCAAGGGTTGAAGAAGATTCGGTCGTTTCTCGGGCGAACCCGCCGAGCGATGCGCCGCCCGATGATCCGTTGGGTCAGCCGCCAGTTCCACCGAATCTACTACCACTGGGCGGGGCCGCAGACGTGGGAGGTCAACCAGTTTCTCGGCGTGAAGGTGCTGAAATGCCCGTTCGACTTGTGGGTGTATCAGGAGATCCTGTTCGAGACCAAGCCCGAACTCATCATCGAGTGCGGCACGTTCAACGGGGGCAGCACGCTGTACTTCGCGACGATGTTGGACATCCTTGGGCAGGGCGAGATCGTGAGTATCGACATCTCGCCGCAGGACGGGCTGCCGACGCACCCGCGCGCCCGGTTCATCAAGGCGTCATCGGTCGCGCCCGAGATCGTCGCCGAAATGACGGCGTTGGCCCAAGGCAAGCGCACGATGGTGATTCTGGATTCGGATCACTCGTGCGACCATGTCATCAAGGAGCTCCGAGCCTACGCCGGCTTGGTGACACCGGGGTGTTACTTGGTGGTCGAGGATGGCAACATCAACGGGCACCCCGTGTTCCGCAAGCATGGACCGGGGCCGACGGAGGCGCTGGAGATCTTCCACCGCGAGAACAACGACTTCGAGGTGGACGCGAGTCGCGAGCGGCACCTGGTGAGCTTCAACCCCGGCGGATACTTGCGCAGGAAGTAGGTTCACTGGTTCGGGTTAGCTTGGATCGTGCCTTAACACGAGGCGCGCGGGGGTGTCGTACCGCGCCTTCGGCACCGCGCAGGGCCTCGTCACGTCGTGACTCGGAACCTGCGCCAACGGTTGAGTAGCGTTCGGGTTTGCGCGGGTTGGCCCGGTTCCGGCGGCAACGGCTAAAATGCGCCCATGGGGTTGGTGGGGCGAGTGGGCCGAAAGCGGTGGCGGGCACGCATCGCGATGGCCGTCGTCTACCTCATCCTCTCCCTCGGCGCGCTAACCACGCTCTACCCATTCGCGATCATGGTCTCGACCGGCTTTAAGGGCCCGACCGACCAGAACGACCCGAGCCTGATCCCACCCTACTGGTCAAACCTGGCCAACGACGAGGAGCCGGGCAAGCTCGACCCGAAGTCGCTCCTCGGCAAGTATCTCGCCGACAAGTACGCCGGCGATCAGAGCCAGATTGCCAGCACACGGGGCGGTCCAACGGAGACGAAGGACTACGAGCAGTTCCTCATGGAGCTACCTCTCGACCACTGGGCGGCCGGGTTTCGAACGGCGCCCAACCAGGTCACCGGCCGCCTCTCACTGCGCTATCAATCCTGGCTGCGAACCAAGTACCGCACCATCGACGATTTGAACCGCGCTTACATCGAAGAGCACACCGCCTTCCAAACCGTGCAGCCGCCCGCCGAACTACTCGAGCGCGCCAACTGGCAGGCTGCGGACACGCCCAAGTACCGTGAGTGGCTGGAGTTCAAAGCCACCCTGCCCGCCGAGTTTCGGCTGCCCGTTCGGGGACAACG
>JANJUB010000057.1 GCA_024710805.1 Fimbriimonadaceae bacterium | reverse complement strand
GGTTGCCAGGTTGTTGACGATCTGGTCGAAGCCGCACGAGATGAAATCGATGAACTGCATCTCGGCCATGACCGTCTTGCCGTTGAGGCTCATGCCCACGGCCGAACCCACAATCGCGGCCTCGCTGATCGGGGCGTCGATGACCCGGCCGGTCCCGTACTTCTCCTGCAGTCCTTCCGTGACTCCGAAGGCACCGCCCAGCAGGCCGATGTCTTCGCCGATGCAGATCATGTCGCCGTTCTGCTCCATCTCTTCGTGGAGCGCTTCCTTGATCGCGGTCAGAAAATTCTTCTTCATTTCAGTTACTGGATATCGTCGGTCGGATGTTGGATGTGGAATGTGCCGGGATCACGACATTCGCGCATCAAACCCGGAACACCCACCGCTCGCCTTCTTCGGCCGCGGGCGCCGGAGACTTCAGCGCGTAATCCACGCCGCGCTTAAGGTAGGCGACCACCTCAGGCGGGAAGTCTTCGTCGGTCGTTTGTCCAGCCGACTTCCCCTCCGCTTGGTAAAGCGTGGCTTCAGACTCCGTGATGTAGCCCTTCTCGAGCAGGACCTTCTTGGCGATCGCGATCGGATCGCGCGACCGGCCTTGCTCAACTTCGTCCTGCGGACGATACTTCGCGGCTCGATCGTCGTCGTGGTCGCCATGCCCATAGGCGCGGAAGGTCTTGCACTCCACAATGCTGGGCCCCTTGCCTGAACGGCCCCAGGCCACCGCCTGCATGACTTTGTCGTACACGTCGAAGACGTCCTGGCCGTCGGCGATGAACCCAGGAATGCCGTAACCGTCGGCGCGTCGGGCGTAGTCCTCGAGCGGATATCCCAGGTGAGTCGGCGTGCCATATGCCCACTGGTTGTTCTCGATAATGGTCACCACTGCCAGCTTATGAACAGCAGCAAAGTTGATCGCCTCGTGGAACACGCCTTGTGCGGTCGAGCCCTCGCCGTTGAACGTGACGACAACCGTATCCCCGCCATCGAGCTTGTCGGCGTAGGCAACCCCCGCCGCAACGGGAATCGTGCCCGCCAGCATCGAGGTGGAGTGAATGATGTGCTTGTCCTTCTTGCCGATGTGCGACCAGTTGTCGCGAGCACGGCCCGGCGAGCCGACCTTGCACCAGACTTGAGCGCACACTTCTTCGATGGACATTCCCATGCGATCGGGGTTATCCCATCCCGAGCGTAGGTCCTTCATGAAGAAGGCGGGCATATCGCGGTGGATCGGACTGATCCAGTCGTTCGGCCGGAGTCCAAAGAGCGAGCCCACGAGGACGGCTTCTTGGTTGTGCGACGAATACAGCGTGCCCGTCAGCCGGCCCTTCTTCTTCTCTTTGATCAGGCGGACGTCGAAGTAGCGGGCAAGATAGAGTTGCCGAAACAGCTCCAGATACTCTTCGCGACTGAGCAGGTCACGAGGTAACTGATCGGTTGGGTCGCTAGCTTTCACGCGGGTGGCAGTGGCAGAGCCGTTCTTGGCGGTCAATATCCTTTCTCCTGAGTTCCTGGGAGGTTGAAATGAACCTAAAGTGTACCTCAAAGTCAACTTTCACACCGCCACGATCCCGCAGGGATTATCGGACAAATCCAGTTAGCATCTGGACCCTGCTCTTGGTAGAATGCGCGGAAGTGCCGCTATCTGCGACTTTGCTTTCTTCTCGTCTTTACGAGGGTCGGCTTCTTGGCGGCGGCACTTCCGGTTCCTAAATCCACCCCTTCGTGCATGACCGGGCGACCAGGCCATCCAAGTGGTCGAGCTCCAGCATCCGTCTAAGACCGCTTGCTCTGCGGCAGCACACAGACAAGGACCCTTCGCGCTCAGCCTGGGCGCTGCATGCGGCCTTCGACTTGCCGACCGCGGAAGCGATCACTTCCCGACCGGAAACGTCTCGCTACCTGGAGCGGCATCTGCCCGACGATCACCCTAACCGCGACACCATGATTTAAGGCTGGGTTACGTCCCGTTTCCGCGTCACCGACGGATACTCGGGGCATGCAAGTTCGCTTACGTCTTGTGGGTAGCTTGTTCTTATCGCTGTTGGCCGTGGCGGCAACTGGACAAGCGATCATCTGGGAACGTATGACTCCCGACTCCTCGGAAGGATTGGCCATAAGGGATTCCACAGGCAATCTTTACTTTGCAAACCGCACCTCCTTCTTGGGCGGGTCGCGCATGCATATCCGCAAGTTCACGCCAAGCGGCAATCTCGTTTGGGAGAACGTACGGACGTTCTGGTTGAGCTCAGAGTGGACCGACGACACCCGGATCAGCTTTCGTGACATCGACCTGTCGGCCACTCGGGTCATGGTGCAGTTTCAAGCTCGGCGGGACGGCGGGACGGGTGCCTTTGTGGGCAGTTACCTAGAAGGTTTCAATCTGGACACCGGGGTCCGCAGTCTATCGAGCACCGACTACGGTGCCGAGTACGATCGCATGTGCATCAATGGCGATGTGCTGGCGAGATTGAGGAAGGAAGTCGCCACTGGGCAGTCTTGGGTCGACTTCACAACGGCCAGCGGTCTCTCCAACCTCGGTTCGCGACTGCTCGGCTCGGTTGCATCTCGGGACGACGTCGTTGTCGACTCGGACGGGTTCGCATACATCGCGCTGACGAACGCAAGCGGCAGCAGCGCAAGGGTCGTGAAGTGCTCAGCAACGACCACCGACTTTACGTACAACATCAGCGTCGCGGGCTTCAGTCACCTTGACTTGAGCCGCGTCGCCGTCGATGCTAGTGTTGATCGCCTTTACTTGTTCGGAACCGGGATCAACGACGCATCACCCAATAATCGTCACGCACTCCTCTACCGGCTCAGCACCACCGGGGCCATCTTGGGGCTAAGTATCCTAGGGTCCAGTCAAGACGACTTTGCGGGCGATCTGACACCGATTCCAGGGCAAGGGGTCATCGTCAGCAGCTATGGCCTTCCGAGCGGATCTACGGTGATCAGCAGAGTCTCCGCGACAGGTGTGCGGCTTTGGGATCGTGTCCTCAGCGGCACAGATATCGGCGCAAAGCCGCCGAGTCATGCTCTCGATCCGGACGGTAACTTACTTATCCTCGACCGCACGTATTCCACCCCCGCCCTGACGCCGATGAGGGTAACGCGAATCAACTCCGATTCCGGAGAGGTTCTCGATTCTCTTGAACTTGGGCACTTCAACCCACACCAGCTGTTCACGGATGCGGCTGGCAACTTCTACATCAACGCTGATCGACCCTTCGTGGGTGCATCGCTGCTTCGTGCCCAACCGGCGCGCCTGGACTTCGCCATGAACAACTTGCCCGGCGGCAGTATCACGTCCGGGACGATACGGTTGCCGCAAGCCGCTACCGCAGCGCAAGAATGGAGACTCGCCAGTTCTCATCCGAGTCTGGTAAGCCTGCCCGCCACCGCAACCATCGCGATGGGATACACGAGCGTCAGCTTTCCCATGAACATTTTTCCGGCCCAGACCAACACGAATGTGACCGTCAACGCCCGCTACGGCGGCTTCATCATTCAGAAGGCCTTTACCGTCCTCGCATCCCGTTTGACATCCGTTGGCGTCAGCCCAAATGTCGTCGTTGGCGGGGTGGCCACAGAGGGTCGCGTGTTGCTCGATGGCGTGGCTCCCGCAGGCGGCAAGCAGGTTGAACTCACCACGAGTAAACCCGCCGTTGCTACGGTGCCGAGTCTGCTCGCGGTGCCTACCTTCAGCTATCATGCGTTCTTCACGATCACGACGTACGCCGTCAATGCAAATCAAGGTGTCGTGCTTACGGGCAGGGACGGTTCGATCACGAGAACCGCGTTCTTCGCGGTCAACGCGCCATCGCTGATGTCGATCTCGGTCTCTCCAACCACGATTCAAGGTGGCCTCAGCGGCAGCCTCACGCTCAACCTCAACGGCATTGCGCCAGTGGGTGGCTTCAGCATCGTCCTGTTCTCGGGTGCACCCAGCATTGTTACTCTGCCCACCTCGACCAGCGTGACGGTGGGGCTCGCCAGCCGAACGATCAATGTTCCGACGGCCGCGGTTACCAGTACGCTTCCGGTGACGATCTTTGCCACCCGCAGCGGCCTCTATAAGACAACCACGCTTACCGTAACCCCGTGATTTAAGGCTGGGTCACGAGGGGATTTTGCACTCCTATTCAACAATGGGCCATGCAAGTCGGATTACGTATTGTGATTGGCTTGTTCCTAGCACTCCTCATTACAAGGACCTTGGGTCAGGCCATCATCTGGCAGCATTCGGTTCCCGATGCATCGAATGGCCTTGTCGCTCGCGACAGTGCTTCCAACCTTTACTTCGCTACCCGCACTTCTTACTTAGGAGGCTCTAGGCTCAAGGTCCAGAAGTTTCTCCCCAACGGTGCGCTCGTTTGGGAGACGGTGCGGACGTTTACGGTGGGTCCCACATGGACGACGGATACGGAACTCACTTTGCGCAGCATCGCCGTTTCCCCGAACCGCGTGATCGTGTTGTTCCACGCTCGTCGTGATGGCGGCAACGGGGCGTTCGTGCGCAGCTTCATGTACGGGTTTGATCTCCTCACGGGCGTCTACTCCCTGAGCGGTGCCGACTGGGACTCCGAGTGGGAGGTTCTGTCGATATCTGGAACCGTGGCGGCCCGGGCAAGGCGTGTCGTCGCGACCGGCGATGCCATCGTCGACTTCGTCGCCGCGGACACCTTTGCCTTTCTGGGCACAGTCAACTATTACACGGTGAGTTCGGTCAACGACCTCATCATCGACTCCGATGGGGCGGCGTATTTGGCGGCCACCAACACAAATGGGACTGTCAAGATCGGGAAGTGCGTGGCCAGCGGCTCCCTCAGTGTTCAGAACATCAACGTTCCGGGCTATGCGGAAGAAACGTTGAGCCGAGTCAGCGTCGATGCGTCGGCAAGCCGGGTCTACGCGTTGGGCACCGCATTACGACAAACCTCCATGCCTTACGATCGCGAGGTCGTCCTCTACCGACTTGATACCAACACAGGGTTTTATCTAGGTGCCTCCACGTTGGGAAGCGTCGGCGACGAGTTCGCCGGTGACTTGACAATCGTTCCTGGTCAGGGAGTCATTGCCAGCGGCTACGGATACCCGTTTGGATCGACGTACCTTCGACGATTCGGCACCGACGGCTTTGCCGTGTGGTCTCAAGAGCTTCCCGGATACGCCATCGGAGCGTCTCCCACCCGGCATGCCGTGGACCCGGACGGAAACACACTGGTCCTCGACCAGTACTATGTTGACAACTCGAATAGCCCAATGCGCGTGAACCGCGTCAATGCCGCCACGGGGGCGATTCTGGGCAAACTCGACGTTGGAAACTTCAACCCGCGCCAACTGTTCACCGACGCGGCCGGCAACTTCTATATCAATGCCGACGGGTTCAACGTGGAATCCGTGCTGATGCGAGCGCAGCCCGCTCGGTTGGAGTTTGGTGACAACAACGTGATTGGCGGAATCACGTATCCGTCCGGCCGAATCGATCTGCCTGCACCTGCCGGGACGGACCAAGTCTGGACTTTGACCAGCGCCAGTCCGTCCGTCGTCAGCGTTCCTAGTAGCGTTACCGTTCCTTCAGGGACGCCGAGAGCGTACTTCCATTACAGCGTCTCCCCGGTTGCGTCGATCACCACGGTCGCAATCAACGCCCGCCACGGCGGATTCATCATGCAAAGGGCGCTCACCGTCATTCCCGCTCGATTGGCTAACGTATCGGTGTTCCCTAACGTTGTGATCGGTGGCGTGCCGACTACGGGGACGGTGCATACCAGCGGCAACGCCCCACAAGGGGGTTTGACGATTGCGCTCTCGACGAGCAAGCCGACAGTCGCATCCGTTCCAACCTCGGTCACCGTTCCCGGTGGCAGCTACGGCATCGACTTTCAAATCACTACCTACGGCGTCAACGCCAATCAGGGGGTCGTGTTGTCGGCGGTCGAAGGGTCGATCACCAAGACGGCGTTCTTCGCGGTGAATGCTCCGGCGCTGACTTCGATCGAAGTGGCCCCGAGTTCGCTCAAGGGAGGAACCAGTGGCACGCTCAAGCTGAACATCAGCGGCATCGCGCCAACCGGCGGTTTCAGCATCGTGCTCATTTCGGGGGCTCCAGGCGTCGTCTTTCTTTCCGCTTCGGCGAGCATCCCGGCCGGGCAGGTGACTCACAGCATCAACGTACCAACTGCCGCCGTCACAAGCTCGCTCAACGTCACGATCTTCGCGACAAGGAGTGGCATCTACAAGACCGCCACGTTGACCGTGACCCCGTAGCTCGATTTGTAACGAATCTGTAACGGAACGGTGGCGAACTCACCTAGGTGACCGCGCCACAATGGATCCATGCATCACTTCTTTCGCAGAGTCTTGGCTGGCGTCGCGCTCATCAGCGCTTCCGTTTCAGCTTTCGGCCAGCCCGTAGCGTGGCAGCACACCGTTGATTACACGTCCTTCCCGAAGATTACGCGAGATCCATCGGGCAACATCTATCTCGTCACCCGCGAGGCGATCTTCGGCGGACGTCAACTTCGGGTTCAGAAGATCAACCCGCTGGGTACCTTGATTTGGTCGTCGGTCATCGAACGGAGATTCGGTGATATCGACCTTCAATACAACATTCGCGAAGCCATCTATGCCCACGACGCCGTTTACGTGCTCTATCATGAACGCGCGGGAGGAGGGTCGGGTACGTTCAACTTCTCCTACGCGAGAAGGGTTAATCCTGCGGATGGCACCTCGGTGCAATCGGCCTCTTCCGGCTCGATCGAACTCGAGGGCATTGCAGCTTACAATCAAGGACTCGCTTACGTTGGATCTATCGCAGGAAATGCCCGCCTGTTCAAGTCGGGCACCGAGGGCGGCAGCTTGGCGAACGTCACCATACCAGGGTTTTCTCGAGCCGACGATATCGTTTGTCAACCGGATGGCACGTGCTTTATCGCGGCGAGCCGCTCCAACGGCACGGTTTCGATCATCAAAGTAGATCCCAACGACGCATTCACCTCGTTTGATTTCGACATCGCAACTCGGACTTCCGAACAGATGACCCGACTCGTCCTCGATGCCACCGCCAATCGCGTTTACGGTTTCGGCTCGGGCTACTTCAACGGCATTCAAACGGACCTCGACATCACGGTGTACGCGGTCAACACCGACGGAACGAGTCCGAACGCCGCTGGCTTTGGCGGATCGCTCATCGAGGAACCGGGCGCGATCAATGTCGTCCCTGGAGGAGGGGTCGTGGTCTCTCATTTCTCTGACAGTTCGACTCCGGACAGCACAGTGGTTAGAAGGCTGAATAGTTCGGTATCTCAGATATGGAGCTCGTCGATTGTCGACGCGATCGGTGGGTACCGACGGAGTCAAGCCTTCGACGCCGACGGTAACCTCCTCATCTTGGATACGGCTCCGAACGGCCTGTCTGGCCTCGTAAGAGTCACTAAGAAGGCGGTTAGCACCGGAACCACGCTGCTGACGACCCTCCACCAGCTCACTGCACCGGTCACCCTCGACCTGCTTTCAGATCCCGCAGGCAACTACTACTGCACGGTGAATGACAGTGTGTCTAGCCACCTCTTCAGGCTGCAGCCGGCAAGCATGGACTTCTCGAGCAACACCCTTCCTGGCGGCGGGTTGGTTACGGCGACGATCACCTTGGCGACTGCCGCCCTCGGCGACCAAACTTGGACGCTTGCAAGCGCGAACCCAAGTGCCGCGAGTGTCCCGGCCAACGTGACCGTGGCCAACGGTACGACGACCGCGACTTTCGAGATCACGACTGCGGCGCTTGCTGCGAATGCCAATATCGGCATCTCGGCACGCTACCAGGGCTTCATCATGCAGAAGACGTTGACCCTGCTCACGCCGACCGTCAACGCGCTGAGCATCTCACCCAACGTGGTTATCGGTGGAGTCAACACGGCTGGACTCGTCACTATCAGCGGCAAGGCTCCGGCGGGCGGAAAGACGGTCAACCTCGCGAGCAGCAACACGGCTGCCGCAACCGTGCCCGCATCGGTCGTTGTTCCGGCAGGGGCCACGTCGTTCGGATTCGGCATCACCACCTTTGGGGTCACCGCGAACCGGGGCGTCGTCATCACCGCAACCACCGGCGCGATCTCGAAGACTGCGTTCTTCGCGGTCAACGCGCCGTCGCTGGTCAGCGTTGGAATGAACCCGTCGACGGTTAAGGGCGGGTTGCAGACGGCCATGACGGTGACCTTGGATGGCGTCGCGCCGACCGGCGGACGATCGGTCGTGATCTTCTCGGGTGCCCCCGCCATCGTGTTCGCGCCGGCGAGCGTGACCGTCCCGGCGGGTGCTCAGTTCGTCACCCAGAACCTGAACACCGCGGCGGTCACCTCAAGCACGAACGTGCTCATCTTCGGAACACGGAGTGGAATCTATAAGACAACGACCCTGATGGTAACGCCTTAGGTTGCCTTGGGCTGCAGTTCGTCGGCATAATGAACTCATGCTTCGTGTACTCTGCGCCGTTGCTGCGGCATTGTTGTCGACGCTGTCGTTCAGCCAGCATTCGATCTGGACCCACACCGTTGAGAACAGCTCGAATCCGCAAGTCGCGAGAGACGCCTCGGGGAACCTGTATTTGGCGACCCGAGGCACGAGTCTTAATGGGCGAGAGCTAAAGCTGCAGAAGTTCAATGCGCTCGGCACTCGGATTTGGCATTGGACCTATCTGGCGAGTACCGGGGGACTCGATCGGCAGTTCAACATCAAGTCGATTGCCGTCTCCAACGATCGAGTCATGGTCGTTGCGCAGGAACGCGATGGGGAGGGTGAAGGTGCCCACCAGACGAGTCTTGCCATGTCCTTCCTCCAGTCCACCGGAGCGTTCGAGACATCGACCAACAGCACTGATGAGTTCGTTGCCGGAGCTTTCGGTGGGGGCCGCTTCTCAATTGTACGCCGCAATGCTTCAACGTGGGCCACGAGCGTCGAAATCAGGGACAGCAACTTCTCCCTTGTGACGACTGAGTCCCTCGGCGACACATCGCATACCGGGGCCGTGACGATGGACTCGTCGGGCAACAGCTATGTCGGCTGGTCCAACCCTTCGGGCGAAGCACAACTGAACAAGATCTCCTCGACGGGTACAAGCCTCTACTCAATACGTGTCGACTTACCCAGCCGAACCGAGGAGCGCATCGAATCGATCGTTCACGATCAGGCGAATGATCGCCTGTACGTCATGGCATCCGCACGTTGGTATGCCTCCCCCTTCGATTTCGATGTGATGGTCTCGGTGTTCACCGCTTCAAGCGGGACGTACGTTGGCGGTTCCAGTCTTGGGACATCGACCGACGACGAGTACGCTGGCGAACTGGTCCTCGCGAAGCCGTCGGGGGTCCTTGCAAGTGCCAAACGGCCGGCCCTTTCGCAAGTCAATGTCCGCCGTATTGGGATCACGGGATTCACGAACTGGACGCACATAGCGGGCTCTCCGGGGATGGGCCGGTTTAGCCTGGCACAAGACGCCGACAACAATGCACTGCACCTGAGGACGGTCGACTCCAACACGATCGCACTCGATCGCTACAGCGAAGCGGCGGGCACTGTGCTCAACTCCTACACGATCATCGGTAACGCGATGGAAGCGCGGAAGCTTTTCTGCGACTCGGCAGGCAACTACTATGTGCTCTACCACTCCTATGGCGACGTGCTTCTTCGGCGAATGCAGCCGGCCCTCCTTGGCGGGCCGACCTCCGCTCGAACCGGCGGAACGACAGATTCAGCTTGGATCTCAGTGATCCCTGATGCGGTGACCGACCAAGTCTGGACGCTTTCGAGTTCGAACAGCGCCGTGGTAGCGGTACCCCCTACGGCAACGATTCCTAACGGCAACAATGTCGTCTACTTCACCATCACGCTGAACCCGGTGACAGCAACCACGTCCGCGACGATCAACGCTCGTTACGACGGATTCATCACCCAACGACAAGTCACCGTGATCCCACCGGCTCTAAACGGAATCATCGTCGCGCCGAACACCGTCATCGGAGGGGTGCCGACCTCGGCCCAGATCTTCCTGACGGGATTGGCCCCCGCCGGCGGAAGAACCGTCACGCTCAGCAGCAACAAGCCTGCGGCAGCGACGGTCCCGAGCAGCGTCGTGATCGCTGGAGGCAGCCAGTCGACCTTCGCGCCGGTGACCACCTACGGTGTTGCCACCAATCAAGGGGTGGTGATCAGCGCAACGCTCGGTGCGGTCACCAAGACCGCCTTCATGGCGGTCAATGCGCCATCGCTCACCTCAGCAGGGGTCTCTCCTGATGTCATTCAGGGAGGTACGGGTACGACGCTCACATTGGGTCTGAACGGAATCGCTCCGGCAGGTGGGCTGAGCATTGTGTTGCACTCCGGCGCTCCAGCCATCGTTCTCGTTCCCGGTACGGGTGCCGTACCGGGGGGAGCAACCTCGGGGAACGTGACGATCAACACCACGCCCGTAACCAGCTCGACCAACGTGGTGATCTTCGCCACCCGCGCCGGTATCTATCGAGTCGCATCGCTCACCGTAACGCCGTGACCCGGTATTCCTACCGGGTCTTCACATAATTACCGCTTCTTGACGGGAATCCGACTATAATGAAGAATCAGAGGGCAGGCATGATGAAACGCAATCTATTCGTATTCGCACTTCTCACAACGTCGTCCGTAGTGTTCGGTCAGGCCGTGATCACTGACGGCACGAGCTCTTTCGGCTGGACGACGGCTGGCGCACTTTCGGGTGCTGCGAACCGCACGGGAACGGGCGGCGGCGCATCGAATGTGTACACCGCGTTCGGTTCACCCGACCAGGCGTTCCAGGAGTGGTGGTGGTACCGAGTCAACGGCGTCACCAACCGTGAGTTCGCGCTTTCAACCCAGGCCAACGCGCCGGTTGTGAGCGGCAACAACATGACCCTGTCTTACCGGGAGCCTGAGGGATTCACCTCGACGCTGAGGTACACGATCAATAACGTGGGTGGCGTGGCCCGAGTGACGGGAACCAACTTCATCAAGAATGAAGGCAACACCGCGCTTGACTTCAGCTTCTTCAACTACATCGACTACGACATGGGAGGCACGGCCGGAAGCGATAGCGCATCCATGCTGAGCGGTAATCCCGCGCTGCGTATGCGCATCACGGATGCGACGGCGATCATCAATGCCGAGTATCGCGCGCTTGATGCCGACGCTTACCAGGTCGGCGCCTTTGCTACGGTTCGAGGTCTTCTGACCGATGCCGACATCGACAACTTCAACAACTCGGGGCTGCCGTTCGGCCCGGGCGACTTCACCGGTGGCGTGCAGTGGAACTTCACGCTCGATCCGGGCCAGGAGATCGCTCTGCAAACGACCCGCACTCTGAACCCGGTTCCGGAGCCGGCGACCCTAGCTGCCCTCGCGATGGGTGCCGCCGCGCTGATCCGTCGCCGACGCAAGTAAGCACCTCTCTGAAGATCGAAATGGGGTTTGGCCGAGTGGGCCAAGCCCCATTGTTGTTCTGGAAGCATTGACCCGTTGTCTACATCTTAAGTCACAGGATACAATGTCCTGATGGCGAGTGGTCTCAGGTGCATTGTCTTGGCGTTCGGCGTGATTGCGGCTTCGTTCAGCCAAAGTCTGCCCATCATCTGGCAAAGCGCGGTGCCTGCATCGGTGAACGGGCGGCTCGTGAGGGACTCCGCATCGAATCTTTACTTCGCGACGACGACAACTTCCCTCATCGGCCGGCAGCTCAACGTCCAGAAGTTCAATGCCCTGGGCACCAAGCTGTGGGAAGTCAACCACAACGTGCCCGGCAATCTGGGTAACCAGTACACGATGAGAGATGTCGCCATGACTTCAAGTCGGGTGTTCGTGCTCTATCAGGAACGCTCGAACAATGGCAACGGCACCTTCGTCGCAAGCCATCTTCGCATCTTGAATCTGACCGATGGGTCTCTCGTCTTCTCACTCCAATCGAACAATACGGCTTGGGAGTCGGTTGCAGCCAATGAGTCCCAAGTCGCCATCCTCGGAAAGACTGCTACCGCCGACACGGGTTCGGTCAGTTTCTACAATGTTCCCGCAGGGTCGTTTGCCGGAGTTGCCGCCATCGGCGATGTTTCTGGAGTCGCCGATGTGCAGATCGATGCCTCGGGTAACGCCTACAGCGTGGCGACCGACTTAACCGGCAACAGCCTGAGCGTCGTTCGTTCGACCGCGGCCGGAGGAGTGTCCTGGCAGACCACGCTCAATGATCCAGCGCGCACGGTTGAGTTCGCCAAGGAACTCGCTGTGGATCTCACCGCTTCAAAGGTGTATGTGCTCGGCCAAGGAAACCATGCATCGACGGGAATCGACGCGATTGTCTACACGCTCAACTCGTCGAACGGGACCGGCGTGACGACATCTGCACCCGGGGCGGCGGCGGACCTCAACTTGCCCGGTGACCTCACGCTCGTTCCCAGCGGTGGTTTTGTCGTGTCGATCGTGAACTCCGCCGACACGCTGGTCGCGCGGATGACGAGCGTCGGCGCCACGTCTTGGTCGAGCGGATACTCCTCACCGCCCGCCGGTTACGGACGCAGCCATGCTTTCGACGTCGATGGCAATCTTCTGGTTCTCAGCGCATCGAATCTTGGCGAGTCCGAAGTCGTCCGCTTCAACATCGCTAACGGAACGATCTTGGGATCGTACCGGGTCGGGGCGGTCAATGGAGGAGCTCGGGAACTGGTCACAGACGCGGCTGGGAACTTCTACATCAACACGGACCAGAATCAGTCGGCGGTGCTGCTGCGGTCCCAGCCTGCTCGGCTGACGTTCTCCGCCAACAATGTCACTGGCGGTACGCCGGTAAATGGCGTCATCGCCCTCCCGGATAATGCGCCTACCAACCAGTTATGGACGCTGGCGAGTTCGAACTCAAGTGCGGCATCGGTCCCCGCCAATGTGACGCTGACGTCCGGCAACAACTCCGTGAGCTTTCCGATCGTGGTCAACGGCGTGACCGCGAACACGAACGTAGCGATCAACGCCAGGCATAACGGCTTTATCACCCAGACCACCCTGACCTTGATCCCGTCCAATGCCCAAGCCGTGGTCATTAACCCGAATGTGGTTGTCGGTGGCACGGCAACGCAGGGCACCGTGACCTTGAGCGGTAAAGCCCCGACTGGCGGGCGCACGGTCACTTTGGCCAGCAACAAGACGAATGTGGCAACCGTACCCGCATCTGTCTTGGTATCGGCAGGGCAATCGAGCGCTAACTTCACCGTGACGACTTTTGGGGTGAACGCCAACCAAGGGGTGGTCGTTACGGCTACCACCGGCGCCGTCTCGAAGACTGCGTTCTTCGCCGTCAATGCGCCCTCGCTCACGTCCATCTCGGTCTCACCGACCAGCATCAAGGGCGGACTGACGGCCGCGCTGACGCTGAACATCAACGGAGTTGCGCCAACGGGCGGTTTCTCGATCGTGTTGTTCTCCGGCGCACCAGGCATCGTCATCTTGACCGCATCGGGAGTGATCCCGGCAGGACAGACGACGCACAACGTGAACGCTCCGACCAGCGCCGTGACTTCGTCCACTACGGTGACCCTGTTCGCAACCCGCAGCGGCATCTACAGAACGACCACACTCACCGTCACACCGTAACGTACAAAGCTACGCGTTCTGCCCCGGCGACCCGCTATAGTTGCCGGGGTCTCGCGTACACTACAGGTCATGCAGTTCGCCGTGCGCGTTGTGATCGCATGGGTATTCCTGGCCCTACTAGGGAACCTGTGGAGTCAACCCATCATGTGGCAACGCGCGACCCAGGGCACGTCGCGAGCCATGATGATCCGCGACGCCTCATCGAACTTGTACATCGTTACCCGCCAAACGCATCTCCTTGGACGAAGGCTCGTGATCCAGAAAGTGAACGCGCTGAACCAGGTGCAGTGGACGCAAGAGACCTTTGAGTCGGGCTCAGGCGACGTCCAGTTTCAGGTCCGTGATCTAGCCTTGACCAGCACCCGTCTTCACGTCCTTGCTCAGGCGCGCGAAGGTGCCGGCGAGACCACCTACGTCTCCAGTCTGAGGCTCGCTCTGAACTTGAATACGGGGGCCATCGATGATTTGAGCAGCACGACCACTGAGTACTCGGCGATTGCCGCCGGAGGCAACGTCGTAGCCATGAGCTCGATCTCGATGGGCAACGGCTCGATCGAGTTGATCGATGCGACCTCGCTGGCTTCGATCTTCGTGTTTGGGGTGGGGGCAGTCGTCAGCATGGACGACCTGGTCGTCGATTCTGGCGGGGCCGCTTACGGTGTCTCTACGCTTGCCGACGGCACCGGCAAGCTAACCAAGGTCATCGCCGGATCGAGCCCTTACACCGCGGTGATCGACGCGGACGACATGACCGATGAGACCGTACGCCGTGTGGCGGTCGATGGAGCACTGAATCGAGTGTATGCGGTGACCGACGGTACGTTTGACGGCGATCCGTTCGACAAGGATGTGCGCTTGTTCGGCGTCAATGCAACCACGGGGGCGGTCGACTTCACCGAGATCATCGGCGGCACCCTGCAGGATGATGCGTTTGCCGAAATGACGGTGCTTGGCGGACAGGGGATTGTAACAAGCCTTTTCATCGGCCCGACCACCACCCGACTCGGGCGAACGCAGTCGAATGGCGACTTTGTCTGGGACCTCGACCTTACGAACTCGCTCGGCAGCTACCGGAGCCACGCCTTCGATGCCGACGGCAACGTCTTACTTCTCCACGGCCAGAGCGCGACTCAGGCCAGGATTTCCCGCGTAAATGTCGCGACGGGTTCGCTCATCGACGAGCTCCTCGCTACGATCGGCGATGGTGCTGTTCCGTTGCAGATC
The DNA here is from genome assembly GCA_024710805.1 of Fimbriimonadaceae bacterium. Lineage (GTDB taxonomy): Bacteria > Armatimonadota > Fimbriimonadia > Fimbriimonadales > Fimbriimonadaceae > JANJUB01. Next base: position 8,647 of record JANJUB010000057.1, on the reverse strand, counting down.
TTCTCCGACGCCGCGGGCAACTTCTTTATCAACGCAGACACCTCAGTGTCGTCAACAGTATCCAGGATTCAGCCAGCAGACTTAAACATTTCTAACCCTTTGGTCATCGGCGGGGTGGTGGCAAATGCGAGCATTGTCCTCGCCTCTCCGGCAACTGGAGACCAGACTTGGACCCTGACCAGTTCCAACCCATCCGCAGCATCGGTGCCCGCCACGGTCGTCGTGCCGAATGCTGCTTCATCGGCCAACTTCACCATCACGACCTTTCCGGTGGCGGTCAACACGAATGTCTCGATCAACGCACGACGCAATGGGTTCATCCTCCAGAAGACTGTAACGCTCGTGGCATCCGTGATCCTGAGCGTCGGGGTCTCACCGAACGTCGTCATAGGCGGAGTCGCCACCACGGGCACCGTGACCCTGACGGGCGGTGCACCGACCGGCGGCAAGCTGACCAGCCTCAGCACCAACAAGCCCGCCGTCGCCTCGGTGCCCGCTACCGTCAATGTCCAAGCGGGCAACAGTTCGGTGGAGTTCGCTATCACGACCTTCGGCGTGAATGCGAACCAGGGAGTGGTCATCACGGCAACGACGGGGGCAGTCTCGAAGACCGCTTTCTTCGCCGTGAACGCTCCTTCCCTAACCGGCATTTCGATTGCACCGGGATCGGTCCAGGGCGGTCAGAACGCCACGCTGACCCTGAACATCAACGGCATCGCCCCGAGTGGAGGCTTCAGCATTCTGCTCTTCTCGGGCGTGCCCGCTTTGGTCGTTCTCTCGGCATCGGCGAACATCCCCGCCGGAGCGGTCACCCACAACGTCAATGTGCCGACGACCGCCGTAACGAGCAGCACCAACGTGCTCATCTTCGCTACCCGGAGCGGAATCTACAAGACCACGACGATCACCGTGACACCGTAACAGTTGGCATTTAGACAAGACCTCGCGTACAATGTTCGCGATCGCATGGTTCCGTGGGGCAGTTGCGGTAGCCAGCCCCCGACGTGCAAGCTAGGGTGAGTTACCGTGAACCGATTCCTCGGATGTGTCATCGTGTTTGTCTCGCTGGCCGCGGCCAGCATCGCTCAGTCACCCGTGTGGGAGCACAAGTCGGCGGGTTCTTTCGACACACTGATGAAGCGCGATAGCTCGGGCAACATCTATGTCGCCATGGCCGATGCGACGCCAGCGCGTTCTGAGCTGTGGCTGAAGAAGTACGACGCCAACGGTGTCCTCCAGTTTGCCCGCCTGCTGCGGACCCGACCCTACGCACGACCGTTCACCGTCACGGGTCTCGAAATCTCCACGAACTACATTGCCGTTTCGGCCTACAACACGAATGCTGATACAGGAGCCAAGACCGCCGGCTACCTCACCGGGGTGACCCCGGCAAACGTCCAAAGCTGGGCAATCGATTACCCGTCTTCGTACCCGAAGGCCATCTCAACCAATGGAAGCTCGGTTGGAGTTGCTCTAGAAACTGCCGGAGATGCGGTCGTGCGAAGCATCGCCATTTCCAATGGGAATCAAATCTACACTGCGCCGTTGACTGGCGTATCTTCGGTGTCCTCGATTGCGCACACGCTCAACGGATCCTCGTATGTGGTCGGAGGCAACAATGTTGTCGGTGTGTCTTTCGATGGATCGATCATGTTCAGCACAACCTTGATCTCGAATACGCACGACAACGAAACCGGACTACGCGTGCTTTACGATGCCACGAATGCGCAGCTGGTTGTTGTGGGTCAGGGAAATCATGCGTCGACGTCCGACCTGGATGTCATCATCTGGTCCATCAACCACATCATTGGCTCGCAGTCCTACCGACGTGAGTTCGGAGGCTCAAACATCGACGAGACTCCACAGGACGTTTGCCTTGATTCGGCGGGGAACATCTATGTCGCCGCCCATCGACATGCCGCGCCGACGGAGACGATGGTTATCAAGACCACTTGGACCGTTACGAGTCAGTTCAGCATCGTCTACCCATGCGGAAGCCTCACCTCCAAGGCGATCGCTGTCGTGGCTGGCGACGTTGTTGTGGCGGATGCAATGGCCGGCAACATCAGCCGAGTGGCTCGCGTCAGCGGAACGAATGGATCTGCACGCTACTCGATGAGCTACGCGGCAGACACCACCGAGAACGCACCCAACCAGCTCACGGTCGATAGCGCGGGCAACTTCTTCGTAACGGGCAACTACGATCCTGATAACCTCAGGGGTGCCTACGTCGCGAGGCTCGGCTATGCTTGGTTATCGACTTCGACCGGCGTACCGATCGGTGGAACCGTCGCGACCGGAACGATCAACATGGCCCAGCCCGCGGCATCGAACCAGACGTTTAGCTTGGTCAGCACCAACACCGCCGTTGCCCAGGTTCCCGCAAACGTTCAAGTCAATGCTGGAGCCTTATTCGCTAACTTCAACATCACGACGTCGGCGGTGTCCAGCAACACCAATGTCACGATCAACGCCAACCGCGCTGGCTTCGTGATGCAGCGGACGGTCACCGTGTTGCCACCCGTCATTTCGGCAGTAACCGTGAACCCTAATGTCGTCCTTGGAGGTCTGAATACGACGGGTACCGCGACCCTCACGGGGATTGCGCCGACCGGTGGACTGTCTGTCTCGTTGGGCACCTCACCTAGTTCGGTCGCTACGACGCTACCGTCCGTGACCGTGCCTGCTGGTTCCAGCAACGCCAACTTCACGATCTTCACGACCGGTGTCCAGGCGAATACGGGGATCGTCGTCTCGGGAACGACGGGTACCGTGACCAAGACAGCCTTCTTTGCCGTCAACGCACCGAGCCTCACGACGCTTTCGATCGCGCCCTCCACGGTCACCGGCGGTCTGAATGCCACGCTAACCATCGGGCTCGATGGGATCGCCGGCACCGACGGCCGGTCGATCGTGCTGTTCTCCGGGGCCCCGGGAATCGTGTTCGTACCTTCATCCGCCATCGTGCCGCAAGGGTCGATGACCCACAACGTCAACATCCCAACCGCCGCGGTCACGACCAGCACCAATGTGCTCATCTTCGCTACCCGGAGCGGAATCTACAAAACCACGACGATCACCGTGACACCGTGAGCTAGGAATTTGTAACGGATCTGTAACGCCTAACGGCCGGATTCTGGCGTGCGCTCATGCCAGAATCCCTCTCATGCATCTTGGCTTCAGACGCGCACTCTTAGGACTCGTGTTCATCTTGGCATCGCTGACTGCGTTCGGGCAACCTGTCGCATGGCAACACTCCATTGAATACAGCACGTTCCCGAAATTGACACGCGATCCCTCCGGCAACCTCTTTTTTGTGAGCCGCGAAAGTGCTTTAGGAACCCGGATCTTGAGGGTTCAGAAGATCAGTCCGGTCGGGGCCTTGATATGGAGCCGAGTCGCGGTTCAACACGTGGGCGGTGCGGCCGATGAGCAATACAACGTTCGACGAGTGATCTACGCGCACAACAACGTCTACATTCTGTTTCAAAGGCGCCTCGGTGGCGGTTCCGGGGCACACGTTCAGTCCCTGATCAGGAAGGTGGATCCGTCGGACGGTACACCGTCGTCGGTGTTTGGATCCACGATCGAGTTAGAGGGGATGACCTCCTACAACAATGGCATCATCGTGGCGGGCACAACGGGCACCTTGGCACGAGTCTTCAGGATCAATCTCAGCAACGTGGCCACCTCGAATCTCCAGATGAACAACTTCTCGAAGGTCGACGATGTTGTCGGCTTACCGGATGGGACATGTTTCGTCGCTGCGAGTCGTTCGGGCGGGACGGTGTCCATGATCAAAGTGAATGCCGATGACTCCTTCGTTGCCTACGACTTCGACAACGCAACACGCACGGAAGAGCAGATGAACCAGATCGTCCTCGACTCGGCTGCGAACCGGGTCTATGGCATGGGTTCGGGCTACTTCAACGGCTTGCAGACTGATCTCGATGTGATGCTCTACGCCATGAACACGGACGGCACGAACCAGGTGTCCAACGGAGCAGGGGGCTCGACCCTCGAGTATCCTGGCGCCATCAGCGTCGTTCCAAACGATGGCATCATCATCTCCTTCTTCTCTGACTCTCAAAACCCCGATGCGACCACGGTGCGTCGTCTCTCAAGCGGTCTGGGAACGATGTGGAATACGCATATCTTCGATGCGGTCCAAGGATTCAAGCGAAGCCACGCCTTCGACGCAGATGGCAACTTGCTCGTTTTGGATCCCGCTTTCACAGGCGGCAACACCTACATCAGGGTCACCAAGAAGGCCATCTCAAACGGTGCCACCCTTCTTACAACCCTCCACCCCTTCTTTCTTCCCGAGACGCTGGACCTGCTTTCAGATGCAGCCGGCAACTACTTCTGCACGGTAAACCAAAGCTACAGCACCTTCCTCTTCCGCCTTCAGCCGGCGATGTTGAGCTATTCGGCTAACACGGTTCCTGGAGGCGGCACAATCACCGCCACCGTCACGCTGGCCCAGGCAGCCACGGCAGACCAGGTGTGGACCCTCGCGAGCGCAAACCCGTCGGCGGCGAGCGTTCCCGCAAACGTCACCGTGCCCAATGGGGCGACGACGGCGACCTTCGACATCACGACGACGCCCGTGACGGCGAACGCCAACATCGGAATCTCTGCACGCTACCATGGCTTCATCATGCAGAAGACCCTGACGCTCCTCACCCCAACCGTCAGCACGCTGAGCATCACCCCAAATGTGGTCATCGGCGGAGTCAACACCGCCGGCCTCGTCACCATCGGCGGAGCGGCACCCGCTGGTGGAAAGACCGTCAACCTCGCCAGCAGCAACACGGCTGCCGCCACGGTGCCCGCCTCAGTCGTCGTCCCTGCGGGAACGACCCAGTTCGGATTCGGCATCACGACCTACGGAGTGACCGCAAATCGGGGAGTCGTCATTACTGCGACCACCGGGGCGATCTCGAGGACCGCGTTCTTCGCCGTCAACGCCCCATCTCTGCTGTCCGTCGCGATGAACCCGTCCACCGTCAAGGGTGGACTGCAATCGCAGATGACCGTCACGCTCGATGGAGTCGCACCGACGGGAGGTCGGTCAGTCGTCATCTTCTCTGGAGCACCCGGAATCGTGTTTGCTCCGGCGAGCATCACCGTGCTTGCTGGCAACACCTCAGCGTCCCAGAACCTCACGACCGCCGCCGTAACCGCAAGCACCAACGTGCTCATCTTCGCTACCCGGAGCGGAATCTACAAGACCACGACGATCACCGTGACGCCGTGACGTAAGTTGACCTTGTCTCCAGACCCGCTTATAATGTAGGGGTCTGGAGACTTGGCAAATGAGTAAGTTCGGTCGTTTCATCGGGATACTTTTGGTGACCCTGTCCGCCCACGGGTGGGCACTGCCGATCACCTGGGAACACACCCACACCTTCGAGAGTGAGCCTCATGTGATCCGCGATGGTTCGTCGAACATGTACCTATTGACCATCGCCAAGGGGCCGGGCGGTTTGTTCACGGTGTGTCGCAAGTACAACGCACTTGGGCAGTTGCAGTGGCGAGAGCAGGTTGACGTAACTCCGAGTCTTGGATCTCTCTCCGACGGTTTCATTGCTGGTCTGGCTTGGTCGGGAACTCGGGTCTATGCGGGGTTGACCATCCACAACCATAACTTCGCCAACACCGAGGGGCGCATCGTGAGCTTCGACACCTCTTCTGGAACTGGACTTAAGAGCCCCGCATCGAGCATCGACCGCGTTATCTCCATCGGATACGCGGGGGGCCAACTGGCCTTGGCCGGTCGAGACGATTCCTTCGATAAGGCCGTTGTGCAGTACTTCAACCCCACCACTCTGGCCTCCGTCGCGGAGGCGTCCTTCGGCACCGACTTGCTGATTGCCTCCGCATTCGCGATGGACTCATCGGGGAATGCCTATTTCTCTTTTCAAGAGATCGGTTCTTCGTCGCTCGCCAAGGTCACTCCATCTGGATCTACGGCCTGGAAACGCACACTGGACGCCGCTAACCTCACCAACGAGCGATACTCCGAAATCGCGGTCGATTCAAGTGCGAATGTGGTCTACGCGATCGGGGCGGCAAAGTCGGGAACCACGGATGTGCCACTCTTTAGCGTTCATTCGACGAGTACGGGCAACGCTGTGTATTCCGGGAATCGAACCGGTGATACCGGCGGATTCGGACGCGATCTCGGGGTTGTCCCCGGCATCGGCGTCTGGGTCTCGATTCACGTGGCCGGACAATACCGACTTTTTCGCGCAACCACGGCTGGAGCTCTCTCTTGGACCACGCCTACATTCTCAGGCTTGACCAGCGGCTACCACGGGTTCGCGCGCGACTTCGACGGGAACACGGTCTTCGGCTTTAACACTTCCACGACGAACACCGCATTTCGCCGGTACAGCAACGCCGACGGCAAGCTCGCCTCGACGTTCAATGTAGCAGCCGGTAGCGCAATGACGCTCGGCAACTACCTGACCGATCCCGCTGGCAACTTCTATTTGGCGAGGAGCTTTGACACGAGCGTCAGTCTCGCACGCGCCCAACCGGCCGACTTGACGATTATCGTCAACAACGTCGTGGGTGGCAGCAGCTCTTTGGGACGCATCACCCTCAACACCCCGGCCCCGGCGACTCAGACCTGGTCACTCTTCAGCAGCGATCCGACCGTGGCGTCGGTTCCTGCTACGGTCAATGTTCCGACCAGCAGCACCACGGCATTCTTCAACATTACGACCACGGCGCTTCCGAACAACGGCGCAGTCACCATCTCGGCCCGATTCGGCGGACTCGCTCTTTCAAAGACCCTCACAATCCTAACCGCGACGTTATCGTCGATTACGGTCACGCCCCTGGTTTCGCTAGGAGGACAAACCCCGACCGGCACCGTCAGCCTGACCGGTGCCGCACCAGCGGCAGGCCGGGTAGTGACTCTCACCTCGAGCAAGCCCGACGTAGCGGCGGTGCCCAGTTCAGTCACCGTCCTAAGTGGAGACTCCTCCGCATCTTTTGGAATCACAACCTCCGGGGTCAACGCCAACCAAGGGGTCGTGTTGACCGCGACACTGAACTCGATTTCCAGAACCGTCTTCATGGCCGTTAACGCGCCGGCTTTGACTTCGATCGCCGCGGTGCCGACATCCGTACAAGGCGGACAAACGGGTGGACTGCAGATCAACTTGGACGGCATCGCTCCGGCGGGCGGACGGTCCATCCTACTCTTCTCCGGCGCCCCAGGAATCGTGATCCTCCCCTCCTCGTATGCCGTCCCCGAAGGCCAGACCACGGTGACCGCGCCCGTACTAACCACCGCAGTCACGACCAGCATCAACGTGACGATCTTCGCCACGCGTAGCGGGATTCACAAGACGACGACGGTTACGGTGACACCTTAGCGGCCCGGTACCTCAGCTGCAACGCGCGGAAGCCCATCGCTAGGATCAGCAGGGCTCCTGCGCCGTAGCTATACATGTGGGTGATGCCGACGGCGAGCGCACGTCGCCGGACCTCTAAGTCGGGAATGTCGTGGCCCTGGCCAATCCAACCGAGTCCGATGTAACTCAACCCCAGCACCAGCATCGCACTGATGTATAGGCCGCCCAACCCGCGAAGCATGACTTGGCGAAGTCGCTCGATCGGCAACCGCGGTAGCGAGCCGGCCGTAGCGAAGGCCCACAGCCAGATCCCCGCGAGGGCCCCTACCCACCACGTGGCGAGCACGCCCCACACTAGGGCCATAACGACCGGGCTCGTGGACTCAACGACCTTAGCGTGGTGAACGGTGAAGTACTCCACCCACACGTGGGCGGTGACCATGTCGTGGGCAATGCCATACACGACCGAGAGAAGAATCGCTTCAAGAATGAGGCGGCCGGCGGCACGCATGGCCCTAAGCCAGCTCGACCTCGGGTTCTTCGGCCGCCGCTTCGGGATCGGCTACCTTCCCCGCCTCTTCAGCATCAATACAGGCCACCAGTGCCGCCAACGCGACCTCGATCTGGTCGTCATCGGGTTCGACCGTGGTCAAAAGCTGCGTAGCCAATCCCGGAGCAAACATCACATTGACCCACTTCTGGCTGCGGAACTTGCCCGCCATGCGGATCAGCTCGTAGCTGATCCCCGACACCACAAACAGCAACGGGAGCTCGGTTAGAAACCGCACGGTGCCGTTGATCATCGCGTTGCCCAGGTCGAATCGCGGCAGCGGCGTGAACAAGATGATGCTCACGATGAGGACCACGATCGCGAAACTGGTGCCGCACCGCGGATGCAACCGAGTCTGGGCCCGGCAGTTGTCCATGTTCAGGTCTTGCTCGGCCTCGAGGGTGTTGATCGCCTTATGTTCCGCGCCGTGATACTGGAAGACCCTTCGGATATCAGGTAGCCGACTGATGAGCCAGATGTAACCGAGAAAGAAGATCGTCTTGATGACCTCGGTTGTAAAGTTGATGGCCGCGTCGCTCTTAAAACCCAGCCACTTGCCCAGGTTCGCGGAAATCAGGTTCGGGGCGAGGTTGAAAAGCGCGATGCCAAAAACCAAGGCGAAGACCATGGCTCCGGCAACGGAGAGATCTTGCATTCGCTTGGACGGCACCTTTTCGGCCTTGGCCGCCTCGACGTCCTTCTGATACTGCGGCTCAAGTTGGATGTT
>JANJUB010000149.1 GCA_024710805.1 Fimbriimonadaceae bacterium | reverse complement strand
ATTTTGCCGCATTTCTCTTTTTTTGGGTTTATATTGAAAACAGTAACATGCACGCCCCCCGCGCCGCTACGCCCCCCCCCCCCCCCCCCGCAACTTTGGGAGCCAGAGTTCAGCGCTTTGATGCGCTCATCCTTGCGGTGCTCTACGGGACGCTTCTTGGAATCCTACTGATCCTCGCCCGCAACCACGCTGAGGGGTTGTTCGTCACGTGCCCTTCTGGAGCTAACCAGGTGAGCAAGTGTTCAGCGTTGCTAATGGGTCCAAACGCGACGCTCAAGGTGTTCAGTCCACACCTTCCCGGGATCTCCTTCAGTGTCTTGGGCATTCTCGCCGTTCTGACCTCCCTCACGCTGACCATGGCTCGTGCGAAGTTGGCGACGGCCTGGTTGGGGCTGTTGGCGAGTTCCGCGGTGCTGCTCCAGGCGTACGCTCTGCTCCTCCTGAGACACAAGTGCGTTTACTGCTTGACAATTGCGGGCGGTTTCGTGCTGCTGTTTATCATGGCGACGATGAGAACGGCTCGCCCATCCTTGGTGGCGACGGCGGCTTTTTCAGTCATCGCCGCCTTGATCGTTGGCCAGCTAACACGGAGCGTCTCGGCCATCGGCGTTCCGGCCCTGCTGGACTTGCCAGACGTGACGCGCGAACTGCAATCAAGTCCCATCGTCGTTTCTAACTCCGGTCCCGACCCGCTTCAACTCGCGGCCTTCATCTCGCTTGGTTGTGCGGGATGCGAGCAACTCCTCGTTAGTTTGGAACGAGGCGACATCGGCGGCGTGAACGTTGCGATACACCTTATCGCGCCCGACGCCCATGCGAACCTTGGTGCAGCCATGATTCAGGCCGGTATGGATCGAGACTTCATGACCAGGTATCTCCAGGTCCGTAAGGTGCTCAACGAAGCGGGAACAGTTGACCACGATTGGGCTAGCCGAGTCTTTGCTCCGTCAGGAGTGAGTTTGACCGCCAAGGAGCAGTTTGCGCGTGACAAGAACCTATCGTCCCGACTTGACGTGCTTCAGACCCCGGCGCTCCTCGTTCGCCAAGGGGCCAAGTATGAGGTGTTGTCTCAGGACGAGTTCAAACACCGACTTGCGAGATTCAAGGGGGCAACTCCAGCGAGTCTTCAAGAAACCAATCCTAAGGAGGATCAATAATGAACATTGCGAAAAAGTTCGCCCTGACGGTGATGTGTGGCTTTGCCCTCGTGGTGGCTCTGCCAGTTGAGTCTCACGCTGATGGCAATCCCGGCAACCCGTCGGGCCATTGCTACGAGCAAAGCCCGGGCGACTGTGTACGGAAGACCCAATGGAGTTGCAACGGTGTGGGCATGCAGTGCGCGATGACGTTCGGCGTTTGCGGATGCGTGCAATAGCAAAGCCAGTGGCCCGGGCGCACCCGGGCCGGAGTCTCTTATGGTGTTGATTTTCCTTCTTCTGACGTGCTCCGTACCTCTATCAGCGATTGCGCCTGAATCTGCCATAAATGACACAAGCCTGAAGCAGATCGCCGTTGCTGGGGCCATGCCCGAGTGGCGTGCTTCCGACCTTGAGGCCCTGGCTGAACTCAAGCCCGTCCTCCGGGATGGGAAGCGGCACTTTGTCCGAACCAAGGCGGTGCAAGAGCGATTGGATGAAGAAGATCGCGAACTGACCGAGCAGTACGTCGCGAGTTGGCGTGAAGCCTTGAAGGCTGAACCGCTTGACAAACTGACCGCAGATCGAATGAGCGAGCGATTTGAGAAGCTCCGTCGTGATCTCGACGAGCGAAGGATTACGCCAGGGCAGTTTGCGGCGACCGGGATCGGAGCATCGATGGCGGCGCTCGTGGTGGACAGCCTGCGGCCAGAGACCATTAGGCTAAAGGATGGCGAGGCAAGGCTCTGGACAGTGGATACGACCAAGTTCAAGGAAATGGCCAACCTTGTGGCAGTCGCCGAAGAGCTTGGGCGGCGGTATCCGGTCATACCAACAAGCAACACTGTGACTGACCATAGTCTTGCTGCCCACACTGCAACAACTTTGGACCTGCAGAAGTGGGCGAAATGCGCCAACCTAACCGTGTTTGCTCGCCGCTCGGGTGCAGTGCTTCTTCTCGCGACACATGGCCTTGATGCTGAAGGAAGAATGTTGATCTTTGCGCGGCACACTTTCGCGGCCAATGTTAGCAACAACGGGGCGGTGTTGCCAGACTTGGAGACGGGAGCATTGAAGATGGCGCCCAATCTCCGAGAGTGGGTGGACTTTGCAACGCTGCGCCCCTCGCTTTGGTATCACGATGGCCTGAAACCACCTCGGAGTTCGCTTGATCAGGCGGTAGCGGAGATGCTGCTGGCCCACTGGGCGAAAGATGGGATTCAGACTGTCGCGGGCTGGGTGCCGACTTCAACACTGACCACGATCCTCAAGCACCGACAACAGGCAGACACGATTTCTACGACAGTTTGGAATGACCTGAAGAAGATATTGGTAATCAGCCATGACAAGGAGCGGAAGCTCATCCTTATCCGGCCCCGTTTCGTCCTTGATGGCGAGCGGCAGCGTATAGAGCCGTCCGTCTGGGCAACCTTCGCTAGTGGCAACTTCACCTTCGCGCGATGGGGAGATGCGCTCGCAGGGTCTCCAGTCGGTGTTGAATGGAATGCGATCACCCAGAGCGTACAACGCACACTTCAAGCGATTGATCCTCGAGTTCCAACGTGGACAGCCCTGACCTTTGCCGCTGCCAAGTCGGAACCGTGGCTTAGGGTTTTTGCCTGGACGCACCCATTCCCTTACGACTACCAAACCCTGGTCACCCGCCAGAGCATCTGGTACATCGCGACCGGGGATGTGCGAACTCCCCTCGCATACGCAGGGGAAGTTGGTAATGCTAAAGCTTTCAAAGATATCCACTTTGCTTACCGTATGTCGAGCTTCTGGACGGCTGAGGATTGGAAATCGAGGGCGAGACATAGCCCCATCGAATCGGACTTCGAAGTCGGCACCATCGAGACGCACGAGGCGCGGTACCGAGTGCAAGCGATCCCCAACATGATCTTCGGAGCTTCGGTGCACGACCTCGGGGTCGGCACCGGCGTGATCAAACGCATGCGCTGGGAGTTCGAGTAAGCCGCCGAATGACCATTCCGCTGCGAGGCCCGGAACTCTCGGCCACGAGAACGTGCGTTCCGGCCAACCACCGCCGCAGCCTGGATGATGGGCACGATTCTCATCGGCTTCACCCTCCTCCAGATCCGCAGCTTGCTGAACGTTAAATTCACCACAGCGCGATCCTAAAACGGCCCCTCCTAATCTGCGAATGGCATCCTTCTTGCGGAACGTAGAAGAGTCAGCGGGAGTCAAAATAATGGGAATAGTCCCGGCTCCCAAGTGTGATTTTAATGCGATTACTGCTCACAATCTTGGTCTGCGTTCTCTCCGTCATGGCTGTCGCAAGACCGGATCGCAACGCCTTCCTCAATCATCGGGTCACCAGCGCGAGCCAGCTCCTCAACCAGGTTCGAAATGACTCCGAGGTCAGCGATCGGTTTCAACGGCACTTCGCGATGACTCACAAGGAGGTGATCGCGTACTTCTCGGGTCTGACGCTGGCCCGTTTGACCGCCCCGGGAACCTACAAGGTGTACAGCATCCCTCCCGGTGGGTTCGTCAAGATGCACGTGCAGAAGCTCAAGCTCGGCACCCCCGTCTTTGCCGATATGTTCGGAACCCCGATTCTGATCGCCAAGTGCGGCAACCCGTTGACCCGAGGTCCGAAGGTGCCTGAGTCGGCGAAGGATCCTGAACCGAAGCTGTCTGCCCGCGTGACGGAAGAGCTTCGCGAACTTGAGGCGCAACCCGACGAACTCTCGGAGTTTGAAGAACTGATCGCCATGAGCCCAGAAGTTCCTCGCCTCAGCGAGATGCCCGAAGAGATCATCACGACCACCGAGAGTCCGATCCCGATCATTGGAACCCCTCTCGGCATCGGTCCGTGGCTTTTCGGCCTCCTGGGTGGCGGTCTGATCATTGGCACGATCGACGATGGCGGCGATACCGTGGTCCCGGAACCGGCAACCCTCGGTGCGGTGGCTCTCGCTACCGGATACCTGCTTCGACGCCGAACCCGACGAACCGACCGCTAGGTAAAACCGGCATATGCCGTGGATTCCGTTGGTTCTTTCCGTCGTCGCTATGCCGACGACACTCGATACCTGCCTTGCCATCGAGTCCGTCGGGCGAGGCGGGCGGATTCCCTTCCCTACCGACGCCGTCGCGCTTCAGTTCGTAAATGGAGCCTGGCGGGCTCCGTCGGCGGGCGAGGCGGTGGCCAACCGAACCTGGACAGAGCAGAAAGCGAACAAGGACGGCTGGTTCGAGGGGCGTCCTTTCCAGGGTGGCTACGCTTCTTTCAAGCTCGATCACGCCCGAACCGAGGTGGTGCTGATGAACGCGGTCGGCCACAACCTCGCGTATGTCAACGGGGAGTTGCGCGGCGGCGATGTCTACGGCTACGGTTACAACCGGGTGCCGATCAAACTTCAGCGAGGTACGAACAATCTTCTCTTCGCCACCGGTCGGGGGCGGCTCAAGGTCAGCCTCGATCCGATGCCAAAGCCGGTCGTCTTCAACAAGGACGACGTGACCTTGCCTGATATCATCGACGGCAAGCCCGAAACCCAATGGGGCGCGGTCATCGTCGTCAACGGCTCCGAGGCTCCACTTTCCGGGGGAACACTCAAGGCAACCCTACCGAATCGCCGCACCGAAACCACGGCACTCCCCTCGATTCCTCCGCTGTCTATCCGCAAAGTCGGCTTTCGAATTCCGCCCGGCACGGGCCTGACCGGTTCATCGGCGGCCCTCAACCTCCAACTGACCGCGGGCGGCCAGAGCGACTCCTTTTCGCCCAGCATCCGCATTCGCAAACCGGAGCAGAGCCGACGCGAGACGTTCGTCAGTGCGATCGATGGGTCCGTTCAATACTACGCAGTCGTTCCGCCGACCAAGCCGGATAAGGGTCTTGCACTCGTGCTCACGGTTCATGGTGCTTCCGTCGAAGCCCAGGGTCAGGCCGAGGCCTACAGCGCGAAGGACTGGTGCTGGGTCGTCGCCGCAACCAACCGTCGTCCCTATGGATTCGACTGGGAAGACTGGGGGCGGATGGACGCCATGGAAGTGCTGGACCATGTGCAGGCTAAGTACGGCACCGATCGGCGTCGAACCTACTTAACCGGCCACTCGATGGGCGGCCACGGAACTTGGCAGCTCGGCGCCCACTTCCCGGATCGCTTTGCCGCAATTGCCCCGAGCGCGGGCTGGCGCAGCTTCTACACCTACGTCGGCAAGCCGCGTCCGCAGAATCCCACGCCGATGGAGGCGTTCTTCGAGCGTGCTGTCTCCCCGACCGACACCGAGCGGCTCTTTGATAACCACGCCACGCAGCAGGTGTACATCCTGCATGGTGACGCCGACGATAATGTGCCGGTACGAGAGGCGCGAGCCATGCGCGACGCCTTCGCCAAGATCGGCAAGGAGATCGGCTACTACGAGGAGAAGGGTGCCGGCCACTGGTGGGACGGAGATCGCTCGGCGGGGGCGGACTGCGTCGATTGGCCGCCTATCTTTGAGATGTTCCAGAAGACCGAGCTCACTCGGTTTGTCAAGACCAACGAGGGGCGGGAGCTTCGGTTCATGACGCTGAACCCCGCGATCAGCGGCCGGATGGACATGGTCGAGATCCGACGCCAAGAGAAGAAGCTCGAACCCAGCCGCGTCCACGTCGTCGACAACGGCAGCACCATAAAGATGACGACTGAGAACGTAGCGGCCATCCGAGTCTTTGCCGGCCTCCGCGAGATCGACGGCCAGATCGTGCCACCGCCGATCACTCGTGCCGCTTTCATCGACCTGCAGAAGGTCAACGGCACGTGGAAAACGGTGACGGCAAGTCCGATGCAAACCGGCCCGTTCAAGGAGGCGATGCAGCGCAAGATGGCCTTCGTCTTCAGCACGAAAGGCACCCGAGAAGAGAACGCCTGGTCGTTCAACAAGGCGCGTTACGACGCCGAACAATGGTGGTATCGCGGGAACGGCGCGGTTGATGTGATTCCCGACACCGCCGTCCGGGCAGATACGCTGCGCAACCGAAATCTGGTGCTCTACGGCAACGCCGACACCAACGCCGCTTTTGCGACCACCAAGCTCGCTGCGCCGCTCACGCTTCGGCGCGGAGCGGTCAAGATCGACGACCGAAATCTTGAGGGCGATTACGGCTGCCTGTTCGCCACAGAAGTCGGCGGCGGGATGGTGGCGGTGATCGGCGGCACCACCCTGAAGGGAATGCGCTCCACGGATCGCCTACCGCTGTTTGCGGCGGGGGTTGCATATCCCGACTGGACGGTGTTCAACCCGAACGTCTGGTCTGAAGGAATCGGCGGCGTGGTCGGCGCCGGGTTCTGGGGCGAAGCCCCGCTCTGGCAGAAGTAGCGTATACTTTTCGAATGGTAGACGATTCTCTACCATTCGAGCGCGAGGACAACCGCCCTTTACGGGTGTTGTTCTTGGATTTGAACGCCTACTTCGCCTCGTGCGAGCAGCAAGAGAACCCGGACTTGCGGGGGCGCCCGATCATCGTCGCGCCGGTAGAGACCGATTCCACGTGCGCAATCGCCGCCAGCTACGAGGCCAAGCGGTACGGCATCCGCACCGGGACCAACGTGGGCGACGCCCGGCGGATGTGCCCAGACCTGGTTGTTGTTCCCGCGAGGCCGCCGGTCTACGTGCGTTTCCATCATGCGATCATCGAGGCGGCCGAGTCGGTGTTGCCCGTAGACAAAGTTTCGAGCATCGACGAGATGCGGTTTCGGCTCCTGGGGAAAGAGCGCGATCCTGGGCAAGCTCGCGAACTGGCACACCGCATGAAGCGGACGATCCGCGAGCAAGTCGGCGAGGTGATGACGTGCTCGATCGGTATCGCCCCAAACGCGTTCCTTGCGAAGTTGGCGAGCGATATGCAAAAGCCCGACGGACTGGTGATCCTGCAACGGGACGACCTACCCGGTCGGATTCAGCATCTGGCCCTCACCGAGATCGCGGGCATCAACGTGAGAATGAAGGCGAGGCTCAATGCGGCCGGGATCTTCGATGTTGGCGGCCTGTTTGCGACGAGCCGGCAGGAGTTGCGAGCGGCGTTCGGCTCGATCGTCGGCGAGCGATGGTGGTACTTGCTTCGGGGCTACGAGCTGGATGAGCACGAGGCACCACCCAAGACGCTCAGCCACTCCCACGTGCTGCCTCCCGAACTGCGCACCGATCAGGGATGCCGCGAAGTTCTGCTGCGCTTGATCCAGAAGGCGACGGCGCGACTGCGGGCCAGCGAACTGCGTGCCTCGTTCATGTCCGTTCATGTGCGCGGCTTCGATCGTAGCTGGAAGGGCCACACGCGGCTAGACGCGACGAACGACACAGTGACCGTGAATGACCAGTTCCTTCGCCTTTGGGAGAGCCGGGATTTCGATCGGCCCCGCCAAGTCGGAGTGGGGTTTGCCGATCTGTCTCCCTCGAACAATGTGACTCCGAGCCTGTTCGACGACTCGGAGCAGCGCGACTTGCTGAACCGAGCGGTGGACACGGTCAACCAGAAGTTCGGCAAGAACTCGATCTTCCTGGCGGGCATGGAGGGCGCGAGAGGTACGGCGAGTGAGAAGATCGCGTTCAACAAGACGTGGCTGTTCAGCGAAGGCAAGGGCGACAACGAAGTCGACGACTAGCCACAGCATTGTCGACGTGCAACTTAACGCATAACTCATGCCCATTCGTTACAAGGGTGCGCCAGCCGATGGTGGGACCAAAGCCTCGGAGAGCCCCTCGGCTTACGATAAAATGCGAAAAACTTTGCACAACGGGAACATGCCCCGCAAGGAATGATCGTAAGTACCACCATGAATGTCAGCCGCCGCGAACGTCAACTCCTCGAGATCCTCTACCGCCGGGGCGAAGCTACGGCCGCCGAGGTTCAAGAAGAGCTAAACGACGGCTCGACGTACTCCGCCGTTCGGGGGATGCTCCGCGTGCTCACCGAGAAAGAACTCGTCTCGGTTCGAGCCGAGGGCGTACGCTACTTCTTTACACCCTCCACTCCGCGTGACGAGGCCGCCAAGTCGGCTCTTCACGGCGTGGTGGATACGTTCTTTGCGGGCAACGTCACCGAGATGGTGTCGGCATTGCTCAGTGAAAAGGATCAGAACATCGACGAGTCGGAACTAGACCGACTTTCGCGGATGATCGAGGCCGCGAGGGCAAAGAAGAAGGGGACTTCATGAACGAGCTGATCGATCTGGGGATTCGCGCGACCTTGCTGCTGGGTGTTGCGCTTGTCGGTTGGTGGGTGCTCAAGCATCGATCAGCGCAGATGCGGTCGGCTTGGCTGCGGACCGCGGTCCTCGGCTTGCTCGCCCTCCCGGTATGGATCTGGGCCGGGCCTCAGTTCCGTTTCGACATTCCCTGGGCCGAGAAGCCCGCTCCGATCATGATGATGGCCGCTGAAGGTGCTCCCATTGCGGCTGCCGCGCCAGTCGCGAACTGGAGCTGGGTGTGGGGCGTGGTTGCCGTCTTGCTCGCCCTCCGAATGACCTTGGGCGGTGTTGCGCTCGTGCGCCTGTGGTCTCGCGCGCGTCAGGCGGGAGACGATCTCACCGACGAACTTTATCAGGCGTTGGCCAAACTCGACGTCACTCGTCAGGTCGATTTCAGGCTCGCTCCGATTGGCTCTCCGATGACGTTCGGCATTCGCCGGGCGTGCGTGGTTGTTCCGAACGACTTTGAAACGTGGCCCCAAGCCCACCGCGAAGCCGCGCTCATGCACGAAGCCGCCCACATCCGTCGCTTCGACTGTGGCTGGCAGTGGTTGGCGACATCGGTTCGCGCCCTGCTGTGGTGCCATCCGCTGGTGTGGTGGCTCGCCCATGCCATCAAGGACGAAGCCGAACTCGCCGCCGACGAGCGAGTGATCGCCGCCGGTCTCGAGGCCACCGACTACGCCGCGGCATTGGTCGAAATCGCACGTTCCAAGAGCCACGGTCGAACACCGATCGCGGGCACGGCATTGATGCGCGAAGGTCAGCTCAGTCGTCGCGTTTCCAGCGCGCTCGAAAGTCGCCGAGCCGGGTTCACGCCCGTTGGTGCCCTCGGAATGATGGCCGCGGCCATGGGTGCAGTGGTGGCGGTAGGCGGGCTTCGTCCTCAGTTGCCTCAGGCGGATGTCCTGGTGGTGAAAGGTAAGCCGACGCCGATCGTCTTCAACATGCCCGCCGAAGATCTCCCGGCCGAACTCGAAGATATCGTCGTCACGACGGATGCCGGCCTAGCCCCGCTGCCGGCGATCAAGCCAGCCAAGCCAGCTGTAGCTCCGAAGAAGGAGGCCAAGAAGTTGGTCGTCGTGAAGCAGGTCAAGCCCAAGCCGAGCCAGCCGGAGCCGACGGAAGCCTTGGCCCCCGCGCCACCGGTGGTCGAGTTGCGCGATCATGAGCCAACGATCCGGGTGACCGTCGAAGACTCGGTGGCGTTCGCTCCGGGGTCGAAGGACCGCGAAGCGCGCCTCGTTGTGGTCGCGATCGATGAGAAGGCCATCGCACCTTCTGCGCCGAAGACAAGGGTCCGCACCGAGACCTTCGCGTACAGCTTTACCGAACTGGCCGACATGAAGGACTTGAAGGAGCTCAAGCATCTGCCGGAGGCTCATCTGGAACAGATCGCGGCTTGGGCATCGGCTGCCGAGCGCGAGGAGTTCAAGAAGCACATAGAGCAGCTCCGCAAAGAGATGACTTGGGTCTACACCGACCTAGAAGCGAAGAAGATGGCGGAGAAGTCCAAGCGAGCGATGGAGGAGGCCAAGAAGGCCGTCGAAAAGGCAGCTGCTTTCTACCCTCCGGTGCCGCCCATGGGATCTCTGACACCTAAGGGTGACTGAACGCTACCTACTCCGGGCATAGCTTCAGGCTGTGGGGCAACAAACTCCCACGCCTAGCCGTAGGAAACGACTTGTCCTACTGCCCAAGCTCGACGATTCCAACATCGATGTTCTGGCCACCGCGGGTCTGCGTGCACTTCACGGCGATGGTCAGTGGTCCTTTGACGAGCTTCGTCGGAATCCTAACTAGCTTGTAACCATCGGACCACCCCGGTAGCTTGGCCGCCAGTTCTCCGTTGAGGTACACCTCGGCGTCCTCGTCGTGATGGATGCGCAGGGCAACCTCGCGGCTTGGCGACCTCGCAAGCTCGACTTTGCGCCGGATCCAAATGGAGCCGTTCTCCGTCCACGGGGTGCGGACGACCGCGCCGGGGGTTCCGGTCGAACCGAATCCCGCCTCGCCCTCGGCCCACTTCGAGTCATCAAACGCGGTAGCCATCCAGCCCTCTCCAGGGTCCGATTTCGTGTAGCGCCATGTGTGGCCGGTCCGCTCGCTGGTCTCAATCAGCGTGCTCACTTTCGGGATGGGGCCGTGCAGGCTGTCCGCCCAGCCTCGGAAGGTCTTCTCATCGACCTTGAGCACTTCGCGATCGTAAGTGAGAAGGCCGTTGATCTCGGTTTCGACGTCGGTGGTCTGGGTGTAGATCGCCCCCGAGAGCCCATCTCCGCGAAGCATATTCAGCGCAAAGAACGAATCCCGCAACGCTTCGCCCAGGGCTTCGCGCGATGGGTAGGAGCGATATCCCCAGCCCCCGTCGGCTTGCCACAGGTGGCCCTCGACGCGCAGGCCCAGCCCACCGTATTCGCCCAGGAGCAGCGCCCGCTTGGGGTCGGGTTTCGGAGATGCTGGCCCCGGATAGACGTGGATGTCCCACGTGTCGCCAACCTCGCGATCCGTCCAGCCGCTCGCACTATTCACCCAACGGGTGGGATCCAGCTTCTTCGTTAAATCGGTGATCCGAGCCGTGTCGAACTGGCCCCAGCCTTCGTTGAACACCACCCACATCGCCACCGAGGTGAACATCCGGCGCGTGGCGATCATCGCCCGCAGCTCCTGTTCGTAGATCGCCGCGGATTCGGGCGTACGTTGCAGATCGGGGTCCGAAGGGCCAATCGACCGGTCGCCGCTCGGCATATCCTGCAGCACGATCAGCCCCATTTCGTCGCAGGCGTCGTACCAGCGCGCAGACTCGATCTTGACGTGCTTGCGTACCGTGTTGAATCCGAGGCGCTGGGTGACTTCGAGGTCGTAGCGCATCGCCGCATCGGTGGGGGGCGTTAGTAATCCGTCTGGCCAGTAGCCTTGATCCAGCGGCCCGAACAGGAAGATCGGCTTGCCGTTCAGCGTGAACCGCGGCTGAGACTCTTTGCTGAGCCCGAACTCGCGGATGCCGAACCTGTGCTCCACCTTGTCCGTGCCGCAGGTGACCTCCATCCGATAGCGGAAAGGTGACGAGGGCGACCACAGCTTGGGATTCGGCACGCGAAGCTCGATCGGCTTGGCCGAGTCTCCTTCGACTCTCACCACTTGGCGAGAACCATCGAACACCGTCAGCGTAACCGGGCCTGAAGATGAAGCACCAAGGTGGACGGTCACCCGACCATCGATCCTGGTCTCGGTGTAGAGCGAGTGCACGAACCGCTCGGGCACCGTTTCCATCCAAACGGTCTGCCAGATACCCGTGGTGGGGCGATAGAAAATGCCGCCCGGCTTGCGCACCTGCTTGCCCCGCGGCTGAGGACCGGCGTCGGTGGGATCGGTGACGGCCACGACCAGTTCATGGGGTTTGCCATCGCGGACAACGTCGGTAACTTCGAAAGCGAACGGATCGGAGCCACCCTTGTGCTCTCCCAGCAGTCGTCCATCGAGATACACCTTCGCGTGCCAATCGACCGCCTCGAAGCGCAAGAAGGTCCGTCCCGTCACCGTCGTCGCGGGCAGCTCTCGGCGATACCAGACGGTCGCGCCCTCGGGCACCATCTCATTGATTCCGGACAGGTGCGACTCGACCGGGTAGGGTACGCGGATCTTGCGGTCGAACTTCTCGGGGCGTTGGTTTCCGCCGATGGCAAAGTCCCAGGTCCCATTCAGATTGGTCCAGGCCTCGCGCCGCAGTTGCGGGCGAGGATACTCGGGCCAGGGAATCGCCGCGCTCTCCGCCAGCTTGGTCCATCGCGTCGTCAATCCCGCCGCTTCATCCACTTCGCCAACTCCTCCGAGGGCGAGCAATGCCGTCAATCCAAGTACCCACACGGGCGCAGTTTAACGCATCTTGCCAACCCGAATCCCGTGCCCGTGCGTCCAAGCAGTATGTGGACCTTTCTGCTGATGGGAGTACTGGCGGACGAGCGTGAGGCCGCCATGGACGCGTTCGCGAAGAGAGATCTCGCGGTGTTCCAGAAGGCCGACGGCAAGTTCGGTATGGGTCGCATGGAAGGCACAGTGCGTGCTGCGGGCAACCATGGTCTGACCGCAACCTTCGCCTTCAACCGGCCCAACATGGACAGGTTTCTGGTGGGCAACAAGACGGCCAGCTTCAGCGCAAAGTCGTTCCGTGTGACGTATGTGCCTCTGGACTTTCGCATGCCCAAGCCGGGGGCGCCGAAGCCCGAGCGCAAGTCGACATTCAAGCCGACGGAGGTGGAGAGGCTCGTCCGATCCAACTTCGGCAAGGAGTTTGCCGCGAGCATCAAGCCAGACGGCTGGCTAGTAAAGGGATATCCGATTCGCGCAAAAACCAACTGCCTCAGTTGCCACAAGACCGCGAAAGAAGGCGATGCGCTGGGCTACCTCGTCTACGCCGCTCCTAAGCCTATCGACCGCTGATCACACTCCGCGCGGCGAGGTGCAACTCGGCCACGAGGTCGCTGAGGACAAACCGACCGCGAGCCTTGGCCGCGCCGTACCATGGGTTCATAAGCACGGATCGCAACATGAACACGCCTTCGCGCTCGTACTCGGCGGGGGTCACACCGAGCCGCTCAAGGAAGTCCGTCACCGTCTCCGTCGTGTAGCGGCTGGGTTCGAGCGTCGTGCGGCTCACAAAGTAGCGTTGCTCATAAACGCTGCGGCTGGCTGACGCCATGCTGAACCGTTCGTAGAGCGCTTTGTTCAAACGGTTGATCTCGCTCAGCGGCGCTTCGCCCCTGGGACGGAGGGCGTAGCAAACGATGTTCGAACCCGGCGCGCACAGCGGGACCGCGCGAGTCTCCTCATCTCCGTAGGTCTCGAGCAGAGCATGGAGTTCGCAGGCATTGCGGATGGTCTGCTGAACCAGCGCGCCATGCCCGCGGGCATCCAGAGCGATGACCTGGTGACTCAGCCAAACCGCAGCGGCGGCGGCTCCTGGCTTGCTGCCTTCCAGCGTAAACACCCCGATCTGGTTCGACGTCTCGTCGTCTTGGACTCGGGCCGCATGTTCCTCTAGGTACGGAGCTTGCTGCCGGGCGAGCGGCTTGACCGCGCGGGTGCGGAAGCTCACCACTCCCGCCGGATACGGCACGTAGCCGAGCTTGTGCGGATCAACGGTGATGGAGTCGCACTCACCCAGGCACTCCAGGGCATCGCATGCTCCGTGCTCAGGCAACTGCAAGGGTAGGTGTGTCGCTCGACCGTTTATCTCGACATCGGCCCACGGCTCGCCAAGGCCGATCCGCTCGGGCAGGATCACGGTTCGCAGATAACCGCCGTACGCAGCATCCGCATGGAGCCAGAAGGAGCGCTTGCCCGCCGCCTCGCGATGGGCGCGAAGTTCGACGATCTTGTCAACGGGATCGACCGCACCTTCCTCTGTTGCGCCGACCACCGCCACCACCATGAGCGCGTGTTGACCCTTCGCTTCAATCAGGTCGAGCTTGGCGTCGAGGTCGGCGACATCCATACGGAAATCGGTGTCGACCCGCACCCGCACCAGCTGAGCACGCCCCAGACCCAGCAAGTCCATGGCCTTGGAGAAGCAGTAGTGGTGGGTCTCTGGGACGAGGATGACACCGCGCGAGCCGGTAGCGGCCTCGACCGAACTCACACCCTGCTCGGCCACGTTGAACGGCGAAGCGAGCAGATCTTGACTGATGTTGTGCTCGCGGTACAGCCGCGCAAACTCTGCCAACGTCTCTCGCGGAGGAGCCCCAAGGCGCGCCCCAAGGGCGGGCTTGCCCCGCTTGGTACGAACTTCGTCGATGATGAAGGGTAAGTAGTTCACGCTTCGGGCAATCCACAGGGCCTCGAAGTTCGCCATCGTGCCGCCACTCGTTAAGTGCGACCAAGCACCTTCGCCGTGGCCCAGCATCTTCGAGATCATCGCGGCGGCTTCCAGTTCCAGTTGCAAGGTGACCGGAGCGGACTCGTAGGCGACGTTGTTCGGGTTGTAGAGCATCGCCGCGAAGTATCCGGCAATGCTTGGCAGGGTCTGCTCGGCGATCATGTGCCCCGCATATCGGGGACTGTGGAACGGGCAATCCGCCTTCAGGCGGCCCAACAGCTCGTTCAGACGGTCTTCAAACCGATCACGGAACTCATCTTGCTGTCGGCGGTCGGCGGCCCCGACGACGACGCCGTCTTCGGGAAAGTAGTTGCGCCGCCAGAAGTAGTAATCCCAGGTGACCTGAGCAAGGAGTTCGGCGAACCACTCGGCGTTCTCGCCCTTAGGGCCAGCAAACCAAGCAGACATGGCATCTTGGACGTTCACGGTCCAAGTATGCCGAGTCAGCCGTCAGGCAAACATGATCGGCATCAGCTCGCGAACGGATACTCGGAGCGCTTCACCGCGAGCATCTTTTCGTATGCCTGAATCTGATCTTCGATCTCACCCGGGTGCTCTTGAGCGTAGCGGAGCGCGGAGGCAAGCTCGACCTCGGAGATGCCGGGGAAGGAGTCTCGCAGTGCGTCGAGGGAACCGACCTTGCGATACTCTCGGACGACTTCCCACACCGCCAAGTGCCCTTCGGCAAGCCGAGCGACGGGTTTGGTGCCCTCGTGGATCACCACGGCGGAATCGACATTCGAGAGTAGAGCCCGACGCCACACCGACCGCTTCTCTTCGATCACATGTTCATCGAGATTGAGTCGATCCGCGCACTCCGGCACGGTCAGCTGCTCTTGATCGACGGCGGCAATGGCGAGATCGCCATACAACCCGGGGTGCTGACGAAAAAGCAGGTTCATCAAGCTTTCCACCCGTTCGGGGTCGAGCTTGGCCAGCCGTTGCAGCTGTTGAAGCTGCCAAGGTTCATACTTAGCCCACATAAGAAAATGGCCTTCCATTGCGAGGGCTACGGTGACCTCGACAGATACTGCGACCGATCATCCTTGACCAGTCCCATGCATTATACGCGCAGAGGTTCCGATTCGCATCCCCCTTAACGTGAAGTTGCGCGAACTAGACAAGACGCCGCTCGACCACGCCAACCGGATCAAACTTGCGGAATCGCCGGGTCACGGTCAACACGGCGACGATGGTGATCGCAATCGGGATCGGTACGGTGTACAAAATCGAGACCTGATCCAACGTGTTCAGGGCAAAAGCTCTCGGGTCCATGAGAATCCTCTTCACCACATTCAGCAAGAGAAGGGCCGACCCCACTCCGAGCAGCCAACCCGAGACGATCACGATCGCGGTCTCCAGGAACACGCGCTGGATGAGCTGCCGTTTCGTGTAGCCGATCGCCTGCAGCAGGCCGAACTCGACGAGCCGCTGCGACTGATAGATGTTCATCTGCATGCCCATCATGAAGGTGATCACGAGCACGAGGGTGCCGATGACTACATCCAAGATTCGATAAAGAATGCTGAACATTTCCTGCGTGTTCT
The DNA here is from genome assembly GCA_024710805.1 of Fimbriimonadaceae bacterium. GTDB lineage: Bacteria > Armatimonadota > Fimbriimonadia > Fimbriimonadales > Fimbriimonadaceae > JANJUB01. The sequence continues at coordinate 17,162 of JANJUB010000149.1, read as the reverse complement.
CTTCAAGCTGGAAGTAGGCGAGTACCTGGGCGCGTTCCCCACGAAACTCCTCATAAGCCCAACGGTCGATCTTGTCTTGGGTCTCGAGGTCCTTGCCGAAAACGAGCACATTCTCGATGGGCGGGAAGTGGTTCTCCTGTTGATAGGTGATGTCGTTGAACATCAGCCACTCGGTCGTCTGAGCAATGCCGACGACCTTGACGGGCAGGGGCGAATACATTTCTTGAGTATCGGGGCTCAGCAGGTTGTCGCCAAGCTCGAGCCCAAGATTGCGGGCGACCGGCTCTGAGATGACGACCTCAGGCTGGCCTGCCTCGGGAAGTCGCCCTTCGACGCGCTCAGCCCCGAGCTTCTTCAGGAAGTACTCCAGGTCCTCTCGCTTCATACCGAGCACCACGAAGGGCCACTTTCCGACAATGCTTTTCACCTGGGCTCCGCTCGCCCGGCATCGGATGATCCGCTCGATGGGATAGGGAGACTGTTCGCGGATGTCCTTCTCGATCTTTGGAGTCATCTCGGGGTCGCCGCGAGGAGTTACGCCCAGCACGTTCTTGCTGTACGAGTAAATCGTGCGGATCGAGTACGGGATCGAGTTGATCATGCTCACGATGCCCATCACCAGCATCACGGCCAGCAGGATGACCGCGATGAGAGGGATGGTCTTGGCCGCGTTGCGGAGCAGGTAGGTCGTTGGATGCAAGGGGCCGCGGCTCATCGCGCACCTCTTCGATAGCGCAGAAACACCTCGTTGCTCTGGGTAAGGCAGGACACCAACTCCCAAGGCTTCACCTGTGGCCGAGCGAGAGCTTCGCCATCCGCGATCGTCGGCACATCACGGCCGAGCTTGATCTTCGGAGCGACCGTAAGGAACACCTCATCCACCAGATCCGCGGCCAGAAAGACCGCGTTGATCTCGCTCCCACCCTCGATGAGCAGCCGCTGGACACCGTCATCTTTGAGGGCCTTCAAGACATCAACGGGCTCCGAGGGCAGTCTCCGGACCTGATCCGGAAGCGGCAGATCTCCGCCCGCGACGAACGCCAGGTCGGGCGCATCCGTGAAGAACCGGGAGTGCCAGGGAAGGTCGCCCGATCGGGTCATCACCACACGCTTCAACGAACGCTCGTACCAGATGCCCGGCGTAGCTCTGAGCGAACCTGAACCGATCAACACCGCATCAGCCTGCGACTCCAAGTAGCGCATGGTGGCGTGATCGAGCGGCGAACCAAGGTCCATGACGGGTTCATCGCGCTCGCCGGTGAGAATCTTGCCGTCGATGGTGGACACCATGTTCATGAACACGTACGGCCGATCAGCGGGGGCTGTGGGCCAATCGAGGTCGGCGTAAATGCTCATGGGTTCAACGCCCGCATCGCGCGCTGAAGCGCGCGATAGGACTCTTCAGCATAGCGCTCTCCACCGATGAAGAACGTCGGGACATTGTAAACACCCGTCGCGTAGGCGGGCTTGTTGAACCCGACGATGCGGTCCGCGTAACGGCGGCCTGCCATCACCTCGGCAAGCTCGTCCGGGTCGAGCAGGCCCTGGGCCAGTTCAATCAGAACGTCGGGCTCGTTGATGTTCTCACCTCGTTCCCAATACGCCGGATACAGCCGGTGCATGAGTTCATCGACCACGCCGCGCTCTTTCGCCAGCTCGGCGGTCTCGTGGGCGTTGTGGGTTCGCATCCGCCGTGGACGCTCGACGGTCGGCTTGTCCATGCCTTGCGCGGCATACGCAAGTTCGAGGCGCGTCGGCGTGGCTGGACGATCCGGATAGGCAGGCTGCACGGGAGGAGCAGGTTCCGGCCACTCGAGTTCGTCAGGATACAGCTCGTAACCCCGCCACTCCAGCGTGACCCCAAACTCACGAACCAGATCGAAGGCTTGAACGTAGCCGATCCAGCACCAGGGGCAGTTGAAATCGTGCGCGACGGGAATGAGGACGGACATCCGAGTCTCTTCTACGACGTCACTTGCGCCGTGGTCTTGAAGTGCAGTTTCGCCACCTGCCTCAGTCCATCCATCCCGTGTTTTTGGAACACTTGGCGCCCGGTCGTGAGGACCGGGGACGACGCTCCCTTGGGCAGCGGGATGCCGATCTCTCCTCCCAAGCGCTGCAGACGGTTCAAGAACTCGGCACGCGCCAAGATCGAGGCCGCGGCTACGGCGATGTCGGACTCCGCCCGCACCATGGATCGCAGTTCGATCTGTTGGCCGCGTTCGAAGAGCTGCCGCTTCAGACCGGCCGGATCGGCGAACTGGTCCGAGATGACGAGGTTGCACGGATGCGCCTCAAGGACGTTCTCGATCGCGCGGGCGTGGCCCCAGGCCAGCAGGCGGTTCAGATTCCGGAACTTCTCGTAAAGCTCGTTGTACTTTGCCGGGCCGATCGAGATGACGGAGTGGGGACAGACCGCCCGAATCTTCGTCGCGAGCTTCAGCGCCACCGGATCGGTGAGCTTCTTCGAGTCCTTGACGCCATCGAGTTCGGCCAGATGTTCTGGGCCGACGTAGCACGCGGCGATCACCAGAGGACCGAAATAGTCGCCCTTGCCGCTCTCATCGACCCCAATATGGCCATCCATCCGAGCTTACGAACCCGGCTTGGCCATGTAGATGAACTGGCCAATACCGCGCGTGACCGGGCGAGGCTCGGTGCCGTCGATCATCATCAGCGTAATGCCGTCAGCGCCGGTGCGCCGCTTGATCCGGTAGTTGATGCCCTGCTCATACATCACGTGGCCGCTGCCCGCGACGATGACCATCACCGTGTTGGGAGAGCCGCCCTTCTCCGCCATGACCTTCAGTGCGGTGTCGGCCATGCCTTCATCCCACAGGACTTGGGCGGCGTAGATGTTCTCACCTTGAGCGCCAGTCATCGGGTGTCCGCCCATAAGGCCCTCAAAGACTTGCTTATGGTAGGTGTTACCAAGGTAGAGGTCGCTTGGCAACTCCTTCTTTTGCTCGGCAGTGAGGGCGGCGTATCCGCCTCGCCCGACCGCGCGCACCCAGTCACGCGGCACGTTCAGCGCGACCAGCGGCAACCGATGCTTCTTCACCGAGTCGAAGATCGGCTTGTAAAGGTTGTAGTCGAAGCCCCACTGCTTCTTCCAGTCGCTCTGCTCGATGAATGTGGCCTCGTCCCACCACCCCAAGGTCCAGGGGTTCAGCTGTTGCTGGACTGGACGCGTGAACATCTCCATGCCGACGATGACGTTGCGTCCACGCGCTACGAGGGCCTCGATTGCCGCGGCCTGCATCACGTGGTGATCCGGGTTGTTGTGGCTCTCCGCGAGATACACATATTGCATCCCATCGGCCGCCGCAGCGACGGCTTCGATGCCGACGACTCGTCCGTTACGGGTTTCGACAATCTGATTCGGCACGGACTGAACGGTACCGGGTGCCCCAATCTTCAATAGGTAAGGATCCACGGCTACGGCGACGGCGAGGAGAGTGCTCCACATAGGCTAAGGGTACCATCAGCCATGGTCCGGTGCACTCCCCGAGGCTCGAAGGAGATGCTTCTTGTGGCAACGGTGCTCCTTGTCGGAGCGATCGTCGGGTGCCGGAAGGGCGAAGAATCCAAGCCGGTCCGCCCCAAGCCACCCGCGGTAACCGTTGACCGGGAGAATCCAGAGCAGACCATCTTCGAGCAGCTCCGCAGCGGTGCCTTTCAGATTGCCGGCGTCGGGGGCACGGTCGAGGAAGCGCTCACCAAGTCTCGTGCACTCGATGTGAAGGGCGATCCCCAGTTGGCTGCGGCCATGGGCGAGTTCCTCGACGCACTCGACTCCGTGGGTGCAACTCTAGCCGAACATACGACCGAACCCGCCGAGCCCGCGAAAAGCGACCCTGAGTTCGCAAAAATGGATGAGCGCCGCCTCTCCGCCATCAGCGCGGCCAACGACGCCCTTCATGAACTCGAGGACGCCAGCGGCATTCTCGACACCCTTAGCCAAGACCCGGCCCTCGCCAACCGGCCCGAAGTGGCCGAAATCCTCGGACTGCTCCGTCTAGGGATGGACGACCTGCAGGAAGCGATACGGTCGCTCGGCGGAGTCGTCGAACAGGTTGCCGCGTCATGATCCAACTCCTCGCCTTGGTGGCGCTCACCCAATCCCCACCCGCTCCCAAGCTGTGGCCCAAGGACACCCCAAGGCTGGTCCTCGAATATCGGTTTGCGGTCCAAGGCGAGGGGCGTCTCGATCAGCATCTGTTCCGCGTGAACAGGATGTACTCGGGAGGGATCGTGCTCGACCGACGGGAAGCATACGGCGAATGGGACTTCAACTTCGATACCTCCCAGACCGACCCCCGGCTGATCCAGACGACGCGCGCAAAGGTGAAGATCGACGACGAGCGTCGTGATGGTGTCGATCTGCTTCAATCTTGGACTGCCGACCACACTGATCGACCGGTGATGACCGAGGCCAGCATCGAGCTCGGTGATGATGGGAAGAGCTTCGATCTCGTCTTCGGAATCGGAGACACTCTCGGGGCGACCGACGCCGTGACGACCAAGCTCTATCTTCCCGGTTCCGCGCAGACCTCGACCCTCGGCTTAACCCAGATCCCTAACGTTCGCACCGCCAATGACGAGTTTCGAGCCTGCACGGTTCGTCTGTCGAAGCTCGGCAGATCTGAGTTCACCAAATCGTGGCCCGTGTCGTCACTTACCGGCCTGAAGGGCAAGTTCCAGAACCGAACGCTCAAGGTCATCGTTTCGGTCAAGATCAGCGCGATCTGGGCTCAGGTGGCAGATTAATTTCTAACGTGCCACAATCGGATTCGCGGCATGCCCGACGAACCTGACGATTCATCGCGAATGCCCACCTCGATCACGCCCTTGATCGAGGCTGCGGGCGACCTCACCTCCCTGGGCTCCCTTGGGGCGGCGCGCCTGATCGTAACTGCCGACACGGTTTACCGGGTCGAAACCACCCCGGCGGGAGAGCAAGTCGTCGCCAGCTACCCACTGGGCGAACTCGCCGACCCCAAAGTAGAAGACTGGGTCGATGCGGTGTCTTTGCAGGCTCGCCGTGGCGACCGGTACGTCGAGCTCTTGCGCGGAACAACGGCGAAGGGGCTGATTTTCGCCAATGCCCAAAAGAAGCTCGCGGCACATCTTCAAGGCAAGCCGGTGCCGCCGATCGAGGACAAGCTGCGGGTTTGTTCGCGTTGTTCGCGGCCCCTGCCCGAAGATACCGACGTATGCCCGGCATGTTTGAACCGCGGCAAGACCCTTCTTCGCCTTTTCGAGTTCACGAAGCCCTACCGTTTCCGCATTGTCTGGGCCTGCGTGCTCGTGGTCATGGGCACAGTCGTCGCCTTGCTTCCCCCATTTCTCACGCGCCACCTCATCGACGACGTTCTTACCGACAAGAAGACGTACCTCTTCGGTTGGCTGATCGCGGGACTGGTGGCGACTCAAGCCCTGTCGAACCTGATGCAGGGCGCTCGCAACCGAAACACCGCTTACCTGAGCCGCGGCGTTACGATCGACATCCGCACGCGCCTCTTCCACAAGCTCCAGCAGCTGAGCATGGGGTTCTACGACAAGCGCAACGTCGGCTCGCTGATGAGCCGGATGACCAACGACACCGGCGCGCTCTACGACGTGCTTGTCGATGGCATCCCGATCACGCTGAACAACGCGGCGCTCCTCGTGGGCATCCCGATCGCGATGTGCATCATGAACTGGCAGATCGCGCTGTGGGCATTGCTTCCGGTTCCGTTGGTGCTATGGGCAGTCAACCGCTTCCGCAAGAAGATGATGCGGGTGTGGAGTCGCTATTGGCACAGCTGGTCGCGCATGAGTTCCTCGCTGAACGGCGTCCTCCAAGGTACGCGCGTCGTTCGGACCTTTCGCGGCGAGAACCGCGAGGAAGACAAGTTCGGCCGACGGATCCGCGACCTCGCCCAGACCGGCTACACCGCCGAGATCGGCTGGTCCAACTTCTTCCCGATGGTCATGTTCGTGATGAGCCTAAGCGGGTTCATCATCTGGTGGGTCGGCGGACAGTCGGTGCTCCAAGGAAAGATGACCGTCGGCGAACTGACGGCCTTCATCGGCTACGTCGCCATGATGCGCGAGCCGCTGATGAGTCTTCAGCGGTTCATCGACTGGGTTTCGCGTTCGCTGACCGCCGCCGAACGCGTGTTCGAAATCCTCGATACGCCGCTCGATATCGAAGACACCGCGCACTCGCTGCCCATGCCTTCGATCAAGGGCGAGGTGAAGTTCACCGACGTTCACTTCGGCTATGAGAAGGCGCGAGAGATCGTGCACGGCTTGGACCTTGAAGTGAAGGCGGGGGAGATGATTGGGCTCGTCGGCCACTCGGGAGCGGGCAAGTCGACGCTGATCAACCTGTTGCTGCGATTCTACGATCCCACGCAAGGGCATATCGAGATCGACGGCGTCGACCTACGACATATCAAGATCGACGACTTCCGACGTCAGGTCGGCGCGGTGCTACAGGAGTCGTATCTGTTCCCTGGCTCGATCCGGGACAACATCGCCTATGGTCGGCCTGAAGCAACGCTCGAGGAGGTCATGGCCGCCGCCCATGCCGCGAATGCGCACCACTTCATTGTCCACTTCCCAGATGGTTACGACACCTACGTCGGCGAGCGGGGACACCGCCTCTCCGGCGGCGAACGTCAGCGCATCGCCATCGCCCGCGCGATCCTGCACAACCCGCGGATCTTGATCTTGGACGAAGCCACCGCCTCCGTCGATACCGAAACCGAGCGGATGATCCAAGAGGGCCTCGATCGGCTGGTGCAGGGCCGTACGGTGTTCGCGATCGCGCACCGACTATCCACGCTCAAGAACGCCGACCGGCTGGTCGTGATGGAGGAAGGCAAGATCGTGGAGATGGGCACGCACGAGGAACTCCTCGCGAACCCATTGGGGCTTTACACGAAGCTGGTCCAGATGCAGCTGGAAATGAACAAGGTGCGCTCTGGGTTCCTTGGCGAAGTGGCCGAGGAAGAAGAAGCGAAAGCATAGGCGGTTTCGAATCCTCCCTTTGCAGGGGAGGACCTTCGCGCATAGCGCGAAGAGGTGGGGTGAGTCTCGGATTTCTCACCACCCCATCCCTGTTCGCTGACGCTCACAAGGCCTTCCCCTGGAAGGGGAAGGTGGAACTTCCCTACCTATTCGCCGGGAAGGTACTCCCGCAGAATCCGCTAAACTCTGCTCATGTCGCGCTTTGAGATCGACAAGCCGTATTTGGGCCGCGTGCTCGTAGACCTGCTGAACACTCCGAGCCCCACCGGATTCACCGACTGGGCGATCGGGTTCGTCCAGCAAGAACTCGAGGCGCTTGGAGTGCCCACCCAGCAGACGACGAAGGGCGCGCTGGTCGCCACGTTGCCCGGACTGAGGGACGACGCTCCGCGCGCGCTGTCCGCCCACGTCGATACCCTCGGCGCAATGGTCAAGGAGATCAAGGCGAACGGACGGCTGAAGCTAACGGCGCTGAACGGTGTGATGTGGCCGACCGTCGAGAGCGAAGGCGTGTGGGTGGAGACCCGCTCGGGACGCAGCATCCGCGGTTCGATCGTGCTCGAGAATGGCGCGACCCACGTCAACCGCGAGGCGCGCTCCGCAGCGCGAACCGCCGAAAACTTGGAAGTGCGCCTCGATGAGCGAACGACCCGCGCCGAAGAGACGCGGTTGCTCGGTATCGAGGTCGGCGATTTCGTCCACTTCGACCCCCGCGTCGAGAGCAGCGAGTCGGGTTTCATCCGTTCCCGGTTCCTCGACGACAAGGCATGCGTGGCCGCGGTGCTGGCGGCCATCAAGGCGATGCGCGACGTCGGCGTGACTCCGGCACAACGCCTCACCATCCAGTTCAGCAACTACGAGGAAGTCGGCCACGGGGGCTTCGACGGGATGCCCAACGACCTCGCTGAGCTCGTCGTTCTGGACATGGCGGCGATCGGCACCGGGCAACAGAGCGACGAATATCACTGCACGATCTGCCTCAAGGATTCATCGGGCCCTTACAGCAAGCCCCTCAGCGACAAGCTGATCGGTATTGCCGACCGGGTGGGCATCGACCTGAAGGCCGACATCTACCCACACTACAGTTCCGACGGCAGCGTGTATTGGCAGACGGGCGGCGCGGCGCAGGTGGCGCTTATCGGCCCGGGTGTGGACACCAGCCACGGCTACGAGCGGACCCACATGGAAGCGCTCCATGACACGGCCCTGCTCGTCGCCGAGTATGCAGTTGCGGACTAGATCAGCTTCGTCTTGCCGGGGACCGCGATCGGCGGCACTTCGAGCTTGGCACCCATCTCGAGCTTCTCAGGCACGAGGGATTCTTGCGACGCCATCGCCTGGTCCCAAGTGACTTCCTGCCCAGTGTAAGCCGACATGCGACCCATAATCGCGGTCAGCGTGCTCTCCGCCACCTGGACACCCTCGTTGATCGGGTTGCCGTCGCGAATGCTCGCGAACAGATTCCGGTGCTCGAGCATGTAGGGATTGGGGCGGTCACCGTCCCAGCGCCAGGCGTTCTCGCCACGGATCCAAGTATTGCCGTTCGAGGTGCCTCGCGTGCCTACGAGATGCTCGGAAACCCGGCTGGCCGTACCGTCGATCTGGCGGCACATGCTTAGCATCTTCACGCCGTTGGCGTATTCGTACTCGGTGGCGAAGTGGTCGAAGATGTGGCCGTACGCGGCATCGGTGCGGACTTCGCGTCCGCCCAAGCAGACCGCCTTCACAGGGTGGCCTTTCATCGCCCAGTTGCACACGTCGAGGTTGTGGACGTGCTGCTCCACGATGTGGTCACCGGATAGCCATGTGAAGTAGAGCCAATTGCGGAGCTGCCACTCCATGTCGCTCCAGCCTTCCTTGCGCGGGTGCATCCAAAGACCGCCCTGATTCCAATAGGCATAACAAGCAACGACGTCGCCCATCGCGCCGTCGTGGATGCGGGCCATCGCCTCACGGTAGGCCACGTCGTGGCGGCGCTGCGTACCGGCCACGATCGCCAGTCCCTTGGCCTTGGCCGCGTTGGCGGCTTCGATGACGGTGCGCACACCCGGGCCATCGACCGCGATCGGCTTCTCGGTGAAGATATGTTTGCCGGCGGCGACGGACGCCTTGATATGCGCCGGGCGGAAGCCGGGAGGCGACGTCAGGATGACGACATCGACGCCGGTCTGCAGAAGTTTCTCGTAGGCGTCGAAGCCCATGAAGGTTCGATCGGCGGTGACTTGGAATCGATCTTTCAGCCGATCCTTCAGCGTTGCCGCCGAACTGTCGAGTTTGTCGCGGAACACGTCAGCCATCGCCCACAACACAACGCTGGACTCGGCCTCGGCACAGTTCACCATCGCGTCGGTACCGCGCCCGCCGCATCCGATCACGCCGACCTTGAGCTGCTCCTTCCCTTGGGCGAATACGCCATTGGGTAGCAGGATGGTCGCTGCCGCCACACCACCGGTCCGCAATACATCTCGACGAGAAAAGCCGTTGCCGCTCATGTTGTCAAGCTTAGCGCATCGCGATGAGCAGAAACTTAAACCACTTCGCGGTACACCGCTTCCGTCTGCCGGGCGGCGTCGATCCAGCTGAACGCGGACTCTCGGGCTCTTCCTGCCTCCACGAGCTTCTGCCGCCTGTCTTCGTCCCTCATCAGCTGAGTGATCGCGGTTTGCCAGGCGGCAGGGTCGTTGTCCACGGCGTAAGCCGCGGCTTCGCCCCCGACCTCTCGATGGGCCGGGATATCGGAGGCGAGTACGGGGCAGCCCGCGCGGAACGCCTCGAGCAACGTGATTCCGAATCCTTCGTAGCGAGCCGGAGCCAGATAGAGGCTCGCCGCCGAGTAGAGCGCCGAGAGGGTCGTGTCATCGACGTAACCCGTCGATGTTGCGCGTACACTGCTCCTCTCGTCACCCCAGCCAGCTTTGCCGGTGACCACGAGGCGCGGGGCGATCGACTCCGGCAATGCGTCCACCGCCTCGACCGCGAGATTCAGGTTCTTTCGCGGCCACCGCGTTCCGACCGTTAAGAGATAAGGGCCATCCAAGCCGAGCTGGTCTCTCAGGAGTTGGCGAGCGGACGCGACGTCAATCGCTTGAATCTCATCGGGGCAAGCGTTCGGGACGACCCGTACCTTGTCGCCAAGGCCAGGGATGTACCGCTCGATCTCCGACTTCGAGAACTGAGACACGGTCATGACGCGGCTCGCTCGGTGAGCCGATGCGGGCACAAAACGCTGAAGCAACATCCGGTCGCGAGGGCGGAACCACTCCGGCTCATGGAAGAAGCTGACGTCGTGGATCGTGGTGATTCCCCCGCGGCGGATGAGGGGACTGAGGTTGTACTGGACGTGGAAAGCCCGGGCCCCTAAGCGTCGTGCCGCGAGCGGAAATCGGACGAGTGACCACCAGCGATCCGACCGCGACGGAAGCTCGATCCAACGAAAACGGTCGGTGCTGGGAATCTCGGCGGGCTTTGGCGCGTTAGAAAAGAGCAGATACCGCAGATCGGAATCAAATCGCGTCAATCCTCGGATGAGGCCGGTCCAGTAGGTTGCATCGCCCGTGTGCGGGCGGCCTACGGAACGAGCATCGAGCGCAACAAATGTCGGCTTCATCGTAGAAATGACCTGATTTGGTCTCAAACCTGCTTTAATTGCATCAAGAGTCTTGGAGCCCTATTAGCATGAAGCAAAAGAAGTTTCCCTGGTTGCCTGCCCTCCTCGTCGTGGGCATCGGCACCGCCGCGTTCCTGAACGCGAACAAGCCCATGGTCGGCGACTACGCCACCGTTCAAAAGCACATTGCTGACGAGCAGCGGAAGAAGAACGAGAAGGCTCCCGAAACCTCGGCTCCCCGCCAAACGGTTTCCTCGGGTGACTTGGCGAAAGGCATGAAGGACGCACTCGCCGAAGAAAAGAAGCCGAAGGGCAATATGGATCGGAAGACCGAGCGCAAAGAACCGCTCATCAAGCACTCCGTGCCGAAGACGCAGCGTGAAGCGACGGTCAACCCCGCCATCCCGGCATCGGGATGGTTCCGCGACGACTACCGCGGGGAAAAGACCAACAACTAGGTTTCGAGGCGCTTGTTTGTCGCCGGCGGATGATACGTGCCGCCGGTTTTTCGTTGCTGGTCGCAATGGCGTCCACGGGCACGTATCATCCCGCGAATTTGGAGCGAAGCGAGGCCCCGCGGAAAGAGGCATGGCACAAGACATCCATGCCCCACGTTGGATCTCGGTGACTTACAACCCCAACCGCGGCCAGATCTCGTCGATCTTCGCTTTAACGTCGTCTGCCATCTTGATCAGCTTCGGATAATCCCGGTCGAAGCCGTTTTCTCCACGCCACTTGTGGGTGCAGTCGAATCCAATCTTCCCACCAAAGCCGGTCGCCATGGAGGCGTGGTCGAGATGGTCGACCGGACCGCGCGAGTGCAGCGTGTCCCGGCCCGGGTCGCAGTTTGCCCCGATCCGGAACAACACCTCGGCAAAGTCGTGGACGTTGCAGTCCTCATCGAACACGAATACAAACTTCGTGAAAGCGAGGCCACCGAGGCCCCAGATCGCATTCATCACCTTGAACGCATGTCCGGGATACTTCTTCTTGATCTTCACGAACGCGACGTTGTGGAAGGTCGCCTCCACCGGTAGGTTCATGTCGATGATCTCCGGCACGGTGAGTTGGATCATCGGCAGGAAGATCTCTTCCACCGCCTTGCCCATCCAGCCATCTTCCATCGGAGGAATGCCGACGATCGTCGCCGGATAAACCGGCCTCTCGCGCATGGTAACCGCCGTTACGTGCAACACCGGGAACTGCTCCGCGAGGGAGTAGTAACCCGTGTGGTCACCGAAGGGCCCCTCCAGTCGCCGCTCGTTCGGATCGACATATCCCTCGATCACGATCTCTGCATCTGCGGGGACCATCACATCGACCGTTTTCGCCTTGATCATCTCCACCCGATCTCGGCGAAGAAAGCCCGCAAAGAGAATCTCATCGATACCCGGGGGCAGCGGAGAGATCGCCGAGAAGGTGATCGCCGGGTCGCCGCCAAGCACGACGCAGACGTCCAGGTTCTTGCCCTTCTCGCCCGCATCCTCCATCTGCCGCATGCCGGTCTTGTGCATCTGCCAATGCATGCCGCACGTGTTCCGGTCGTGCACCTGTACTCGGTACATGCCGACATTGCGCTTGCCGGTGTTCGGGTCGTGGGTGAAAACCAGCGGCAGCGTCACGAACGGTCCACCATCCTCCGGCCAGCAGGTTAGGACGGGGAGTTTGGTCAAGTCGATGTCGTCGCCCATCATGACGACTTCCTGCGAGATCGCCTTGCGCGCGGTCTTCGGCGGCACATGGCGCAGATCGCCGATGAGCTTCGGCAGTTGTTTGAGCGCTTCGATCGGGCCCCTGGGGATTTCCGGCTTCAGCAGGGCCCCAATCCGGTCGGCGTGCTCTTTGAAGTCGTCGCAAGAGAGCGCCATCGACATACGCTTGCGGCTACCCATGGTATTGATGGCGACCGGCATGCCGTAGTTCCTTGTCGGAGCCTCGGTGCCCGGACGATGAATGCTGGGATTGCCCATGACCGCGCTCATCGGGTTCACGGTTCCGAGGCGCATTTCGCGACCGACCACATTTTCGAAGATCAGTGCCGGGCCCCCTGCCTTCATGACCCGATCAGCCACTTCGGTGATTTCGAGGTACGGGCTCAACGGCTCACGGATTCTACGGAGCTCTCCCGCAGATTCGAGCACTTCAATAAAGTGTTGAAAGTCGCGATACGCCATTTGCTTCGCTCCAGTCTACGCGTTTGGCGCTTTGGACGGCGGCGAGTTTTGGCACGGAGCTTGCGGTTTTCAACCTCGGAGACCCTTCCGAATGACCACCTGGCTCACCTTTATCGCTGCTGTATCCGTGCCTGCGCCTTCCGCGGATTGGGCCGCCGCGTGCGGACTCAACGTCGCTGAACTCGTCGCGGCCGAAGGATCGGTTCACGTGTATCTTCCCGCCCACATCGCGCCCGGCGATACGATCTCGGGCACCGCCTTCGCATTTGGAAGTGGCCCCAGCATGGCTGCGCGGAATGCCAATCAGGAAGTCCTACAGGGCTTCGAACTGATGATCAGCGGAACGACGATCCGCGTATCCGACGGCAACTTCCGATTCCGCGTCCCCAGTGATGCGTCGACCATCGACATCGTCGTGCGCAAACCCGACGGCAGCAGACTCACCCGCTCGGTGGTCGAGGTCCGCGCAACCTACAACGCTTACACCGGAGTTGCGGCCACTTCCATCGTCGAAGAGGGGTACGCGATCCGCGCCTTTGGCCGGTTCGACGGAAATCGCGATACCACGGAAGTCAAGCTGGCCGGCGTCGACGCGGGCGTTCTTGCCGAAAGCCCCCGCGAGTGTGTCATCTCGACGATGAACCGTGGACCTGGCCCGCACCGCCTGCAACTCTCCGAAGGCGCGAACCGCCTCGATACGCAAGTCAACATCGCACGCCTCACGATCACGACTCCTGAAGAGGTTCGCATCGGTAAGAAGTCGTTCATCGAAGTCATGGTCGATGGGCTCAAGGACGCCGATCCGCGAGGATTCCCACTCCTTGTTGTGCTTCGGTCCCCAACGCCGGATCATCTTTCCTTTGGCGAACAGACGAGCGTAGAAGTCCGGCGCGAAGACGCTATGGACGGCCTATGGAAGGGACGGATCGAGTTCAAAGCGAAGAAGAAGGGCCGATACGGGCTTCTGCCTCAACTGATCGCTCAGGGTCCTGCCCACAAACAGTAGTCCCTTCGTCCCTTGGTGGAACATTTCGGTTGACATCGTCGTCATACTAGTAGACAGAGAGATACTAGTATGCAACTTGCACTCTTAGACGTCCCGGTTGCCCCGCTTGTCGATCGATGGCGGAACGAATCGCCGTTGCCTCGGGTGAGCGAGCACTTAGATGTTCGCTGGTCCGAGACCTCGTCGGTGCTGAATCCGGGTACCGGTCACCTGCGCGACTATGACTTCGCGGTCAATCCCTACCGAGGTTGTCAGTTCGGTTGCTCGTATTGTTATGCCGCGCTGTTTGTCCCCGATGAGCAGGATCGCAAGGCGTGGGGACGCTGGGTCGTCGTCAAAGAGCGGTCGATTGCCCAGGTGCGGACCAAGCGGCTTGACGGGCTCAAGCTCTATATGAGCAGCGCGACCGACCCGTACCAGCCGATCGAGCGCGAGCTGGAACTGACTCGCGGATTGCTTGAGGAGTTCCTTGCGATGCGCGTGCCGCCTCGGCTGGTCATCCAGACGCGCAGCCCCCTAGTGACGCGCGATCTCGACTTGCTGACGAGGTTCCCTCACGTTCGGGTCAACGTCTCGATCACCACCGACAACGAAGAGGTTCGCAAGCGATTCGAGCCCTCGTGCCCGAGCATTTCGCGGCGGCTTGCCGCGGTTCGGGAGCTGCGTGAGGCCGGCATCAAAACCCACATCTGCGTATCGCCGATGCTTCCCATCCACAACCCCGCGCGGTTTGCCGAACAGCTTCGCGCAACCGGGGCGAACGCCGTCGTGGTGACCGGAATGCATGACGGCGACAGCCTCTTCGCGGCGGGAACTCGCCCGGAGGCAGCCGCGATGGCGAGACAGATTGGGCACGGACGGGATCGAGTGTCGGCGGTCGTGCGCGAACTGGGTAACCGGCTCGACAATCTGGTTTCCACAACGGCCGGATTTGGCCCGGAGTAGGCTCGCGGTTACGTTCAACCCCTCCAGTTTTGAGCGTGAATCACCGAAGAAATACCAGGTGACGATGTCGCCTAAGTTGAAGGGATTCCGCATACTCCATGGGAAACAAGAAGCGAGTTCGAGGGGCCGAACGGGCCGTTGCGATCAGTGCCGCCAGTGTGATTACGGGCGTCGAAGTGCATACGCTGCGCTACTGGGAACGTGAGTTCGCTGACTTTCTGCAGCCCCTTCGAACGGATGGCGGACAGCGCCGATACCGACCCGAGGACATTCAAACCCTGTTTGTGATCAAGCGGTTGCTTCGGGATGAGATGTTCAGCATCGCCGGAGCCCGCAAGTACCTCATCCAGACTCAGTTGAGGGCGGCATGAGCGCGGACATCGGTCCGGTTCGAAGACTCCTCAAAGCCTACAAACACGAAGAGGCCGAACAGCTTCTTACCGCGCTGCTCGCGGACAATCCCAACGATCCCGAACTGCAGGCCGAGCTCGGCATTCTCTACGCCTACACTCAACGTGAGTTCGAGGCGGTCGACTGCCTAGCCCTAGCCGGGGACTCGGAGTCGGCCGGAGAGCTTCGCCAGCTTCTCGCCAACTACTTTCATTGCCGGGCCCAGCTCGCGGCCAGGCTTGGCGCCGACGATCCCAAAGGCAAGCAAGCGCTCCGATCGGTGGGCGGGACCCCTGACCCCAATGTCGGCATTACGTTGTCGGCCTGTCTGATCGTCAAGAACGAATCAAAGAATCTGGACCGCTGCCTTAAGTCGCTGAAAGCGGTCTGCGACGAAATCGTGGTGGTGGACACCGGCTCTACGGACGATACGATCAAGATCGCTGAGAAGCACGGCGCAAAGATCGGGCACTTCCCGTGGTGCGACGACTTTGCTGCGGCCCGCAATGTTAGCCTGGACCTGGCCACCAGCCACTGGGCGCTTTGGATCGACGCCGACGAAGAACTCGATGCTGGCTCGATCAATGCGGTTCGAGAAGGGCTGATCCGGCCGCAGTTCGGCGGCTACTTCGTGCGCATCGTCAACTATGTGAGCGAGGACGGCACGGCAAATCAATACGTCCACAGCCCGGTGCGCATCTTCCAGCGCCGACCTGAGATTCGATTCGTAGGTCGCATCCACGAGCAGGTGCTGCAAGCATTTGAAGAGCACGGCTTCGTCGCCGCAAGCCTCAGCAATGTCACTCTGCACCACTACGGCTATCGCCCGTCCGAGATGGACGAGAAGCAGAAACTCGACCGGACGATTTCGATGTTGGAGCGGGAAGTGCGCGAACACCCTCGCGATCCGTTCCATTGGTTCAATCTGGCCAACGCGTACAGTGTGGGCCGACGATCGGCGGATGCGGAGCGCGCCGCGCGGGTCTGCCTAAACTATGTGCCCGAGGGTGCCCCGTACGCACCCGTCGCCTACCAGATCCTCACATCCGCCCTGATCGCCCAAGACAAGTGCGACGAGGCGCTACAGGAGTGTCATGTTGGCGACCTGCGGGGGATCACGACCGTCATCAACGAGTTTGATCGGGCGCACGCCCTCTACAAGCTCGGCCGCCCAGGTGACGCGCTCAAGGCCATCGATCGATGTCTCGAAATGCCGTGGCCGCCCGATCTCACCGGCGACTACGGAATCAAGACCTATAAAGGCCACGTTCTCAAAGCGCAGATCCTGGTCAAGCTGGGCGATGCCCAAGGCGCGTTGGCGCTCACTGAGGCCGCGCTGCAGATCGATCCCGGATTCGGCATTGGCTGGTACGCGCACGGCCTGGCGCGGCAAGCACTGAGCCAGTGGGCGGACGCTGCCGGTGCTTTTCTGCAGGCGTCGCAATACCCCGGACTCGAGGCCTGTCGGCGCCTAGCGGGAGATATGTGGCGCGAGGCGGGCGAACCGGGGCGAGCGCTCGACGCTTACGGCGAGTGGCTGCGGACCCACCCTCATGACGCCCAAGCGCTCGCGGGGTGGCTGAATGCCGCCGAAGAGCAGGGTGACCCGGAGGTGCTCCGTCACGGATATGAGCAGCTGCTGCAGAACAACATCTCATCGCCGGAGATTTGGGTCAACTATGGTCGGGCCCTCACGGGAGCCAACCTCTTTGAAGAGGCGCTGGGGGCGTTCGCCCAGGCGCTGAAGCACGATGCCAGCCACGCCAACGCCTACTTCAACGCGGGTGATCTGCTGTATCAGGCGGGCCGCTATCAGGATGCCGCCGAGTGGTACGAACAGGGGTTGCGCTACGCGCCCACCTTCGCGCAGGGCTGGTTCGTGCTCGGAAACTGCTTCGCTCAGCTGGGGCTTGGCAAGGGAGCAGAACTCGCCTATGGACAGGTTTTAGCATTTGAACCTGATCATTTTGAAGCCAGAAGCAACTTGAAAACGATCCGCGAGTGGGCAGCGGCGTAGGTT
>JANJUB010000195.1 GCA_024710805.1 Fimbriimonadaceae bacterium | reverse complement strand
CTGAGGGGATGCACCGCCAACCGTCTACGGCGGGGGAGAGACGAATCCGATCGTCATTGTATAGGGCCCGGTGCCACCCGTCAAGCCAAACAGCATGCTCATGTGAGACGCATTGAACTCGCCTCGCCCGTTGGCGTCGAGTGGTACACCAGTTCCGTTCACGAAAACGACTCCCACCACACGCGGCGTCACGGTCACGATATATCGTCCGCCCACCATAAAGCAGTTGCGCAGGAAGTGATCGCGATCCGCGGGGTTGGCAAGGTTGCCGAGACCCCGGGTGCGCTGAAACATGGGAGTAGCGTCCCCACCGTTGATGTCCTCGTTCGGCTCGACCTCCTGAACCGGGTCATCGTTGCCCACAACAAACTGCTCGGGCGTTTGTCCAGATGCCCGACCGAATGCGTCGTGAGCCACGATCGGGCCCGTGGCGCCCCCCGTAGGAACGTTGAAGGTCAGAGACTTCGTCGTGCGAGCGGTAAAGAACGCCGCCCGTCCTCCCACTGATACGCTTGCCGCGGGCGATGCATTCGTCGAGTAAACCGTGACCTCGGTGCCGATGGGACCAATGCAGGGCCACATCCCCCTCAATGGGATCGAAACGGGTGGGGGCACACTCGACGAAGAGTTGTCATCACTGTCGCAGACGACACAACCCAATGCGGCCCAGCACCCGATGACGACGATCCCCATGCGACCGGAAACTAACTTCATTGACTCCTCCTGACCCCTCCATAATAACCGGATCACGAGAAGTTTGCGACCAGAAAGTCAAGAATTTAGACGGCGAGCAAGACTCGCTCGGCGAGGATGAACGCAACGTAGTCATCGACCGGGTCGGGAGGGACCTGAAGCGAGGCTGGCAGCAACCGACGCCATCCGCGCCGCGGGTTGAACTCCCAGTAGCGTTCGCGCGCCTGCAACGTGGTGTCTTTTTCATCGACCAGCAACACCCCGAGCGCCGGATACGCCTCGCGAATCTCGCTCACGAGGGTCTTCGAGCCCGTACCGCTACCGACGATGAGCATCGAGAAGTGTCCTGCGGTCTCCGATTCGCGCATTTGGGCCACCACCTGCTCGCGAGGGACGATCGCCCGCCATCGCAGATCGAGCTTCCCTTCAGCATCGCGATGAACCAGCGCCATGCCGCACTTGTCGGTACCGGGGTCGATCGCCAGAACGGTTCGCTCCATGGTCACAACGTACGGACGTCAGTAGAACGCGGATCGGCGTCAACAAACGGCTACACTTACGCCATGAAGACAGGCCCGCTGGTTGCGATGTTGATCGTGACGGGCCTCGGCTGTCAGGGCCAGACTCCTCCGGTCGCCCAAAAACCACCGGCCCCCAAGCCGGTCGCACCCAAGCCGGAACCCAAACCTACCGGGCCCCAGCCGATCAACACGGATTTCGTTGGGGTGACCAACTTCCGCGGCAACGCGACCCGCACCTACTACGGAGAGGGTCCCATCCCCACCGGCAAGGTCGTCGTGAAGTGGCGGGCGAGCATCGGATCATCGGGCCGCTGGAACGGCGTCGGATGGACCGGCCAGCCGCTGATCGTCGAGTGGCCAGAAGCCACCCGCGCGGCGATGAACTTCCTTAAGCCGAACGGCCCCGAGCGGGAGCTGATCGTGGGAGCACTCGACGGCCAGGTCCACTTTTACGACGCTGACACGGGCAAGCCGAGTCGCAAGACGCTGCCCACTCCCGGCCGGTACCCGATCAAAGGCACCGTCACCGTCGATCCCCGGGGCTATCCGCTGCTTTACGTCGGGTGCGGGGTGAACACGGGCGGAAAGCCGGGATTCCGCATCTTCTCGCTTCTCGACTTCAAAGAACTGCTCTACCTTCCCGCGAACGATCCGAAGGCGCCCCGCAAGTGGCCCGGCTCCGACAGCAACGTGCTTGTTCTCGACGATGTCATGTACCTTCCCGCCGAGAACGGCTTGCTGTACCGGGTCAAGCTGAACTCGAACTGGGACGGCCGGCGAATCTCGATCAAGCCGGAGATCACCAAGACGGTCATCTCCAAGCCGGGTAGCGAGAACTCGATGGCCGTGTGGGAGGATCGTGGCTACTTCGCCGACAATGCGGGCTCGCTGTTCTCGATCAACCTCGCCGGTGCGCCCAAGATCACGAAACTCGCAGAGCTCGGCGACGACACTGACTCGACCCTCGTGTTCGACAACGACGGCCACATGTACGTCGGCATCGAGAAGGACAAGCGCACGGGGCCACGCGCCAAAGGGATCATCTACAAGCTCGACCGCCAAGGCAAGACGATCTGGAAGTGGGAGTTCGAAGCAGGCTCGATCACCAACGTCAAGCCGCCGAATAACCCCATCAACGGTGGCATCCTGTCGACCGGGGCACTCGCTGAAGATCAGAAGACGATCTACTACACGACATCCCACCATCCGCGCATCGGGCGGGGCTTCTTGGTCGCGCTCGATACCGCGAAGGGAAAGCTGAAATGGAAGAAGCAACTTGCCGGGTTCTCGTGGAGTTCGCCGATTGTGCGGGATGGAGTTGTGGCCGCGTTCGACTCCACGGGTTCCGGGTACATCCTCGACGCGGAGACTGGGGACACCAAACTCGACACCGAGAGGATCAACGTGGGAGCCAACGTAGAGGCGAGTCCGATCGTTTGGAAAGGACGCTTGTACGTAGGAATGCGGGGCGGAGCGATGATCTGCCTCGGAAATCCCTAGCTCATTTGGCAGGTCACGCGCTATAATGGCTGTGGCTTCGGTGAGCCGAAGCACATTGCCCGAAGGAAGGGATCATAACAACCATGTCCGCAGATACTTTTGAGAGAGTCAAGAAAGTCACCGTCGAAGAGCTCGGCGTCAAGCCCGAAGAGGTCGTGGAATCGGCCAGTTTCACTGAGGACCTCGGAGCCGACTCCTTGGACGTGGTGGAACTCGTCATGGCCTTCGAAGACGAGTTCGGCATCGATATCCCGGACGACGAAGTCGGCCAAATCAAGACGGTCGGTGACGCGGTCACCTACATCTCCGGCAAGAACGGATGAGTGATTGGCCTCGTCCATCGGGGCGGGTTGTCGTCACCGGTGTCGGCGCGGTAACTCCGCTCGGCACGGGTGTCGAGACCTTCTGGCAGCGTTTGCTTGCCGGCGAGTCGGGTGTCGACCCCATCACCTTGATGGATGCGAGCGACTTCTCGACCCAAATCGCCGCTGAAGTCAAGGACTTCAACGCTGAGGATTGGCTCGACCGCAAGGAAGCCCGCCGAATCGACCGGTTCATCGCCTTTGCCGCCGCGTCGGCCTCCATGGCGATCACCGACAGCGGGCTGAAGGCGGAGGGCGACCTCGCCAACCACGTCGGCGTTCTGATCGGCTCCGGCATCGGCGGTCTCACCTTCATGGGTGAGCAGATTCGGCGACTCCATGAGGGTGGTCCGTCGAAAGTGTCGCCGTTCCTCGTTCCTTACATGATTCCCGACATGGCCTCCGGCTACGTCTCGATCATGCATGGACTGAAGGGGCCAAACACCTGCGTGGTCTCGGCGTGTTCGACCGGTGCCGACGCGATCGGCGTGGCCTACCACACCATCAAGCGCGGCGATGCCGTGGCGATGGTAACGGGCGGAACCGAAGCCCCGATCAACGAAATCGGCCTCGCCGGATTCTGCTCGGCGCGGGCGATGACCACGAACAACGACAACCCGAAGACCGCTTCGCGGCCGTTTGATGCCGCACGCGATGGCTTCATCATGGGCGAAGGTTCGGCGGTGATGGTCCTCGAAGACTACGACCATGCCCTGGCGCGAGGCGCGAAGATCTACGGCGAAGTATTGGGCTACGGCATGACCGGCGACGCCCACCACATTACGATGCCCGATCCGGATGGCGACGGTGCCCGCCGCAGTATGGAGATGGCCGTATACCGGGCAGGACTGCGCCCTGATCAGATCGGCTACATCAACGCGCACGGAACCTCGACCCCGTACAACGATAAGTTCGAGACCATGGCGATCAAGCGCGCTTTTGGTGAGTCGGCCTACAAGATTCCCGTCAGTTCGACGAAGTCGATGATCGGGCACTTGCTCGGGGCCGCTGGCGCGGTCGAGTCGCTCATCTGCCTGTTGGCGTTGCGCGACGGCAAGCTGCCGCCGACGATCAACTATGACAATCCTGATCCCGAGTGCGACCTCGACTACGTGCCGAACGTCGCTCGCGACGTGAACATCGACTACGCGCTGTCGAACTCTTTCGGATTCGGCGGGCATAACGTGTCGCTCGTGTTCGGCAAGGGGGCGTAGCCTTGGCGACGCTGTTCACCAAGATCATCGCCGGTGAGATTCCGGCGGACATCGTCTACCAAGACGAGCACTGCGTGGCGTTTCGGGATATCAACCCGCAGGCGCCGGTTCATATCCTCATCGTGCCGCGAGCGGAGATTCCCGGAGTCGCCGATGTGCCCGAGGAGGGCGACCATCAACACTTGCTGAATGCAGCCCGGAAGATAGCCGAGCAAGAAGGGTTGACCGGCGGCTATCGGCTAGTGATCAATCAGGGCGTCGAAGCCGGGCAAACGGTCGATCATCTTCACGTGCACTTGCTCGGCGGGCGGGCGTTCTCCTGGCCCCCCGGATAACCCCATGGCAAACCCCATCGTAGGCATCATCATGGGCAGCAAGAGCGACCTGCCGACCATGCAGGCCGCCGCCGATGTCCTCAGCGAGTTCGGGATAGCCCACGAAGTCAAGGTTGTGAGCGCTCACCGGACTCCTGAGGCAATGGTTGACTACGCCAAGACCGCCCGTGAGCGCGGGCTCAAGGTGATCATCGCTGGGGCGGGCGGTGCCGCGCACCTTCCCGGCATGGTGGCCTCGCTGACAACGTTGCCGGTGATCGGCGTCCCGGTGGCAACCACCCACCTTGGCGGCGAAGATTCGCTGCTGTCGATCGTGCAGATGCCCGGGGGCGTTCCTGTCGCGACGGTCGGTATTGGGAATGCCCGCAACGCTGGGCTCCTTGCCGCGCGCATCCTCGGGGCCCAAGATACGGCGCTTGCCGAGCGGCTGGAGCAGTTTCGCTTGGGTCAGATCGAGCTCGTTGATCAGATGAACCGCGAGTTGCACTAACCCCTCCCGGCGCCGCGCGTCTATACTCAAAGGGACTCCATGACGGTAATTGCTGCGCTTCTCATCGCTTCTCTGGTCCAAGAGCCGGTGACTCTCGAACGGATCGAGGTCAAGATTCCGGGCCACCTCCCCACGATCAAGATGATCAAGATTCCCGAAGGGAAGATCACCGTGAACGGACGTGAGCGCACGGTCAAACCCGTTTGGATCGCCGAGACGGAACTTACGTGGGACGTCTTCGAGATTTACGCCTTCCGCCTCGACCAATCTCAGGAAGAGCAAGCAAAAGGCGTAGACGCGGAGTCCCGTCCGAGCCGGCCCTACGGCGCACCGGACCGCGGCTTTGGCAACAAGGGTTTCGCCGCGCTCGGCATGACCGGTCACTCGGCCAAGATGTTCTGCGAGTGGCTGAGTAAGAAGACGGGCAAGAAGTTCCGGCTGCCCACCGAGGTCGAGTGGGAGTTCGCGGCCCGCGCAGGAGCTACTCAACTCCCGAGTCCGCTGGGCGACTATGCATGGTTCTGGGATAACGCCGACGATCAGGCCCGAGCCGTGGGAAGCAAGAAGCCGAATCCGTGGGGATTCCACGACATGCTTGGCAATGTGTGGGAGTGGACCGTCGCCACGGATGCCCGCCTCGTGGTGGCGGGGGGCGGCTACAGCAGCAAGGCCCCCGACGTGAACTTCACGACTCGCCGGCCTTACGACCCCAAGTGGCAAGAAGCCGACGCCCATAACCCCAAGAGCCGCTGGTGGCTGTCCGACGGTCCCTTCATCGGTATGCGCGTCGCCTGCGACCCCTAATGCATCTGGCCCTCGAACGTATCGCCGAACTGACCCGGGGGACCCAGTGGGAGGGGCGGCTATGGTTGGTTGGCGGCGCGGTTCGGGATGAGATGCTCGGTCTGCCGCCTTCCCCGGACTACGACATCGTGCTTGAGGGCGACGCGCTGGCAGTCGCCGAGCACCTCTTCCGCTCTGGCGGTACCGACGGGCATCCTACAACTTACGCCCGATTCGGCACGGTGGCGGTGGGCGTACAAGGGGCAACAATCGAGTTCGCAACGGCTCGGCGGGAGTCGTACGACCCCGAGAGCCGCAAGCCGCATGTTGAGCCGGCGACCTTGCTCGATGATGCACTGCGACGCGATTTCACCGCGAACACGCTCATGCGCAACCTGCATTCGGGCGAGTTGCTCGACCCGTTACGAGTCGGAATGGTGGATCTGCGGGCGGGCATCTTGCGCACCCCGCTCGACCCAGCGCAGACCTTCCACGATGATCCGCTGCGGATGCTGCGCGCGGTGCGTTTTCGCTGGCGGCTGGGATGGGAGTATGCGCCAGGACTTGCGACGGCCATCCAAAACGAGGCTCCTCGGCTCGGCATCATCAGCCGCGAGCGTGTCCGAGACGAGTGGACAAAGATGCTGCTGCATCCCTCCGCCTCGAACGCCATGCGGGATCTGCTCGCCCTTGGCCTGCTGAAGAGGTTTGCGCCAGAGTTCGAGTCGATGCTCGGAGTCACCCAAGGCAAGTGGCACCATCTCGACGTATGGGATCACACCCTCCTCGTTCTCGATAACGTCATCCAAGACGGCGGGCACCTCGAGTTGAGGCTGGCGGCGCTGTTCCACGACGTCGCCAAACCAGCGACCCGGACGATCGACGACAAGGGAGACATCCGCTTCTTCACCCACGAGATCGTGGGGGCGGAGATGACGCGGACACGGCTGCGGGATTTGCGGTTCGGCGAGGCGACGGTCGAGGCTGTGGCGCGGCTCGTCAAGAATCACATGCGGCTGACCTCTGGCCCCTCGTTCACCCCAAGTGCGGCTCGCCGACTGCTCCGGGACCTCGGCGACCAAGTCGATGACCTGATCGCGCTAGTCGATGCCGACGCGCGAGGGCTCAAGGCAGGCACTCGAACCCTCGACCTCACCGTGGTGCGCGAGCGGATCGAGGCGACGAAGATCGCCACGCCGGTATCGATGCTGGAGTCACCCCTGAGCGGAGCCGAGATCATGGCGATCACCGGTTGGAGTCCGGGCCCCGAGGTCGGTCGGATTAAGGCTGCGCTTCGGGAGATGGTGCTCGAAGGTCAACTAGCCCCCGACGATTTGGAGCAAGCGCGCAAGTTGGTCGCTGAGTGGACCGAACCCACCTATTGAACGGCACTTTCCTGCCGAAAATGACGTCATACAATAGACCTCATGACCGTACGCCAACGTGTAGACGACCGCCATAAGAGCATTCAAGCCGATGTCCTCCGGATGGGGGGCATTGCTGGCGATATGGTCCGTCTCGCGGTCGAGGCGGTGATCAGCGGGGATATCGAACAGGCCCGCCGCGTCATCGAGATGGATGACGAAGTAGACACCTTGGAGAAGGAGACCCTGAACGCCACGGTGCTGGCTGTCGGGCTCGAGGCTCCGGTCGCGGGCGATCTGCGGTTGCTGGTGTGCACCCTCGGGGTGATCGGCGAGGTCGAGAAGATCGCCGACGACGCCGTCAAGCTTGCCCGCCGATCCACAAAGCTCACAGGCCACTTCCCCGCCGAGCTCAAGCTCGCCCTTCACCAGTTGGGTGAAGAAGCACGACGGCTGTTCGCTTCATCGATGCGACTCTACGTGGAGTACACGCCCGAACTGGCCCACGACATTGTCTCCGGCGATGAGGAAGTCGATGGACACTACGTACAGGCTCGCAATCGCGTCTTCGATCTGATTCGCGAAAACCCGCTCGAGACTGAGCACTTGGTCCGCACGATCGAAGCCTTCCATGCACTCGAGCATGTCGCCGACCACGCAGTCGAAATCGCCCGCCGCCTCCGCATGCATCACGAGCCGTAAGCCGGTATTCTCGCCGCGATGGTCCCCCTGATTGCGACCCTGCTCGTTGCTCCCACCATGGCGCGCGTTCCCGCCGTGCCTCTCGTGACCCACAGTCCCTACGTGTCCGCTTGGTCAATGGCTGATCGGCTCACTGACCGCTGGCCCACACATTGGACGGGAGGAACGAACGCCATGCTCGGGCTGGTTCGGATCGACGGAAAGGTGTTTCGCTGGATGGGACCCAATCCGAGTCTTCCCGGACGGGAGATTCCACCCCTGAATCAGACGGGGTTAGAGATCACAGCGACGCGTTCGATCTTCACGTTTCAGGGTTCAGGAATCGAGCTTCAAGCCGAGTTCCTCTCGCCGCTGCTTGCGGACGACCTGGAGGTTCTGGCGCGCCCGGTCACGTATCTGCGGCTTACCGCGAAGCCCATCGACGGCAAGACCCATCAGGTCCAGGCCTACACGGACTGGTCCGGCGAATGGGTGGTGGAGAGCCCCTCGTCATTGGTGATGGCAAGCCGCCATCGGATATCGGGTCTGGAAGCCGTTTCGATCCGCGCCGCGGAAGGCAAGCCGCTCTCTCGGTCCGGTGACCACACGCGCCTCGACTGGGGCGCACTGTTCGTTACCGGAGGGGACGACGGCTGGCTGGGCGGGCACGCCGCCCTCCGGGGCGCGTTCCTTGACCAAAAACCGCCCGAAGCCGATGATGTCCGTTTTCCCCGTCGCGCCAGCGACGACTGGCCGGTGGTCGCGCTGACCGCAGCGATCGACCGCCCTCGAACATTCGCTATCGGGTTTGACGAAGGATTCGCGGTCGAGTGGCTTCGCCGTCCGCTCCGACCGTATTGGAACCGGGATGAACGGGGATTTTCCGCGATGTTCGTCCAGGCATTGCGGGAGACCGAGAGCGTCCGGAACAAGGCCATCGAGTTCGATCAGCGGGTCGCCGCGATGCTCGAAGCAGCGGGAGGCCCAGACTATGTCGCCATCGGCAACCTCGCATATCGCCAGTGCATTGCCGGCCATGGCTTGGTTCAGGATATCGATGGCGACCTGCTCATGTTCTCGAAAGAAAACACGAGCAACGGCTGCATCGGAACGGTAGATGTCACCTTCCCGGCCGCGCCGTTCTTCCTGCTCTTCAGTCCCGAGTTGCTAAAGGCGCAGGTGCGGCCGATTCTGGAGTACGCCTCCATGCCGCGCTGGCGATTCCCGTTCGCGCCGCACGATGTCGGCACCTACCCGCTGGCCAACGGCCAAGTTTATGGAGGGGGCGAACGCGACGAAACGAACCAAATGCCGGTCGAGGAATCGGCCAACATGCTCCTCATGATCGCCGCGATAGGCCGCACCGACCCCATGTTCGCGAAGCCCTTCGCCCCTGTGCTCGCCCGCTGGGCAGACTATCTGCGGAGAGAGGGATTCGACCCCGGTGAGCAGTTGTGCACCGACGACTTCACGGGCCACCTGGCGCACAACGCAAACTTGAGCATCAAGGCAATCCTGGCGCTGCGGGCATACGCCGAGATCTGCCAACAGATCGGTACACCAAACTCAACCGATGAACCGCTGGCCAAGCAGTGGGCCAATGGGTGGCTTCAGAAAGCTAACGGCGGCGCGATGACCCGGCTTGCATTTGATCGGCCCGATACTTGGAGTCAGAAGTACAATCTGTTCTGGGATCGATTTCTGGGCTATAAGCTCTTTCCCGACTCATTGATTTCCTCAGAGTTGGCCGGCTATGCCGAGCGGTCGGGCAAGTACGGCTTCCCGCTCGACAACCGTGCGAACTTCACGAAGACCGACTGGCTGATTTGGTCTGCGTCGCTGGCCGAGTCGAAGGAGCAGTTCATGCGCTTCTTAGCTCCGGTCGCCCAGTTTCTACGCGAAACACCAAGTCGCGTTCCCTTCACCGACTGGTACGACGTGTCTACCGGCGAGACGCGAGGCATGCACACGCGCACGGTAATCGGCGGCGTTTTCGCCCGTGCCCTGCTCGAACAGGGCCCCTGAAATGAAAAGCCCTTCTCGCAGACTTGCGAGAAGGGCTTTGAACAGAACCCGAATAGCCGAGACTTATCGCTTAACGAACTGGAAGCCGCGTCGCGCCTTCTTGCGTCCGTACTTCTTCCGTTCCTTGACGCGAGAGTCGCGAGTAAGGAATCCGGCGCGCTTGAGCGGGCTTCGGAACTCCGAATCCAGTTCGAGCAACGCCCGTGAGATTCCAAGGCGTAGCGCACCCGCTTGGCCCGAGATGCCGCCACCCGTCGTGGTCGCGCGGACATCGTAGCGACCTTCGATGCCGAGGGTCACGAAAGGACTTTGAACGAGGATCTCGAGCACTGGGCGACCCAGATACTCCTTAAACTCGCGTCCGTTTACAAAAATCTTGCCTTCGCCGGGGGTGAGCCAAACGCGTGCGATCGCACACTTTCGGCGGCCGGTTCCGTAGTACGTCTCTGCCATATTAGTCCTTCGTTACTTTCAGGGGTTCGGGGTTCTGCGCCGAGTGCGGATGATCGCTGCCGGCATAAACTTTCAGCTTCTTGAACATCGCACGACCCAGCTTGGTCTTCGGCATCATGCCCCACACCACCTTCGTGACCAGCTTCTCGGGGTCGTTCTCCAGCATCTCGCCGCGCGAGACGTTGCGCAAACCACCCGGCCATCCGGTGTGCCAGTAGATCAGCTCGTCTTGCTTGCGACCGGTCAGCACCACCTTATCGGCGTTGATGATGACCACGAAATCGCCGCAATCCGCGTTGTAGGCAAACATCGGCTTGCTCTTGCCGCGAAGCACCATGCTGACCTGGGCGGCGAGGCGACCCACGGGAATCCCCGTGGCGTCGACCACATACCACTTTCGGTCGATGCTCCCTTCTTTAACTGTCGTCGTTCTGTTCATTGTTCGTTTTCGGCTTCCGCCGAGGTTTCGTTTGGCCGTTGGCGACAATCGCGAGGATGTCGCCCGTACCGGATGGCCATCAGCGTCAACCCGCGAGCGGGCAACACCACCGGCCAATCAATATCGTTTCGATCCGTTCCCAAGAGGCGCACGCCATCGCTTCGTTCGCGGCGGTGGACACCCACTTCGTAGAGGTAGCCCGAGATTCTCCGCATCATCCCGCGAAGAAAGGCGGTCCCGACAATGTCGATCCTCACCTCGGATCCAACTCGGCTGACCTCCACGCGATACAGATCGCGAACGGTATTCAGCACGGTCGGTTCAAGTTCCTCGGTAAACGCTCGAAAATCGTGGCGTCCGACGAGGTCGGTCGCCGCTTCCTGCATCGCAGCGAGATCGAGCCGGTATCGTTGGCCGTACGCCGTCCTCAGATGGAACGGGTCCCGGTCATGCTCGGCGATCGCGTAGCGATACCAGCGGTCTCGCGCACAGAATCGGCTGTTGAACCAGTCTGGCACTTCCCGGGCATCGCGCACCCGAAGATCGGGCGGCAACACGCGGTTCAGCACGTTGGGAAGCTTCACAACCGGAATCGCGGCAGCCAAATCAAAGTGGGCCACCTGACCCCGAGCATGCGCGCCTCCATCGGTTCGGCTTGCCCCTACGATCTCGCAATCTTCGCCCGAGATCTGGCGAACGGCATCTTTCAATGTTCCCTGAACGGTTCTCCGTCCAGTTTGTGCGGCCCAGCCGCAGAAATCGGTTCCGTCGTAGGCGACGGTGAGTTTGACTCGTCTAGTCGACAAGCTCCAGCACGGCGGTCTGGGCGCCATCGCCGCGCCGCGTTCCCGTCTTGACGAGCCGAGTGTAGCCACCGTTGCGCGTCTTGTAGCGCGGGGCAACATTGTCGAACAGGTGCGCGACCAGGTCTTCGCCGTTGATCATGCTCGCTCGCTGGCGGATTGCCAGTTTCTCGGTCTCGGTCTTACCGGCGAGGATCTTCGGGTTCATCGGCGTGGAAGCTGAGTGGCCGACCAGAATGGCGCGGGCTCGTCGGCGAGCGGCGAGCGAATCTTCCTTTCCGGTCGTGATCAACTTCTCGACCACGCGCTGAAGTTCCTTGGCTCGGCCAAAGGTGGTGCGCACGTAGCCGTGGCGAATGAACTGACGCGTTAGGTTGGTCAGCAGCGCCCGGCGCTGATCGCTCGGGAGTCCCAGTTTGCGGCGGTCAACAAGGTGTCTCATGTTCGTTCCTTAGAAATCGTCGTCCTCATCGTCCAGGAGATCGATCGCGGCGCGATATCCTCCCTTCGGCGGCTTGAGTTCAAGCCCGTGCTCTTGCAGTTTGTCGCGAACCTCGACGAGGGACTTCTTACCGAAGCCGCGGATGCTCGTCAGGTCGGACTCGCTGGCGGTTGCCAGCGCGCGCAACGTCAGCAGACCCGCGCGGCGAAGACAGTTGAACGTGCGCTGTGAGAACTCAAGTTCCTCAATGCGCATGTCTGGGATGTTAGCCAACTCCGGCGACGTCTCTTCTTCCATGAATCCTTCGTCGAATCCGGCCTCGCCGAGATCGAAGAACATGCGGAAGAACTTGTCGAGGATATGGGCGGCCTGGCTGATCGCATCATTGGGAGCGACCGAACCGTTGGTCCAAACTTCTAACACGAGCCGCTCGTAGTCGGTGCGCATACCCACGCGGGTGGCTTCGACGGTGTAGTTCACCTTCGTGACCGGCGTGTACTGCGAGCCGACCGGAATCACACCGATCATGCCCCGGTACTTCTCTTGCTTCTCGGGGAGCACGTAACCGTTCCCCCAACCGACATACAGCTCCATGGACAGGCTGCCCTTGGCGTCGCCAATCTCAGCGATGTAAACCTCGGGATTCACGACCGACACGCCGTCCGGGCACTCGACGTCCGAGCCGGTCACGCGACCTGCACCCTTCACGTCGATGCGCAGAATCGAGTCCTCGGCCGGAAGACCGTTCTCCGTGTTCACCCGCACCGCAAGGCTCTTCATGTTGAGCAGCAGTTGGGTGACGTCCTCCTTGACCCCGGGGATCGGAGCGAACTCATGGAAGACCTTGTCGATTCGGACGGCCGAAACTGCCGCACCTTGGATGGAGCTGAGCAACACCCGGCGGAGGGCGTTGCCGATCGTCTGCCCGTAACCGCGCTCCAGCGGTTCGAGGACGAACTTTCCGTATTCGGAGGTCAGTTCAAGCGTTGAAATGTGTGGCATAAGTTCAGAAAGGGGTTAGACGCGTCGTCGCTTCGGCGGACGGCAGCCGTTGTGCGGCACGGAGGTGCGGTCGATGATCGAGCCTACTTCGAGACCCGACGCGACCAGCGAGCGGATCGCCGTCTCGCGACCCGATCCCGGGCCCGAAACTTCGACGTCCACCTTCTTCAGGCCATGCTCTTGAGCGGCACGAGAGGCTCGCTCGGCGGCGACTTGCGCCGCGAACGGAGTGCCCTTGCGGCTTCCCTTGAAGTTCACCGCGCCTGCGCTTGCCCAGCTGATCGTGTTCCCGCGAGGGTCGGTGATCGTGATGAGCGTATTGTTGAACGTCGCATGGATATGCGCGACGCCGACCGGAATATTCTTCCGCTCTTTCTGCTTGCCCTTGGATACCTGCTTTCGTGCCATGGATTGTTTGTTGGATCAGGGCCCTTCGACGGGCCCAAAAAACTACTTCTTCGCCTTCTTCTTGCCGGCAACGGTCTTTGCCTTACCCTTGCGGCTTCGGGCGTTGCTTCGGGTGCGCTGGCCGCGGGTCGGAAGACCTCGGCGGTGGCGCAGGCCACGATAGCTGCCAATCTCGATCAGTCGGCGAATGTTGCCCTGCACCTCTCGGCGCAGATCGCCCTCCACCTGATACTCGGAATCGATGATCTCGCGGAGCTTGGAAATCTCGGGCTCCGTAAGATCGCGAACCTTGCGTCGCGGATCGAGGCCTGACTTTTCAATCAGGTCGTCGACATTGTGCTTGCCAATGCCGTAAATGAGCGGCAAGGCGTACTTGATCGCCTTGTCCCGCGGAAGATCAACACCTGCAATACGTGCCATCGAGTTCCGTTTTTCTCCTAACCCTGCCGCTGCTTATGCTTGGGATTGATGCATAGGACCCTCACAACGCCTTTGCGCTTGATGATCTTGCACTTGTCGCAGATTTTCTTGACACTTGCTCTAACTTTCATGGCTCAATCCGCTCCGTCCATCCGTCTGCAATGAATACAGCGCAGAGCGCTTGCCGACAGGCCAAGTTAGGCCAACGTGGCAGACGCGAAGGGAGATTATACCGAGAGACGCGTCGACGGCGCAAGGCTTTTGCTGTCGATTCTTCAGGCTTTGTCTCAGACCCCTTAGAACTCTGCCGACCCGGGCGTCCGGTGATACGGAATCACGTCCCGGATGTTCTTCATTCCGGTCACGTACATCAGCAGCCGTTCGAACCCCAGACCGAACCCGGCGTGCGGGGCCGAGCCGAAACGTCGAAGGTCGAGATACCACCAGTACGCCTCCATCGGAAGCCCCATCTCCGTGATCCGCGCCTCGAGGTGGTCGAGCCGCTCCTCGCGTTGCGATCCGCCGATGATCTCGCCGATGCGCGGGGCGAGCACGTCCATCGCGCGCACCGTCTTCCCGTCTTCGTTCTGCCGCATGTAGAACGCTTTAATCTCCTTCGGGTAGTCGGTGAGGATCACCGGACGGCCGACCTTCTTCTCGGTCAGCCACCGCTCATGCTCGCTCTGCAGGTCGGCGCCCCAGAAGATTGGGAACTCGAACGACTCGCCGCTCGCCTCGAGCATCTTGATCGCCTCGGTGTACGTCAGCCGCTCGAACGGCGAGTTCACGACATGGCTCAGCGTGCTCAGCAACTCGGGTTCGATGCGCTGATTGAAGAACTCAAGATCGCCCGAACAACGGTCGAGCATGGCCCCGATGACCTCCTTCAGGAACTCCTCGGCGAGGTTCATGTTGCCCTCGAGGCTGCAGAACGCCTGCTCCGGCTCGACCATCCAAAACTCGGCAAGGTGACGCGCGGAGTTCGAGTTCTCGGCACGGAAGGTTGGTCCGAAACTGTACACGTTGGTCAGCGCAAGTGCCAAGGTCTCCGCTTCGAGCTGGCCGCTAACCGTGAGGTAGGCCGGCTTGCCAAAGAAATCATCAGCGGCTTCGGAAGGCTTGCCCGAATACGGGTCGTTCGTGGTGACGTGGAACATCGCACCCGCGCCCTCGGCATCGCTGGCGGTGATGATCGGCGGGTGGATGTAGTGGAATCCGCGCTTGTGAAAGAACTCGTGAATCGCGAACGCGGCCTGAGCGCGCACCCGAAACACCGCGCCAAACGTGTTGCCACGAACGCGGAGGTGGGCGATCTCGCGGAGGAACTCCATGGTCGCGCCTTTCTTCTGCAACGGGTAGGTCGCAGGGTCAGCCTCACCGAAGACCTCCACGCTCGCGGCCTGAAGTTCGACTGCCTGCTTCCCGCCAGGAGACTCGACAAGGGTGCCCGTGAACCGTACACACGCCCCGGTCGTGATCCGCTTCAGTGTGGGTTCGTCGATGGATCCCTCTGGGATAACCACCTGCAGATCGTTGAAGCACGAACCATCGTTCAACTGCACGAAGCTCACGTTCTTGCTGTCGCGGCGGGTCTTCACCCAGCCATACGCTTCGACTTCAGCCCCCGGCGCAACCTCAAACAGGTCGCGCAGGTAGGAACGACGGTAATCCATGGCGTGAATTCTACTTGCCTGGATCAGAACCTGCGCGGGCAAAGCCGCGCCATGCCCACTGGCCGACCTAGCTCGCGGGCATCGCCGGCAAGATTTCGGCTCGGCACTCGCCGAAACCGACTCGGTAACCGGGCCCCTGGGCATACCCCGTGAGAATCACCACATCGCCATCCTCGAGGAACGTGCGGGTCTCCCCCGACTCCAACGTCATCGGCTTCTGGCCGCGCCAGGTCAGTTCGAGCAACGAGCCGAAAGAATCCTCGGATTCGCCGCTGATCGTGCCGCTGGCGTAGAGATCACCGA
Organism: Fimbriimonadaceae bacterium; assembly: GCA_024710805.1. Taxonomy (GTDB): domain Bacteria; phylum Armatimonadota; class Fimbriimonadia; order Fimbriimonadales; family Fimbriimonadaceae; genus JANJUB01. The sequence continues at coordinate 15,310 of JANJUB010000195.1, read as the reverse complement.
CCTCGATCGGGGTGCCATTGGAGGCTTGATGAGCCAGCTGCTGGGCGATCGACCAATAGAGGTGCTTAGTGTTTGAGCGGCAGATGAGCTGCGGCCGCTCCATGCGCGGGGTCTTGATCCACACCTCGAGTTCGATGTCGAAGTGCGACGGACCCGGGTTCCTCAAGTACGGCAACGGCTGCGGGTCTTGGGCCATTCCCTCGATCCGGAACGGCTCCAAAGCATCCAGCGTCACCAGCCAAGGGCTGATCGACGTCGCGAAGCTCTTCGCCAGGAACGGACCGAGCGGCTGATACTCCCACCGCTGCACGTCGCGCGCCGACCAGTCATTCGCCAACACGCAACCTAAAATGTGGGACTCGGCCTCGTCGATCGCGATCGGCTCGCCCATCATGTTCTCCGCGCCCACGTAGTAGCCGAGTTCAAGCTCGAAATCGAGTTCGCGGGTCGGGCCAAACACGATATCATCGCCGATCTTCTGCTGTCCGTTGGGGCGAATCACCGGCTCACCCGAAGGCATCACGCTCGACGCCCGCCCGTTGTAGCCGACGGGAAGATGGCGGTAGTTGGGCAGCAGCGGCGCCATGTCGGGCCGGAACATCTTGCCGACGTTGCTGGCGTGATTGATGCCCGAATAGAAATCGACAAACGCTCGGGGTTGCAGAGGCAGGGTCATCGTCAGCTGATCGATGGGGATCAGCGCTTGCTCGCGGAGGTCTGTCCGATCGCGCAGCTTGGATCGATCGCTCACGAGCAGTTCGTACACTTGGCGACGCAGGGCGGACATGCCCTCGGGCCCATCGAAGGAAACCCAACCCAGGGGAATGAACGATGGCTCGAAGTCCAGCAACCCCTCCTCGGCCAAGACCGCGAGGTCCAGCGCGAAATCGCCGATACGTACGCACTCGACGATCCGCGGATCATCGCTATCGTCCTCCATGTGGAAGCCCGTTCCGAAAGGCAGATTCTGGATCGGGAAGTGGGAGTCGGAGGAGACCTCCACCCAACTCTGGGCATCGGCGGGAACAACAAATCTTTCCATAGGCATTACCAGAGGCCGAGGGCCTGCAAATCTTCGACCGGCTCATCGACCGAGCACGATCCAAAGCCGGAGAACAGCGTGCGCATCGAGTCGATCGCGGGCAGCCCGGCCATTTCTCCACGCCACCCCACGTGGGTTGCGGTCACCTCGAAGGCGCGAGGATCCTCCTCGCGCAAGATCAGGGCGATTTCACGACGATTGAGGTCATGCTGCTCGGCCAGCGCGGTTGCGATGAGAACGTTAAGGAAGCCGTGCATCATGCCCCCGGTCGCGGGGTCGAGGCGACGCACGGGATGATGCAGTCCAGCAGTGAGCTTGAACGCAAGGTTGAGGTCCAAGCACTCGGCAATGAAGCCGGCGAGTTGCTCGGGGGTTGGGTAACTGTCCGCCGTAAGCCCGCCCGTGCGCAATTTCGCCGCGACGAGTTCGGACTTGGCGAGTTCGGCCAGCCAGTCGCTGAGGCTATCTCCCAGGGCCAGTTCCACGTAACAGTCGAGATTGGTGAAGGGACGGATCGCGCGAAGCGTGGCAACCGGGTCCTTTCCCGCGCGAGTCTCGTAGCCTTCGATCACGATCTGATCTTCCCAGCGCTCGGTGAAAGCCGCCATCGCCCCGCCGTCTTGCTCCAGCTGGTCAAGACCGCTGCCAATGACCGTGACGGCGAACTCCGCGTCGGTATCGAGATGCTCTGAGAGTTCGCCCAAGCGCGAGGCCGGGCACACAAAACGATTGACGAGGAGGGCCTCGTCGCCATCGAGGTGGTCGAGGAACTCGACGACCGCATCCTCCATGCTCAGCGCGGCGGGAGGGAAAAGACCGGCGTAGTCGATCACGCCGTCCAGCAGGGCTTCGAGCGCCGCATCCATATGGCTAGGAAGTGTACCGGGGAGGGTTGCGAGCAGGTAGCTCGAAGTGGCACGGGAGACATCGGATCAGTGGGATGACCAGGGAGGCGTTCGCGGGTCCGCCGCTACGGCGCACTTCCGTCGGCAAAGTCCTTGGAGGGGCCGGGGGCGCAACCCCCACCGACCTAGGCGGGTATACCCATCGGAGTGCTTGAGGTTCGCCATCTCGTTAAGGAATACAAGTCTTTCCGGGCGGTGGATGACCTCTCGTTCACGATCCACCCCGGCGAAATCGTCGGGCTCCTGGGCCCCAATGGGGCGGGAAAGACGACCGCATTGCGTTGCATGGCGGGCATCCTTCGACCCACCAGCGGCCAAGTCCTGATCAACGGCCACGATCTGCTTCTCGACCAGGCTCGGGCAAAGTCGGGACTCGCTTTCGTGCCTGAACTTCCTTCGCTCTACGAGCTTCTCACCGTGGAGGAGCACATGAAGTTCGTCGCAATGTGCTTCGACACGCTCGACGTGTACGAGTCGCTCCTTGAGCCGCTGCTGAAACGCTACAACCTGATGGACAAGCGCAACCAGTTGGTGGCCACGCTCAGCAAAGGGATGAAGCAGAAGTTGGCGATCGCCTGCGCCCTCGTCCACCGGGCGAATGTGTTCATGTTCGACGAGCCGATCATCGGTATCGATCCCGCTGGCGTGGTCGAAGTCAAGGACGAGTTCAGACGAGCGAAGGACGGCGGAGCCGCGGTCCTGGTCTCCACCCACCTGTTGGACACCGCCGAGAAGCTGTGCGACCGGGTCATCATCCTCGCCAAAGGTCGGAAGATAGCCGAGGGCACGCTCGCTCAGTTGCAGAGCCAGTTCGGTATGGAGGGCCGAAGCCTCGAGGACGTGTTCCTCGAACTCACCGATGAGGCCCGCCAAACCGCTCCTGTTTTTGACGTTTAAGACGGTGGCGAATGGGTTCAAACGAGCCCTGACCACGCCGCGACGCCTGATCAGCGTCGTGTTCGTGATCGGCTACTACTTCCTCATTTTCGTGCGACCGGCGCTCGGTTCCTCGAGCCCTCAAGCCGCCCCACTTCCTCCGGGAATGACAACCTTCGAGTTTCCGCCGCTGGCAGTGATCGATGGGGTGGCCTTCGGGTTGTTCTCTGTGCTGTCGCTGCTCATGCTGGGTGGGGTGATGAGCGCCAATGCGACGTTTCGCCCCGCGGACGTTGATGTCCTCTTTTCGACCCCGCTGTCACCCAAGGTCGTCCTCACGTTCCGTATCCTGCGCGACTACCTGCTGACTCTCTTCGTGCCGCTGCTCATCGCGATCTTCGGCCTGCGTCCGGCGAAACTGGGCTGGGAGGCGATCTTCCGCGACATGCCAAACCCCGAGTATTCGGGGATGGCGCTGCGGTTCATGATCATCTCGTGGCTGCTGATGTCCCTCACCTGGGTGGTCATCTCGCACGCGGTCACGCTCTGGGTCAACCGCACCGACCGCGGCGCAGACCGGCGGCGGCGCATCTTTGGGTTCTCGCTCGCGGGCTTTGCCCTCACCGTGGTCGGCTATCTCGCGTGGCGGTTCACCATGGTCGCATCGGCCGGTGACGCGCTCGCCATCACCCACACGCCAGGCTTGCGCATCGTGTTCTTTACGGCGACAATGGCCACGCAGATGACGATGGCCCCGTTCACTCCCGAGGGCCCCCTCTACGCGGTTCTGGGCGGCGGTGGGATGATCGCCATCATTGGCGCGTTCTATGTGCTAGCCCTGCGCCAGGCACCGCACCTCTACGACATCTCCGCAGTCCGAGTCGCCGCTACTTCAAAGACCCAAGAGCTGCAGAGAAGCGGCGACGTTACGGGCATATTGGCTCAGCAGGCACGCGAGGGCAAGTTCAAGGGGTTACGGCTTGGGTTCGTATCGCGAATGAAGATGACCGGACCGCGGGCGCTCATCTGGAAGGAACTTCTCCTTCAGCCCCGCACGATGATCAGTTTCGTCGTGCTGTTCGCGTTGGTTGGAATCATGCTCAGCTTGGTCCCAGCCCTGGCGCCGAACCGCCGCGGCAACATCGGCTGGCTCCTCTTGATCATGCAAGGCACGACGGTCTTCATGGTCACCATGGCACTGGCTCAAACCGGTTTTATGGAGGTCCTCCGAAGGGTCGACTTGCAGAAACCGCTGCCCTTCCCCCCCTGGGTGACGGTCTCCGCGGAGATCGTGTCGAAGTCGATCCTCGGCATTCTCGTATGCTGGCTCGGGGCGCTGATCGCGGTGGCTCTGCGCCCGATGTTGTGGCCCCATGCCCTCGCCTCCGGCCTTGCGATCCCGGGCTTTTCCGTGATGCTCAGTGCATGCGTTTTCCTGATCACGATGCTGTTTCCCGATATGGACGATGCGAGTCAGCGCAATCTGAGGGGGCTGATGATCATGCTGTCGATCGCGATCGCCGGGCTCTTTCCGATGCTCGCCTTTGCCGGGGTCGTCGCGTTGGGCACTCCGCCATACGTGGGCGGCTTCGTCGCGGGAACCCTCTCATTGGTGATCGCGTTTGGGCTCAATGTGCTCTCAGGACGGCTGTACGCGAGCTTCAATCCGTCGGAGTAAGCCCAGATTGGTACAATTCACTCGGTTCGGGCACTCTGAGTCCGTTCGTAGGGTTGTACATTCTGCGCGGGAACTAACGTGAAACTTCATAAGGAACACAAGATCGCGATCGGATTCGTAGCCCTGGCCGCCGCGGCCTACTTTGGCTACAACGGCTATGCCGCGTACACGATCGACCGCGTTACGTTCGCTCCAATCAAACCTGGGCGAGTGAACATCGTGGGCATCGACACGAGCAAGGGCTACCGGATCATCGTCGCCAATCAGGTTGCTCAGCTCGTCCAAGGCGGTGTCGATGAGTTTGGCGCACCCGACTTCAGCGAGACAGACTCCAACTCGAATCAGAAGCGGCGCGTTCCGTTGCGCGAAATGCTTCAAGTGCTGCAGGGTGACGAAGTCGCCTTGGGCAAGTTCATCACGGGTATGAGTGAACATCTGCGCGGGATCGAGATGCCGACGCAGGAGATCTACTGGACGACCGAGGATGTGCAGAAAGCCCTCGATGGCGACGCCGCCCTTCGGACGAAGCTCGAGTCAGACCTCAACATGCGGCTCGACGGCACTCCGCTGGATCAGATTCGGATGCGCTCGATCCAGAACGGCATCGTGCTGAAATGCCGTATTCCGGTCGATGTGCCGGTCGAAGGCGAAGTCAGGAAGCTGGTTGGCGAAGTGCTGATTCCGTACCGCCCGCGTTTCGTCGAGGATCTTGAGAAGCGCTACGAACAGCAGTTCGATTTGACGGCAGAGAAGGTGAAGGGCTATTACTTGGAGCTGGCTGACGAACTCGCCGCCAACCCCAGCACCGCTGAAGACATCGCGCGCAGCTTACGCACAAGGATCGAACCTGAAGCCCTTAAGGCCCGTTACACCCCGAAACCCCTGACGGACTTGCTGTCGACGGCACGGGTCTTGCTCAATGACTCGTTCATTGAAAAGGCAAGCTTCTCTGAACAGCCGGGGCCGGAAGGCAAGCCCGTTTACGACGTCCAACTGGACGTTACCGACGAAGGTCGCCAGCGTTTATGGCAGTTTTCTCGAAAGCAGAAGGGGACTCAGCTCCTTCTTGTCGTGGATGGCATCGCAATTGCGGCACCTCGCGTGCGGGGAGAAATCACCCAGCCTCAGGTAACCATCAAACAGATTCCCGATCGTGGCCTCGTGGAGGATGCGGTCGAACTTATCAACTCGCTCAGGAAGAACTAAATGAAGAAACCGTGGATTAGTATTGGCGTCCTTGCGCTCGCCTTCGTCGTTGTGGGATGCGGCAAGTCCGGCTCGTCCGAGTACAAGCCGGTCGCGCCTAAGGGGCCCGAACCCGCAAATGTGAAGCCGGGTGAGGAAGCGACCCTGTTCCCGCTCGTGGTTGGCAACCGGTGGACTTACGACTCGACCACCGAGACTCTTAGCCCGTCCGGCGTCATCAACACCCCCGCGACCATCTCATTGGAAGTGAAGGACGTCAAGCCGATCGACGGCGGCGCCACCCGGGCAACGATCGAAGTCTTCAAGGGCACGGTCTTGCAGGATCGCCAGATCTGGGTTTCGAAGCCTGATGGTCTGTTCCAAGAGCAGATAGGGCTCGACAAGCCGCAGCGGCCGCAACCTGCCCAGCTCACCCTCCCGTTCCCGCTCGAAATCGACAAGGTGGTCACTTGGAAGGGCAAGACGCTGAGCGCACTGGGCACAAATGTCGACGTCAACCAAGAAGTCGTCAACAAGGGAGCCGAGGATGTGGACACGATTGTCGGTATGCTCAGTGCTTATCGAGTTGAGACCACGCAGAAGTTCAGAGTTCAGAACAACGACGTTGTTGTGACAAACGTCTCGTGGTGGGCACCGAAGATCGGTCTGGTTCGGTATCGACAGGACGTCAAAGCCGATGGACGCAATGTTCAGGCCCAGACGCTGATGCTGAAACAGTACACGGTCAAATAGCGACGGAGGAACGATGGCGAGATTGAGGCGATGGTGGTGGTGGCCCCTGGTTGGGGTCGTGGTTGCGGGATGTCAGGGTGAGCCCGGCAAGACAACTTCCGCTGATCCACCCAAGAGCGAGCCCGTCGCGACTCAAACTGAGACCCCGCCGGAACCTGCAAAGGAAGTTCCGGCGGGGCTTCGCCATGCTGGGTTCGACTACTACGGGCTCGGGGGCGACAAAGCTCCCACCCTCGAGGTCAAGTCGTCAGGCTCGGTGAAAACCGGCGGCCAGAAGTTCACGCTGGAGAACACCACCGATACCACGGCGACCTACCTCCAGGAGTGGACGGGCGACCTTGCTCAGAATGGCAGCACTCGGCTGCAGGTGACCGACAAGGGCGTCTTTGGCATCGAGGCTCAGGGAAACAAGATCGACCCGCCTCAGCTCGAAATGCCCGCGGATCCGAAGGCCGGCTTCGCCTGGTCCAGCAAGGCGAAGATCGAGTTGGGCGGTGGATCGATCGACTCCACTGACAGCAAGATCATCGGGACCAAGAAGATCAAGCTCGGCGGAAAGGAAATCGAAGTGCTGGTCGTCGAGCGCGTTTCCAAGGCCAAGCTGCCCGATCCCACCGGAAAGGTCGTCGATCAGACGCTGAAGTCGGTGGAGCACTACCAGAAGGGCGTTGGCGCGGTTCGCGTGGAAGTAACGGTGTCGGGCAAGGGCGTGCCGACCAACACGTTCACGATGGAGGCGAAGCTATGATTGCGTTGCTTGCGATGGTCGCGATGTCCACCAATGTCGCGGAGTTCTTCCCTCTCAACCCAGGAGACAGTTGGGAGTACATCACCGAGGGGGCCGGAGGCGCGATGCGCGTTGTCAATCGGGTTCAGCCCAAGCGACCGGTGGGCGACCACGAGGCGTTCCCGATCCAGATGATCTTGAACGGCCAGGTCATGGGAACCACCTATTACATGGTCAAGGACAATTCGGTTTATGTGGTCGCCTTCGACATCAAGCGACCCTTCTACGAGCCTCGGCGGATGCTCGCGGTCGAAGAGAAGACCGTTAAGTGGGATTATCAGCTTGAAGAAGACCTGATGCCGGTGAGCGTCGCCAACCAAGCGACGCTTCGCGGCAAGCGCAAAGTGCTCGACCGCGAAGTCGACATTCTGGAGCTCAAGGTCGAAGCCATCCTTGGCGACCCGAAGGGAGTTCACGAGAAGCTGAACCAGACGTTCTTGTACGGTCGCGGACTCGGGATGGTCGAGATGCAGGAAGAGCGGCGGGTCAACAAGAACTCGTTCAAGCGCAAGATGAAGCTCGCCAAATACACGCCTGCCGCAAGCGAGGGCAGTGGCCGCCCGTAAAGAGCTCCTCGGAGTCTTGGTCATCCTGTCCCTGGCGGGTTGCCGTCCGGGCGGCGATCAGGGCATCACCATTGCCACCGCGGTGGAGCTGCTCCCCGATGCCTTGTACCAGCCTCAAGCCACGCTGAACTACGGCGGAACGCCGGTGCTGGTGGAAATGAAACGTGAGGCGGCCGGACAGGAAGTCCGGTTCTTGCTTTCTGCGCACGGCGAGGTGCTCGAGACCGAGGTGTACCGCAGCTCGACCTCAGAGTTCTCCCTGATTTCGATCGACGAGCGGTTCGAGCCTCCGCTCCCGTTGCTGATGTTCCCGATGACGCTGGGCAAGCCGTGGGAATGGGCGGGCGAGCTTGTCGCGGGTGGAGTACGCCACGGAGCCAAAGCGACAATCAGCCCCTCGACCGAGCAGCTCTTTCTCACCAAGACGGGCGGCGTCGACACGGTCAAGATCGACGTCGATCTGAAAATCGACTCGAAGACGTCGACGCCAGCAAAGCGCCACCTGACCTTCTGGTTTGCCCGCGGCAAGGGCATCGTCAAACGCGAAATCGGTACGGCGACCTCCCGCGAGCCGTCCGTGCCCTAGCCGGCCATGGCCAGCCTCATCTCCCCGTCGCGGAGCTTCCCACTCTCCCGCAGGATCAGCCACCTCGACTGGTGGATGTTGCTCACGGTCGCGCTGCTCATGGGCATGGGGTTGATGTCGCTTTACAGTATCGACCATGCCGCCTCCTCGGATTACTTTAAGAAGCAGCTCTTGCGGATCGGAATCGGAGTTGTGCCTTTCCTGATCTTCTGGCTGGTTCGACCGGATTGGTTGCGCCGCTGGTCGAGCGTGCTGTACGTGGTGAACATCGTTCTGCTCGTGCTGGTGCTCGTGGCGGGGCGGGCCCGAAACGAGGCCCAGCGCTGGATCGAGATCGGACCTCTCGACTTTCAACCAAGCGAACTCGCCAAGCTCCTGATCGCGATCACGGTGGCCACCTACTTCGCCCGCGAAGCCGCCCGGGGCCCGATCGGACTCGGCACGTTTGTCAAGTCGTTCCTTCACGTCGCTATCCCGATGGCGCTGATCTTCAAGCAGCCCCACTTGGGCTCGACCCTCGTCGTCGGCGTCATGTGGCTGGCGATGGCGCTCGCTGCGGGCGTGCGGATGCGCTACGTCGTTGGGGCGGTGATTCTGGGAATTGCCGGGCTGACGGCGGCTTACTTCACGCCGGGGGTTCTTAATGACTACCAGCGGGAGCGGGTCATCGGCCTCTTCAACCCCGACCCAAAGAAGTCCGGCTACCAGGTTGAGCGCGGATTGGTTGCGATCGGCTCGGGCGGGCTCACCGGGAAGGGCTTCCTCAAGGGAGAGCAAAAGAGCCTCCGGTTCATCCCCGAGCAACAGACCGACTTCATCTTCACCGTCATCGGGGAGGAAGGAGGGCTCGTCGGCGGGCTGATCATGCTCACCGTCTTCGGCGCCTTCCTCATGCGCATCTGGCTGATCGTCTTTCAGGGGGCAGATGCGTTCGATCGGATCGTCGCCGCAGGGTTGCTCGCCCTGTTTGCGTTTCACCTGACGGCCAATCTAGGAATGGTGCTCCGGCTGCTGCCCGTCGTCGGGTTGTGGCTTCCCTTCATCAGCTACGGCGGCACCGCCATTTGGCTGTGCATGGCGAGCGTCGGGTTACTGCTGAACCTGCGCAGTCGCAGCGACGTCGCCGAGTTTTAGCCCAGCTAAACCGGCAGTTTGGGGAGTGGCCTGGGTGGATTACCAGGTTTGGGGATAACGTGCCTGGGAATTTCACGCGGCCCTGTAAACTATCTTCAAAGGGGTTGATGATGAAAGCTCTGCTTCTTGTTCTCGCGCTCAGTGCCACGGTGTTGGCACAGGCAAACTTCCAGTTGTTAGTTACCGAGACACCTGCTGGGTCTGTGGGTTCTGGACAATGGGCTGGAGTGAGGCGCTACAACGTGGCTGGAACCGGCGGCACGGCAAATCTGGGCAATGGGATTGCGGCGGCCATGGTGTCTGACCCGGCCGGGCTAGCTCTGAGCCCGACGGGAGAGTTGTTCGTCGGCAATCGACACGGCAATGCCGCGGCGAGCAGCATGTCGCGATTCAACTACAACAGCGGAACCGACACCTACGATCCGAATGGAACGGTGACAGGGAACGCGCTCTTCGGGACGCACGGGATCGTGTTCTCGGCCGCTGGTGAATTGTTCGCAACCAACGTGAATGGCCCGGTCTCAAGGTTCACGTATTCGGGTGGAGTCGTCACGCCCACCGGATTCCTGGGCTCCGGACCATCAAGGGACGCGTTCGTGTCGGGCGATGGTCAATGGCTATATGTGACCCAAGGCGTTTCCGGCACCTTGCTCAAGTACAGCATCGCGACCGGTGCCTTCGTCAACTCGTTCGGTATCGCGGGCGCAGGGGGCCTACACAACGGTAACTGGCGCGGCAATGAGTTGTACATTGCAGGGTTCACGTCGGGCACCGTCCATCGCATCGTTTTCGACGCGAACGGTGACGTGACGACATCGAGCATTGTGGCCACCGCAAGCGGACCCATCAGCCTAGCTTTCAGTCCGGACGAGCAGGAGATGTTCGTGGCTGGGCATACGAGCGGAATCATCAATCGATTCTCGTACACCGGATCGGGCTGGACCAACAACGGGCTCATCAACACCGGGGTGAACATGGGCGACATGCTCGTGGTCGTGCCCGAACCGGCATCGATGGCGGTTGTGGGGCTCGGGGTCGCCGCCCTCTTGCGACGTCGGAAACGCTAGCCTTGATTCTCGGAGTCCGTTGAAGCCCGACCTTTGCGGGCTTCGAGAATCACACCCATCACGATCATTAGGACTCCGGCTGCACCGAAGTAGATCAACACGTCCTTGATCGTCGCCAGAAACACCGCGCCGATCCAGAGCAGGGCCGCGCCGGCGGTAACGAGAATGCCGAAATAGATGATGCGGTTCTTAGGCATGGGTTGGGCTCCAATGGGCTAACCTATAGCATAACCGTTTTCTGAGAACGCATCATGTCCACTACGACTCCCCTTAACGAACTCATCGAGCAACTCGACCGTGCGGTCGAGATGGAAGACTGTCGAAGCCTTTGTACATGCGTCAAAGATGCCCTCCACAACATCGTGTCGAGCGGCGATGACATTCTGCCCGCCGAGTTCCTTGCGCCGACTCCCGGCAGCTACGCACGACGCCTGCTCCACCGCGACCCGAAAGGCCGTTACAGCGTGGTGATCATGGTTTGGGGCGAGGGCCAGGGTACAGCGCTGCACGACCATTGCGGGCACTGGTGCGTCGAATGTGTCTACCGGGGGCAGATCAAGGTGGTCTCCTATTCCAAGCAGAGCGAGGAAGGCGATCGCTTCCGATTCTCGCCCGAAACCGAAGTCACGGCCGGGCTCGGCGACGCAGGCGCGCTTATCCCGCCGTTCGAGTATCACACCATTGCGAATGCGCTCGACACCCCCGCGGTGACCATCCACGTTTACGCCGAGGAACTTGAGTGGTGCTACATTTTCCAGCCCACCGAGAATGAGGGCGAGTACCAGCGGGTGCGCCGCGATCTCTGCTACTCCGAGTGAAGCTCGTTCCCGGGCTCCTCGTCGCGGTTTTCCTCGCCGCCTTGGCCTATGCGCCTAAGGTGCTGTTGCCGAACCTGACCATCAGCCCCTTGCTGACCGTCATCTTGCTCGGGATGGTGATCGCGAGCCTCATGCAGCTTCCGATCACCTGGAAGCCCGGACTCCAGCTCGCTCAGAAGCCGATCCTTCGGTGGGGGGTCGCCGGATTGGGGTTCAAGCTGAGTCTGCAGGAGCTTGCCTCCATCGGCGGCTCCGCGCTGGTTGTCGTCGTGGTATCAACGGTGGCCGCGTTGGCGTTCGGCTGGTGGCTGGGACGACGAGTTGGGCTTCCCGACAAGATGAACCTGCTGCTGGGCGTCGGTGGAGGCATCTGCGGCGCTTCGGCGATTGTCGCGGCGGACACCGTGGTCCAAGGCGAGCAGAGCGACTCGGCGCTGCCATTGGGAATCATCACCCTCGTAGGGACCGTGGGCATTGTGGTGTATCCGCTGCTGGGCAATGCGCTCAATCTGAGCCCCTTCGTCTACGGAGTGTGGAACGGGGCAAGCCTGCACGAAATGGCCCAGGTGATCGCCGCCGGCAATGCGATTCCCGATGCGATCAGCCCATCGACCGTCACCAAACTCGCCCGAATCTGCCTCTTGGCCCCGGTGGTGTTCTATCTCGGCTGGATGCTCCGCAAGAAGGAGCAGAATGTCGGCGAGGCGAAGGTGCCGCTGGTGCCGTGGTTCTTGGTTGTGTTCGTGCTGCTAGCTGCGTTCCGGACTCTCGTCGAGGTGCCGAAGCCAACGGCCAAGCTCGTGGAAGACCTCGACCTGTTCGTCTTATGCGTTGGCATGGCCGGGGTGGGGTTGTTCAGCGACTTCCGGCAGATCGTCCGCGCGGGAGTCAAGCCGATTTTGGTCGGCGTGGGACAGTGGTTGTTCTTAGCCGCGCTGGCCCTTGCCCTAACTCTGATCTTCTGCAAGTAAGCCAGCAATAGTGCGGAACTTCCCGGCCGCTGATTGTGGATTTTGGCTCTTGGCGAGGGTGTAAATGCGAAGACGTGGTTTCACGCTGATGGAGTTGTTGACCGTGATGGGGATCTTGGCGATCCTCTACGCGACCTTCGTGCCCGCGATCATCGCCGCTCGGGGCTCGGCCAATCAGTACCACGCGCTGCAGACCATCCGTCAGCTGGGTCCCGCGCTCAACATGTACGTCTCCGATCACGACGAGCGGTACATGATTCCCTTCCACGGCCAGATGGACGGCACGGTCGCTTGGTTCGGAAGCCGGCTCAGCACGGATTCGAAGTGGCTGCCCGAGGGTGGCATCCTCGCGCCCTACACCGGTGACAAGATCACGAAGGACCCGACCCACCATGCAAGGGCTTGGATGGGCGATGGTTCCGGCTTCGGCTACAACTGGGGCACACTGGCCTCGGCCGCCCACGTCTACAACGACGGATCCAGCCACTTGGATGAACCTGCGTCCTCCTCGGAACTGAGCGACCCAAGCCAGATGGTCGCGTTCGCGACCAGTGCCTACTACTTCGCCTCATGGTTCGGCGGCGATGGCCAAGCATACGACTATGGCTACATCGACCCGCCTTTCATTTGGCACGGAGCACCCACCATCGACTGCCGCCATCAGGGCAAGCGTCGGGTGAACGTCGAAGCGCAATCGCTCGAATCCGAGGGACTCGCGCTGCTGCAGTTCGCGGACGGATCGGTTCGCTCGCTGCGATTGGGCGAAATTCGCAACCAGTTTTTCGTCCGCCAGCATCGCGATTAGGCTCAACTTCGGCTAAGATTCAAGCATGAGCCTCGCACGTCGCTTGCTCGCTTTGCTTTCAGTTGCTGTAATCGCTGCCTGCGGCGGCAGTGGCGGAGATAGCCTCGGCGGAGGAGGCGGCGGCGGTGGCGGTACGGGCCGCACCGCGAACGAGGGAGGCAAACTCAACTTCGTCACTGAGATGGGTGTCCAGATGAACGGCTGGCGCACCCTGCCGCGGGCTCAACGCCACGCCAATCTGGTGGCGTGGGCCAAGGCCAACCCGTTGGTACAGGATGCCGGTGTCGAGCCATCCACCGACAATGTTTGGGTGCTCTTCAAGGACGGCGACGGCACGTTCTATATCGATAACCGTGCGCCAAGCCCCGCGCCCATCCCACCCACCGGCCTTTCTCAGATCCGGAAGAACGACGTACCTGGTGCGGTTAAGGCGACAACGATCTGGTCCCTTGAGACTGGGCAGTTCGAGGATGTCACCGAGGGCATTCGCCTCGACTTGAACAACTACGGCTATACGGCGACGCGCCTGGTTGATCCCACGATCGAACAGTTGCGTTCGGCCGTAAACGGGTCGGGGGTGCTCTTCTGGCAAGCACACTCCGGCATCTGCCGAGACAACTTCAATGGCCAAATCCGGACGCGCTATGCCATCAACATCGGCATGCCCGCCACCATCGAACTCGGCCAAGGGGCCTACAAGGCGTATCGTGAGGCCGGCGAGCTCTTCATCGCCGGGCGAGAGATTACGAAGCCCGACGGCACGACCGAGACGATCCGCGTGTATGCCATCAGCGATCTCTTCATTTCCCGCCACCTGAGCATGGCGCCCAACGCGTTTGTTGCGATGGACTCATGTACGTCCAATGCCGCACCGCTCCGAACCGCGTTTCAGACGGCCAATGCGGGCACCTATGTGGGATGGAACGCGCTGGCGGGCTTTTCGAGCGGCCAGCGACACCAACTGATGTTCGATCGGCTGCTTGGAGTGAACCTCGAGCCGCCGATGTCGAGCCCACCGGAGCGCCCCTTTGATATCGACGCCGTTCAGTTCTGGATGCAGGATAAGGGCTACGATATGGACCCTAGTCCGGGCAGCATCGCTCAACTGCAATGGTCCTACAAAGCGGGATTCAAGTCGCTCATCCTCCGCCCAACGATCGCGCGGGCCATTTTCGAAGCACGGGACAACCAAAACAACTTCACGAAGTACCTCATCGAGGGCACGTTCGGGCCCGACCCTCGAACCTCCGGCAAGGTTGGAAGGGTGATGTGGGGCAACACCGAGTGCCAGATCGTCTCGTGGGATGAAGTCGAAGGGATCAAGATTCGACCACCCAAACCCTATCCGGTTGGTGATCTTCAGGTGATCAAGGGAACCCTTTTCAGCAATAGGGTGCCACTCACGGAGTGGACATTGCCGGTCACGTACACGCTGAGTGGTCGCGGCACGCTTCAAAACCGCATCACGCTAAATCTGAGATTCCGAGTCGATGCAAGGGGGACCCGCTGGGAGCCAGAGGGCTCGATCCGCAGGCATCCGGCCTTGATCTTCCAACTCGACGATAGCACGGGCCAAGTCTCAGCTTCTGGACAGTATAAGCCGAGTCAGGACACGACGATCACCTGGTCGGGGGGCACTGCACTGACCTCGAAAGACATCGAGCTGATCGCCAACGGCATCATCTTCTCGGGTGACCTGAACATAGATACCGGAAGAATCGAAGGGATGTTCATTCAGACCAGCGGCACCTTTACGCGAACCCAGACGTCAACCGGTAGCAACCCCGTTATCACCCAGTTGCCGGCCAACCTCGACGGGTACTTCCAGTTCAATGTGCCTTTCAACAAGACCACGTATGTGATCCCCAGCGGATCTGCGCCGACAACGATGCCGATCTCCACCGTTGACGGGGTCAGTGCGACACTGACTTGGGGTCCGGCAACTCCGCTCAACCCTCCGACACAGCAGACCCAAAGACAGCCTGGACAGTAGGTTTCTTAACAATATTAACATCCTCTTAACATTCGAACGGTAGCTTTGAATTGTTAAGAGGATGCTCATGAAGATCTCACACTCTTGGATTCTTGCGGGGCTTGGTGCCCTGGTTCTTGCCGGTTGCGGCAGCGGCGGTGGCGG
>JANJUB010000144.1 GCA_024710805.1 Fimbriimonadaceae bacterium | reverse complement strand
GAAGTCCGCATCCTCGAACCGCGCTAGCCGCCGCCGCGTTGAGCCGCTTGTCGGCGGATCTCTTCGCGCGCCTTGACGAGCCGCTCCGGCCACGCGAACTTCGGCGCCGTGGTTGGGTCGTAGCCCGCGAGGTGGCCTGTGAGTCGCGTGACCGGCTTCGTGTACTTCAGCTCGGTGGTGCCGAACACCTCTTGGCAAAGCGCGGCCAGACCGGGATCGTAGGCAATGAGCTCGACGCGGGTGTTCACGTGGTTATGGTCGTGATCGTTCTCGCGGTTGTTGTCGAACCACGACTGCACGCCCTCGGCGAAGTACTCGGCGGAGTTGGTGCTGGCATACTTGCCCTTCCACAGTCCCGCCTTCATCGCCGCGTCGTACGTCTCCTGCAGCCGCTTGTCGAAGGTTGGGTCGATGTTGACCAGCCCGCGCAGGTGGATGTTGTGGGCGAACTCGTGGATCACGATGCTCTCGGTCGAGTAGGGGTCGCCCTCGTAGCCGAGCACGTTCTCCTCGGCGCAGCTGCACACCGGATCGGTGCGCGATCCGCCAAGTCCTCGGGCGCGGGCATCCCAGAAGTCCTTCGGCGTAAGCCACGTGTATTCAGGGATGTCGGTGGTGAACTCGTTGTGGCCGATCACGATCATCCGCGATCCGCTCTTCACCATCGCGGCCTTGATGTCGGGCCGTCGGGCGAGAAGCAGATTGATGAGGTAGCCGGTCTCCTTCAGCGCGTAGTCGTTGACCTTGGCTGAGGAGACGACGGGGTAGCCGTCGGCGTCGAAGAACTTGCCATAGAACGGGTTCGAGGTGATCGAGCTAGGCGGTACGGAGATGTCCGTCACGCCCCACGCTCGCCGAATCATCGCGTAGCCCTCAGGGTCGTGAGCGAGGAGTTCGCTCCACTTGAAGGGGTAGAAGTCGTTCGTGGTGAAGTACGCCTCGGTGAGTTCGGCGAAGTACTCCTGAGGGGTGGTCATCGCGTAGGCGCGGTCAAAGGAGCGCTTACCCTCGGCGTCGCGCCGCTCGACGTGGTCGTACTTTCCACCAGCAAATGCCTTGCCGTAGGTGGTCTTGATGTCGTCGTTGCCGAATCCACCCTCAAGCACCCGGTCGTGGTACGCGTGGGCGAGTTCGTGGAGCGCGAAGTTCGGCATCCGCCGAGTTTCGGCTTCGAAGATCCTCACGTTGGTGATCTCGATGCCCTTGGCCATCGCCGGATTCCGCTTGTTGTCGCGAAGCCACTGCGCGCCAGGGTGGTACTCCGCCCGCGGAGGGATGCCCTTGTACTCGGGCGAAATCCAAATCTTGACCTTCTTGAGTTCGGCTACGGCCTTGGCGGGGACGACGCGCTCGACTTCCTTGAGTTGTCGCTCAAGGAGTTCGACCGCCTTGGTCGTGGGCTCCTCCTTCGCGAAAGAGTCGTGGATATGCAGTTGCCATCCGGCGACGTCTCGGGTGACATAGCCTGGCTCTATGAACCAAGTTCCGGCGAGAAGGAGGGAGAGGATCACGATACGGTTAGGACGGGCGCGCCGAGAACGTCGGTTCGGGGTGTTGTCCCGGCCCAGAGAATCGATCCGTCCCGCTTACTCTCCTTGCTTGATCGCTTCCAACGCCTGCTGGGTGAGGAACCACTTGCCGCCGAAGAGCGCGACCGTATCGACCCCGTCCTTCCAGACACCGTTGACTTTGACCTTGGCGCTGCCGAGCGGCACCACGGCGTAGTTGCCACCCTTGCGCAACGTGTAGTAGTCGTAATCGTCGCTGTGGGTCATGCTCCACCCGCGAGCGGAGCACCATGCGGCAAGGTCGCCAAACACCCGATCGCTCTTCCGGCACACGCCGGCGGAAACACTTGACCCGGCCACGGTTCGGCTCTTCAGGTCGCCAATGCGCTGTCCAGCCGTCATCGCGAGGCTACGGCGGACAATACGCTCCGCGAACTTCTGGTCGTTCGTCCAGTCATGTTCGAGCTTCTCACGATAGCCCTCTGAAGTAGTGCGATTGGGGCCAGTCATCGAGAACTGAACCCATTCATACCGGGTGATTGCGCTCAGAGACAGTCGACCGTTCCTGATGACAAAGTAGCTGTCGGTTTCCATGGACATGCCCGATGGCGGTGTCGTCCCATCTTTATAGCTCGCGGAATGCGGCCCTTCGATCAATCGTCCATTGGGTGTGGCTTCCTCAGGGTCAACTCTCACCATTAAGGATCTGCCGCCCGGCTGTCTTCCAACCAAGATTGCCGTCTCACTTCGAGCGGGATCTGAGGCCACCGTGCCTCGGTACCCAGCTTCCTCGATCTTGCTGACCGGGATGAAGTCCCCAATATGCTGATAGAAGTAAATAAACATAGTTCTCCTCACTCGTACAAATAGGGATCAAGAATCTCCTTCGTGACTCCTTGCTCGGTATTGTCAGCCCATGGCGCAACCGCAGGGGTTGCGTCGTCGTAGCAAAGTCCGTAAAAGACTCCACCTCCCGCTGGATTCTGCCAGTAAACGTTCGTGTGCCAGTCGTATCCCGGCTTGTACCAAGCAAGTCCGTAAATATCAAACCAGTAAGCGGCGGCTAGTTCGCTTTCCAGCGCTTCAAAGTCGGCAGGATCGCAACCGTGCTCTCGACGACTTGTGGCGGCATCGGCATATTGCCCATGATGCCCTTCAGCTTCTCGACAAACTCGGGAAGCGTGGCGCCCTCGTCGTGGAACTTGCCGCCTTCGTAGCAGTAGCTGCAATAGTCGGTGCTGATGCTGCCGTCGGCCTCGGTGCCACCGCCCTTCGGGTCTTGCGACAGGGGCATGGCGCAGCTTTGGCAGATGTTCTGAGGGATTGTCATTTTCAATCCTCCTTGTTGGGCAGTCTACCGGGCGGAACGGGGTGTCGAGTGTTGAATGTCGGATGTCGCTGGAAGCCCAAACGACATCCCACATCCTACATTCGACACTCCTCGCCTAGCCTTCCTCGAACGCGTCCAGCAGCGGCTCGGCCTGGAAGAGGTTGATGCCGCTGGCGACGAGGTCGGTCAGCTTCGCCATCTTGCTCTCTTCCTCGAGCTGTTCCTCGAGGAACCACTGCAGGAACTGGTGGGTTACGGCGTCGTTCTCTTCAATCGCGGCTTGGGCCATGGCCTTGAACTCGCGAGTGACTTTCGCTTCGCTGCTCGCCGCCGCTTGAATGCACGCGGCGGCGTTGGCGAACTTGGTCGTCGCCGGGCCGACTGCGGGCAAGTCGTACTCGACATCGTTGTCGTCGAGAAACCGCATGATCTTGGCCGCGTGCTCGGCCTCTTCGGTCGCCTGATTCCAGAACAGCTTCGACCAGCGGTCGAGGCTTTGCCGCCGGAACCAGATCGCGATGCCGTGGTAGTTCATGTGCGCCGAAAGCTCGCTCGCGATCTGCGCGGTCAACATGTCGGCAAGTCGGTCGGAGATGAGTCGTGGCATGGTTGGATTATGGCCCGGTTCTTACGCCACGACCACGACCGGCTCGCCTAACACGTCCATCTTCGGCTCGACCCCAAGCCCCGGAGCCTCGGAAGCCCGCATCACGCCGTTCTGGCGTTGCGGGGCGCCATCGGCGATGCTGACGGTCACGTAGCTGTTGAAGTCCGTGGAGGTGAAGCGGTTGAGTTCGGGCGTGCTGTGGGCGAGGTGGGCGATCGCGGCGGTGACGATGTCGCCGCCCCAGCTGTCTTCGAGGGTCATCCCGATGCCGAGCGAGACGCACAAGTCGCGCAGCTGCCGGATCTTGGTCAGGCCGCCCAACTTGCTGATCTTCAGATTCACCACATCCATCGCGCGGTCGTGATGCCCGCGCATGAGCGCGGCGAGCGAGTCAATGTTTTCGTCGAGCACGAACGGTCGGTTCGTGTGTTGGCGCACGTTCAGGCACTCTTCGTAGGTTCGGCACGGCTGTTCGATGTACACGTCGACATCTTTGACCGCGGCGGCGACGCGGATCGCTTCATGCTGGATCCAGCCGGTGTTCGCATCCGCCACAAGTCGGTCCCCGGGCTTGAGCATTGCGGCAACGGCGTGGATGCGCTCGATGTCCACGTCGGGATCACCGCCGACCTTCAGCTGGAATCGCCGGTAGCCCTCGGCTCGGTAGCCGGCCACCTTGCGGGCCATGGTTTCGGGATCCTCTTGGGAGATCGCGCGGTAGAGGGTGACGCTGTCGCCGAATCGTCCGCCCAAGAGACGGCAAACGGGTTGTCCGGTGGCCTTGCCGAGAAGGTCCCAGCAGGCCATGTCGATGCCCGATTTCACGTAGGGATGCCCGAGCAGCGCCGAGTCCATCCGATCATTGATGACCCCGATGTCGAGGGGATTCCAGCCGATCAGGTGCGGACCCAACTCGCGGATGCCCGCGCGGACGCCGTCGGCGTAGGCGGGTAAGTAGAACGGGCCAAGCGGGCAAACCTCGCCCCAGCCGGTGAGTCCGGCATCGGTGTCGACCGCGACGACCGTGCTGTCAAACACCGAAACCGACTTGCCGCCCGACCAGTTGTAGCTACCCTCGACCAGAGGGAGTTCGACTCGGAATGCGCGGATGGAAGTGATCTTCACGCTAGCGAGTCACCGCGCGCAAACGCGTTCCGTCCCAGGTCACCAGGAAGCCGCCGAAGTTCTCGGCGTGGCTCTCCCGACCATTGATCTTGATTTCTACTGTTGCAAGGGCCAGACCGGTAGGAGTGCACTGGAAGATGAAGGTCTCCTCTTGGTCTTCTCGGGTCCAGACCCGCGTCTGGCGAATCGTACGGCGTCCGTTGGCGGCCAGACGGGTTTCTGCGCCGGGGGTCTCGGGCAACATCCACATGTCGAGTTCGTCCGTAGAGTTGTTTTGGAACTCGATCGCGAGTTCGCGGGGGTTGGGAAAGAAGAGGTTGAGACCGCTCCCGCCGCACGCGACGATGATCAGCATTGTTGGAATCCACCAGAACCTGCGCATATCCGGCATTGTAGCAAATGCAGGCCCCGGGCACCCGGCGGGCTCCGAGTTGCGTAGAATGACGCGGCGACGAAGGGCGAACAAACCGATGGTTTGAACGTCTCTACCGACACCAACCCAGCTAATGAGTGCCCTGCATCCTGCCGCGTCCGAATACGGCCTGCCTTTCTTCGACTTAGCCGAGCGCAAACCTGACCCCGTCGCCATCGACCGGGTTCCGGGCGACTACGCGCTTAAGCATCAGATTCTGCCGGTCGACGAGGAAGGTGGCGTGCTCGTGTGTGCGATCGGCACCATCGACAGCTTGGCCGCGGTCGATGACCTCGGCATCCTGCTGGGTATGCCGGTAACTCCGGTGCTGGCCGATCCGCAGCTGATCCGCGATCGGATCGAAGAGCGGTTCCTCGAGGACATCCTGTCGCAGATTCCTAGCGACGACGGAACCGTCACCGAAATCGACGACTCGACCGACCTTGCCGACCTGCAAAAGATGGCCGGCGAGACCGCGGTCGTCCAGATGGTCAACCTGCTGTTCGCCCAGGCAGTGAGAGACGGCGCCTCGGATATCCACATCGAGCCGTACGAGCGCGATGTCAAAGTGCGCTACCGAATCGACGGACTCCTGCGCGAGATGATGCGCCCGCCGAAGCGAATGCACGCGGCGTTGGTCTCGCGCCTGAAGATTCTCGGCGAGATGAACATCGCGGAGCGGCGGCTGCCGCAGGATGGCCGCATCAAGCTGACCATCGCAGGGCGTTCGGTTGACGTCCGCGTTTCGATTGTGCCCACCGTCTTCGGCGAGCGTGCGGTCATGCGTATCCTCGATAAGGGCACGGCCATGCTCGGCCTCGAAGAGTTGGGCATGTTCCCCGACACACTTGAGCGGTTCCGGCGGGTCATCAGTATCCCGTACGGCATCATCCTTGTTACGGGCCCGACCGGTTCGGGTAAGTCGACCACGCTGTACGCGTCTTTGCAGGAAATCTGGTCGCCGACGACGAACATCCTCACGATCGAAGACCCGGTCGAGTATCAGGTCTCCGGCATCGGCCAAGTTCAGGTTCGCCCGCAGATCGGGTTGACGTTCGCCAATGGACTGCGGTCCTTCCTCCGCCAAGACCCCGACATCATCATGGTTGGTGAAATTCGTGACCACGAGACGGCGGAAATCGCGATCCATGCGGCACTTACGGGACACCTCGTCTTCAGCACGCTCCACACGAACGACTCGGCGGGCGCGATCACTCGACTCCTCGACATGGGCGTCGAGCCCTTCCTCGCGGCGTCGTCCCTGGTGGGCGTGGTTGCCCAGCGGCTGCTGCGAAGGAACTGTCCGTTCTGCAGTCAGCCGGCCGAGTATGACGCCGACGCTCTCCGCGCGGTTGGCATCACGCCCGAAGAAGCCGCGACCGCCAACTTCCGAGAAGGCAAGGGTTGCGACAAATGCGGTGGCTCGGGCTACAAGGGTCGACAAGGCATCTACGAACTTCTGGTCATTGACGACCACATCCGCCACATGACGGTCGAGCGGGAATCCGCTGGCGCGATCAAGCAGTACGGCATCGAGAGCTGCCATCTTCGGACGCTCATTGGCGATGGCAAGCTCAATGTTCTGAACGGCAAGACGACGCCGCATGAAGTCCTCCGGGTTTGCCAGCGGGAGGAGATCTAGCTAGCTCGCTATGACGACGTTCGCCTACACCGCACTCGATCCAGCCGGGAAGAAACGGTCCGGTTTCGTCGAGGCCGCCGATCAAGATCAGGCGATCGCCAAGATCGTGGCGGAAGGGCGGTTCGTCGTCGACATTCGCCCTCAAGGGCGCACGGTAGAGCACAAGGATCACGCCCCGGGGCGTGGCGGCAAGATCAACAAGGCAGACATCGCGCTGTTCACGCGACGTCTGGCCGATCTGTCTTCTGCGGGTTTGCCGCTCGATCGCGGCCTGCAGGTGGTGGCCGAGCAGTCAGAGAGCGCACGGCTGACTCAGATCGCCGAAGAGGCGCTCGAGGATGTCCGAAGCGGACTCAGCGTGTCGCAGGCGCTTTCGAAGCATCCCAGGGTTTTCAACGAGGTGTACACCCAGACGTTGCGAGCCGGCGAAGCCAGCGGCCAGTTTCCCGAAGTCGCCACGCGGCTCGCCGAGTTCCAGGAGACGGAAGTCGCGCGGCGATCGCAGATCGTGTCGGCGCTGATCTACCCGGGCGTCCTGACGTTCACCGCGGTGATGGTCGTGGTCTTCTTGCTCACGTTTGTCGTGCCCCGCTTGTCCGGCGTCTTTGAGGATCTGGGCGACAATCTGCCGGCTTCGACGAAGATCTTGCTCGCTACGACTGGCTTCTTGACCGAGAACGCCCTTCTGGTTCTGCTCGGAATCGCGGGTACGGTGGTGCTTTATCGAATCTGGTCGGCCACGGAGCCGGGTGCCATGGCACGCGATAAGTTCTTTATGAGCCTTCCCGCCGCCGGCCCGGTCATCACGAAGGCGATCGTCTCTCGCTTCGCGCGGGTGTTGGGCACCCTGGTTTACGGCGGCGTTCCGATCTTGGAAGCCCTCCAGATCGCGGGCATGTCCGCGGGCAATCGGCTGTTCAAAGTCACCAGTGAGAAGGTCGCGCAGGATGTGCGCGAAGGACGTCCGATCGCCGAGGCGATGCGCGATTCGGGGGGCTTTCCGCCCGTACTGGTGCACATGGTGGCGATCGGCGAAGAAACGGGCGATCTCCCCAAGATGTTGGGGCGCGTCTCGGACAGTTTGGACTTCGAAGTCGATAACGGTATGCGACGGCTGACGGCCCTCGTCGAGCCGACGATCCTGCTCACGATGGGTGTTTTCGTCGGATTCGTGGTGCTGTCGGTGGTGCTGCCGATCTTCCAGGCACAGGACTTGGTGAAATAGGTTTGGTAATGATGAGGAGAACAGGGATGAATCAAAGAACGGTGTTTATGCGGCGACGATCGGCGTTTACGCTCATCGAGTTGCTGGTCGTTATCTTGATCTTGGCGATCTTGGCGGCGCTGATCGTGCCGCGCGTCGTGGGTCGAACCAGCGACGCGAAGCGGGCGAAAGCCGCTTCCGATATCGCTGCGCTCACGAACGCGCTCAACAACTTCCGCCTCGATTGCGATCGGTTCCCGACGTCGGAAGAAGGCCTGGAGGCTCTTCGAGTTCAGCCAGGCGACGTGCGCGGATGGCGTGGCCCCTATATCGAGAAGGCGATTCCGCCGGACCCTTGGCAGAATCCTTACGTGTATGAGTATCCGGGATCGACGGGAGATGACTCGTTCTTCCTCATCTCATACGGGTCGGACGGAGCCCCGGGTGGAGAGGGTGACGCCGCTGACGTTGGGAACGACGAGGAGTTGGGTTAGCCCGTTTTCGTGCGACGCCGCGGCTTCACCCTGATCGAGATTTCCACGATCGTCGTCATCTTGGCGATGATCGCGGCCATCACGTATCCGAGTCTCGCCTCAGTGGTTAAGTCGCAGCGCATCCGGTCCTATCTCCAGGATGTCGAGCGGTTGACGACCGACGCCCGGGGGATCGCGGTGCAGACGGGTCAGACCGTGAGCTTGGTCAGCGATGGCGAAGGAAGCTTCCAAATTCGCGCGAGTTCGGAGGAGTCGGACGAGGGACAGGTGTTCGAGCAGATTGCGCCCGTCCAAGGGATTAGCGCGACGAGCTTTCGCTTGGGTGCCGATGACATCGGAGCCGACGAGTGGGAACTTCGCTTCTACGAGGACGGCACGGCGGACCCGGGCGGCGTGTTGCTCACCGAGGCTAACGAGACCTGGGCGCTGGTGATCGAGCCCAAGACGGGGCGTGGCCGGATTCAGCGCGGAGAACTTCCTGACACCACGTTGACCGAATGGGAAGCAGGTGACTATGTCCGTCGGTCGTAAGCGTGGCTTCACGATCGTGGAAGCGTTGGTCGCGGTCGTTCTCACCGGCATCGGCGTGGCGGCATCGGTCAATGGCTTGGCTTCTTTGACGAAAGCGCAAGCCCTGGCGATCGAGCGCGAGCGCATGAGCCGCCTCGCGGTGATGAAGCTCGACGACCTCATCGCCACCGGGCAGATCACGAACGTTGGTGGCACCTTCGAGGAAATGGGCGACGAACGCTTCCTGTGGGAGGCGAGCGTATCCACAACCGGCGTCGAGAACTTGAGTCAGCTGACGGTGTCAGTGCGGCTGGCCGAGACTTCGGGGAGGAGTGCTGAAGTGAATGCGACCGCACTTGCCTACGAAGAGCCCCAGGCTACGGTCGTGGGAGGCGAGACGCCTTGAAACGCCGCGGCATAACGCTGATCGAGCTGATGACGGCGTTGGTCATCGGGATTTTCGTCGTGATGGGGCTTACCGTCGCGTTCTCTTCGGCGGTGCGCTATCAGACCGAGGTCGCTCCTCGTCGCCAGGCGGTGCTGCAGGAGTTCGCGATTGAAAATCAGCTTCGATCACTGATCGAGAATGCGTACATCGACAGCAGCCTGGACAGCACCCACACGTTTTTCATCGCTCGCAACGACCCGTCGGGCTCGTCCGCGCTCGGATCGGGAGAGGCGGCCACGGAACTGATGTTCACCGTGGCGGGAAGTAGGCTGCCCGGCGGTGCGATTGCCTCTGATGGCTCGACGTTCGAGGATCGCAATGAGCGAATTGGGCCAGTGGGTGGCGTGATCGAGCGTAGGATCGGGCTGACGCCAATCGGTGACGCGGGCAACCTCACCGGCGCATTCCTGCGCCAGCAGACCCCCTCGGACGATGACCCCGAACAGGGTGGCTACGAATCCCTGCTCGATGAGCGCATTTCATCCCTGTCCTTTGAGTTCTGGGACGGGCTCGATTGGCAACCTGATTGGGATACTGAGACCTTCGAGAGGCGGCTCCCGGCGGCAGTGCGAATCACCTACACGCTGACGGAAGATGAGGAGACGCCTCGCTCGTTCGTGGTCCGGGTGCTGGGGAGCGACATTACGGCTTCGAATCCGCTTGGCACGACGGTGGAGGGCGGCACACCATGAACCGGTGTCGACGCCGGGGCGCGGTCATGATCCTCGCCATGGTCGTGGTTTTTGCGGTGACGGCGATGCTGGTTTCGGCGCTTGCCGTGGAACGGAGTGAGTTCCGGGCGGCGGTGCAGCGAATCGACGCCCAGCGCGCCCGCCTTGCCGCGCAATCGGGCCTTGCCCGGGCCCTTGCGACCTTGCAGTTTCAGGTCAATTCGCCGGTCACCCAACTCGATGAGTGGTACACCTTGGGCAACCAGGCCAACGACTCCTTTACCGTCGGGCGAATCCGATTCCGCATGCAGATTATCGATGCCGCGAGTCTTGTGAACTTGAACGTCGCCGACGAGACGCAGCTGCAGAACATGGGTTTGACCTCGGAACAGATCGACTCGCTGCTCGACTGGCGCGAGGAGGGATTCACGCCCCGGCCCGAAGGCGCGAAAGACGAGTTCTACAACACACTCGAAAAGCCTTACAACGCCAAGCTCGGTCGCCTGGACCATATCGACGAACTCCTGTTGATCAAGGGCTTTGAGCCGGCGAGCCTCTTTCAGACCCCCGAAACTCAGAACACAACGGGCGCGACGCCACAGCCGATTTACTCGCTGGCAACCGTCGATTCGTTCTCCCCGAGCCTTACTCCCGACGGCCAGACGAAAGGCAATATCAACACCGTTAATCAAGGGGCGCTGACTCAAGCGGGGGTCCCGGCTCCGATTGCGGCGGCGATCATTTTGCGGCGGAACACGCAGGGCACCTTCACCCGTATGGGGGACGTGCTCACCGTTGCCGGAATGACCCCCGAAGCTGCCGGAGTGGTGATCGATCGATTTCAAGTGGGGGGGCAGCCGAGGAACGAGGGGCGGATCAATGTCAACACGGCGCGTGAAGACGTGCTGGTGACGATCCCTGAACTCACGACGGACATCGCACAGGCGATCGTTTCGCGGCAGAGCGCGGGGATCAATGCGCTGAGTGAGATGTTCCAGGTGCCGGGAGTTACCGTGCAGACGATGGCGTCAATGGTCGATCGCTTGACGACCGACTCCGAGGTCTTCATCGTCCGCATCGAAGGTCAGGCGGGGACGTCCCGGTACACACTCGAAGCGATGGTTCGAGTGGCGGATAGCCGAGCGCAAGTTTTGAAGGTCAGTGAACCGGTTTATCGCAATATGAATGCACTATGGGGTTGGGCGGAAGAGACGACGAACGAGATTGTGCTCGGGGAGGATGAATGAGTCGTAACGACCACCCTCCGATTCCGGTTGTCGAATGGTCTCCCACGGGCGTCGTCCTGTTTGATCCGGCGAGTCAGAAGCTGATTCAAGGCGACTCGCTGGCGAGTCTGCGCTCGAAGATCGAAGGTGACGAAATCGTCGTGGCCCTCTCGCGGAGGAGCTCGTTTGTCCGGACGACGCGATTGCCCGATGCGAGCAAGTCGGAAGTCCAGAAGATCCTCAACTTGCAGGTGGGAACGCTGTTCCCGGTCAATCCCGCTGAAACCGCGGTCGACTTCTTTCTGACGGATAATCGAAACGGGGAAGGCAGGCTCGCCGTCGTTGCCGCGGTCAAAAGCGACACGCTGAAAACGGTCCTTGCTGAACTGCAATCGAGCGGACTCAAGTCGCGAGCGATCGTTCCTGCGGCGCTTGGGTCGTCGTTGTTGGCGGGCTCGCTTGGTTTCAAGGACGCGGCGGTCCTCCACGAGACGCCCGAGGGTCTAGCCATCGACCTTGTGGAAGACGGCGAACTCAAGGCGGCGCGCGTCGTGCCGATGCCCGGAGGCCCGCAGATGCCCGCCGAAGTTGCCCGGAGCTTTGCTTCAGCCAAGATGAACCCGGCCCCGGTGATCGGAGCAGGGGGGCTGATTCCGGCCAAGGCAGATGCCGACGATCCACGATCGCCGCTCGCCGCTTTGTCTGGCGCGGTGCTCGCCATCAATCTCGAGCCGCCCGACGTCGTCGCCCGGCGCGCGTACTCGAAGTCGAAGCGGTTCCAACGCGTCGCGATTTGGTTGTGGGTGGCGACGATCATGCTCGCCGCGGTGATCTTCGACGAACGACTAACCAAACAAGCAGACGTGAAGAGCGGCGAGGCCAAGTGGGCGAAAATCCTGACCGCGAAGCGTCAAACCCAGTCGCAAGCGCAATCTCGGCTCACCGACATCCAGAAGGTTGCGACCGTGCTGGATCTTGGATTTGAACCGCGACAGCGTCTTGTCGATGTGGCAGCGATCGTGACGAAACTCACCCCCGAGGGGCTCTGGGTTACCGGCATGACGCTCGAGCGTGGAAAGCCAGCCACGATCCGCGGCACCTCGCTGACCGGTGAATCGGTCACCAATTATCTTGAGCAGCTCTCGGCGAACCCGAGGTTCCGCGATGTGAAGCTCGTCTTCGCCAACAACGGACAGATCGAGAAGACGAGTGTCGTTCAGTTCTCGATGACGCTCCACATCGTGGGCAACTTCGGCCTCGATTCGGAGGATTACAAGCCATGAACGAGAAGAACTGGATTGCCCTCGGATACCTAGCCGTAGTCGTCGCAGCATGCATGCTTGTCGCCAGTTTTGCGTTTCCGGTCAAATCGGCGGGTGCCGTGGTGGCGACTCGAGCCCAAGAGGATCGCAAACTCGATGCCTCGATCGAGACGCTCCGCACCGAGGTTTCCACGTTGCGGGCGAAGAACCTGCTGCGGCTTTGGACGCAGCCGGCGGACGAAGTGGCCGCCGCGACCATGGCAAAGGTCACTTCGCTTGCTCAAGCTCGCAATCTGAAAGTCATCGCTTTTCGTCCCCAACGCACCCAAGACGACGACGGGGTGGTCCGATTGCCCTATCAAGCGACCCTCGAAGGTCCTTTTCCCCAGGTCATCGGCTTTCTCCAGGATTTGGAAACTTCGAAGTTCCGAGCCATCGTATCTACAGTTCAGATTGCGTCATCCGACGGTGCGAGCGACAAAGTAACTGCGACGATTGGAGTCGTGGCGTATCGCGAGATGGATGCGGAGAAGAAATGAGTCTTATTAAGAAACCGATTTTCTGGATTGGGGTAGCGGCGGTAGGTGTTGTCGGTTGGATGGCGACAGCTCCGGAAGAGACGGGTTCCTCGCTCGCGACGACGCGCGTGACCAAGAAGAAGGCCCCATCGAAGAAGACCACGGTTGCCTATGTTGAAGAGGATTACAACGCGACCTTTGAGCCCGTGAACATCGAACTCAAGAACTCGTTCCAACCGATCATTGCTCGGAAGGGGGCAGGACTCGGCGTTGGCGAGGGCCAGGCAAACTCGATCCCGGCCGAGTTTGCGGGTGGTGATTCGGGTTGGTTCTTCACCGGAAACGCCGAGATCGACGGCGTTCCGACCGCGCTTTTGGAGAATCGCTCGACGGGCGAGGGCGTCTTCCTCAAGGCGGGCGAAAGGTGGAAGAGCGCCATGGTTTCCCAGATCATGCCGGATAGCGTGGTCATGAAGGGGCCGTCGGGAACCAAGACTTTCTCATTGGTGAACGAAGAGCGGCCCAAGATGACGGGCGGATTCGCTCCGTTGCCCGTGGCGGTCTCCCCCGAGATTCGTAACCAGGGCCGTCAGAACCAGAATCGGAACGCGGAAACAGGGAATCAGAGATTTGGCGTGATGCCTGGACCTGGTGCCGGCGTTGTGACCATTCCTTCGGGAAATGACAATAGTGAGTTCTTCTTCGCCCCGGGTGAGTGATCGGCGTAGAATAAGTAGAGCAAGACCATGAAAACAAGACTAGCATTGCTGGCTTTTGCCGCTATCGTGCCTTTTAGCGCGATGGCGCAGTTTGACTTTGGCGGTGCGGCGGCGCAGAGGCCGGCATGGGAGAGCTTTACGTTGCCCAGCAAGAAGATGAAGCTGGACTTCCGAAACGCCAACGTCGATATGGTCCTGTCGTTGTTCACGCGAACATCGGGCATTACCATCGTGAAGGATCCGGGCCTTACCGCCCCGTTGACCCTGACCACGGCAAAGGAAGTGCCGCTGAAGGAGGCGTTTGAGATCCTCAACGCGGCCCTATCGGTGCGCAACTTCGAGCTGAAGAAGGAAGGCAATCTCCTGGTTGTTCGGCCCCGACAGCAGCAGCGCGGTGGCGACCGCGGTGGATTTGGCGGCATGTCTCAGGACCAGATCGGCGAGATGATGCGCAACATGGGCAACAGCAGCACCGAACTGAAGGTCTACCAGATTCAGTTTGCCAACGCTAGCCAGGTCGCGCGAGTCGTGAACGAAGTGTTCGCGCAGAGCGGCCAGAACCCGCTTCAGGGCCTCATGGGGATGTTCGCGGGTATGCAGGGTGGTCGGGGTGGCCGTGGCGGCTTTAACCCGGGCATGATGGGCGGGAACCAGACGGTCGTCCGGGCGTCCTCGGACGACTTCAGCAACACCGTGATTGTCAACGCTCCCCGCACGACGCACTCGCAGGTCGAAAATCTCATCAAGCAGATCGACAAGCAGACCGACGATCCCACCAAGGCGAAGGTCTACAAGTTGAACTACGCGACGGCCCAAGAGATGCAGCCGATCATCCAGAACTTGCTCGTGGCGAATCAGCCGTTGGGCCGCGGCGGGCAGAGCGCCAGCCAGCAGCCGGTGGATCGACGATTCAGCTTCATGGGATTCGGCGGCAACAACCGAAACCAGACGCAGGGCTCGGCCATCGCCGAAGCGCGAACGAACTCGATCATCGTGACGACGACCGACGAGAATCAGCTGCTGGTCGAACAGGTCATCAAGGAACTTGACACCGAGGTCAAACTCGAGTCGAACACCTTCGTTTTTCCGCTGGAGAATGCGCGTGCTGATCAGGTTGCGAATCTCCTGCGCCAGGCGTTTGGCAACCGATCAGGCGCTGGCAACGCGGGCAATAATCAGAACCGCAACACCGGAACCACGAATCAGAATCGTAATAACCAGAACCGCAACAACCAGAACCGCCAGTTCGGTGGCGGCGGATTTGGAGCCAACAACATCGACCCGAACGCAACGGAACTCGAGTTGCTGCTCGAGGATGAGAACTTGACGGCCGGTGAGCTGATGACGAATGTCGCGGTTCAGGGCGGCATTTTTGGCCAGTTCTTTGGCGGCGGCGGTCAGCAGAATCAGCAGAACCGCCAGAACGTTCCGCTAGGGCGAGACGCTCAGGGCCGATTGGTGCCAGTCCAGGACCTGACCAACCAGGTGACGGTCATTCCGGACCAGAACACCAATAGCCTCATCGTTGTCACTACACCGGAGAATGCCGAGTTGATCCGCTCGCTTCTTGGCCAGCTTGACCGCATCCCTGAGCAGGTGATGATTGAGACGATCATCGTCGAGGCTTCGCTGGATTCGTCGAGCAAACTTGGCATCGAGTGGCAGGACGCTCACGGCAAGGTGTTTGGGACCGCAGGAACCGGTACGGCAGCTCAGGACTTCGGCCTGCGACCGAACAACACCCTGCCACAGGGATTCCGCTATACGCTCACGGGTGGCGCGCTCACCGCGTTCATGAACGCGCTGAAGACCGACACCAAGTTCAACGTGCTATCCACGCCGCGGATCTTCACGAGCAATAACGTCGAGGCTCAGATCAACATCAGCCAGCGCGTTCCGTTCGTGGTCAGCCAGCGGGCTGATGCCAATGGCAACATCACGTTCAACTACGATTTCGAGGACGTCGGCATCGTTCTCACGGTGACGCCGCGGATTACCGCCGGCGGCTATGTGACGATGGATGTCAACCAGACCGCGAACGATCTGCAAGGATTTACGAGCTTCAACGCTCCCATCGTCAACCAGCGCCAGGCGCAAACCACGGTTGCGGTGAGGGACGGCGAGACGATCATCCTTGGCGGAATCATTCGCAGCACGGTCTCGACGACCACGAAGAAGATTCCTCTGCTTGGTGACATTCCGATTCTCGGCAACCTGTTCCGTTCCACGGACAAGTCCGACCAGAAGACGGAGTTGCTGGTTTTCCTCACGCCGCGAGTCGTCCGTGACCCGGCCGAGGCCGCAAAACTCACCGACGAGCAAAGGAAGAAGTTGAGCTTGCCGACGCAAGATCAACTGAACAAGTCGGGGGTATTCGGCGACAAAACCAACAAGTCCCAAACTGGAGGGGGCAACTAATCACATGAAGAACGTAATCAAGTCAGTTCTCCTGGCTTCACTGCTCGCAATTAGCGTGGCAGCGGTGGCTCAGGGTCAAGGTCAGGGTCGAGGTCAAGGCGGCGGTCGTGGCGGCCAGTTTGGCATGCAGGGCCGTGGTGGAATGATGGGTGGCCCTTCGGCTCTCGTCAATCGTGCCGACGTGCAAGAAGATCTGAAGCTCACCGCAGCTCAGAAAGAATCGCTGACCAAGCTTCGAGAGAAGCAGCAGGAAGATCAGCGGGCCATGATGGAGAACCTCCGAAATAGCGGTGGTGGCGGCGGTTTCGATCGCGAGGCTATGACCAAGATGATTCAGGAGAATCAGGCCAAGAACGAGAAGGCCGTCAACGAGATTCTCACCGCTGAGCAGCAGAAGCGACTCAAGGAGATTTGGGTCCAGCTCCAGGGCAACCGGGCGATCATGGATGCGAAGATTCAAGATGAGCTCGGATTCGATCAGGGTCAGAAGGATGCCGTGAAGGCGCTCCAAGCCAAGCAGCAAGAAGCGGCAATGAGCCTGATGGAGAAGATGCGAAATCAGGAAATCGACCGTGAGCAGATGACCGAGATTTCCCGCAAGAACGACGAAGTGATGCTTGCCGAACTGGGCAAGATCATGAAGGAAGATCAAGCGGCAAAGCTGAAGGCCATGGGCGGTGCTCCGTTCAAAGCAGCCCCGCAGCAGGGTCGCGGCGGCGGCGGTGGCGGAGGGTAACGTCCAGCGCACCTGTCGCTAACGCAAGCCTCCCATTTCTGGGAGGCTTGCGGTCTTTTTGAGGCTCGATATTGTGGAATCGAGCCAAATGCCCGTACAATCGGGGTGAGGTCGAGGTTGGCGCGTAGGCTAGAGGAGTTGAGCGGACCGTGGAAGGGGTTCTGGACCCAAGAACGTGTGCGCGGCTACATGCGGCTCAAGCTTCAGTTTCGCGAGGCCAATCTGAGCGGCACGGGGAACGACCCCATCGGCAGCTTTGAGATCAACGGCATCCTGTGTGAAGACGGTGAGCGGGTGATGTTTACCCAGCAGTACCGGACCCACTCCGTCGAATACGCGGGCCAGTGGGACGGCAACATGATCTACGGGAAGTGGACCCTTCACGACGAGTTCTTTACGGAAATGGGAGAGTTCGAGATTTGGCCGGATCGCGATGAAGCGCTCGAACTCTCGGCGGTTTCTGCTTGGGAGCACGGACTCGCTGTTCCCGGAGGATCCTAGTCTGGAGATTCCGCCCGAAGTTCGGATGCACGACCTGACCCCTGGAGAGCGCGTGCTCTGGTCAGGCCGTCCGGTACCGGGCTTTCGGCTGGCCAAGGGAGATCGCAAGAACTGGGCGGGTGGGTGCGTGTTCACTGGATTTGCGGTCTTTTGGACGAGCGCAGCCTTCTTGATGACGTGGGCGGGCGACGCGCCGCCGTTCTTTCGATTTGTGTTTCCCTTGTTTGGGCTTCCGTTCGTGGCCGTGGGCCTCATGGTGCTGTTTGGAGGCGCCTTTCGCCGGGCCAGAAGTGGCCGACATACGGCTTATGCGATCACGGAGCGGCGGATCATCATCGTTTCCGAGAAGGGCAGCCGTGAGGTCACGAGCTTCAACTTGGAGCGCATCGAATCGACCGAGCTTCAAGCGGGAAGCGATGGGGTGGGCACGATCACCTTTACGATCAGCCGCCGCGATATGGATCGGTTGATCCAGCAACAGCGTATCGACGCGCTCTCGCGGTTATCCCTAGAGTCGGTCTCCGATGCCGCCTCCGTCTACGCGACGCTGGAGGCCGCAAGAGCTCGACGCACGGCCGAAGTGGGCGAGATCGATCCCTAGCTGCGCAGTCGATCGCGAATAACGCGGCTGAGGCGGCGGTTACCCCACAGCGTCCGGGCTTCCCGTGGCTCGATGCGCAGCTGAGCAGGACGCCCATCGATAATGGCCTCGATCACCACCCAGCGGCCGAGGCCGATCATCGTGTGGATGTTGGGGCGAAAGCGGATCGCGGTGATCGCACCCCTCGGGATCTCGATTCGGAATCGCTCTCCCGTAAAGCCGATTCTCCTTGCATCCATCCAGAGAAACCCAACGTCTTCGTGGGGATCGATCCAGCCTACAAAGGTCGGAGTCGCGGCTCCTACGAACCACCGGGTGTCTGGCAGACCTTCCGTTCGCCGCTCAAGGGTGCGCTTCATCGCCACGTTTTCGAACAGTCCGAGCCAGTTCACCGCGAGCCAGAGCGCAACCGGGCTGATGGCGAAGACGGCCAAACCCGGACCGAGCACCTCACCGCTTCGGTACATCGCGATGAGTCCGATCACGCCAAAGGGAGCGGCAATGAGCATCGGCAGCAGGTTGCCGATCACGCGTCGCCGCACTGTCCACACCGGCGGGCCTGACGGGGGAGGGGTGGACGCCACGTTTCCGATGATACACTGCATGCCATGGCATCGCGGCTTCAGGTGATCCTCGCGACCCCCGGCCTCGATGCCGTGCGCGTGGTCTTGGGCAAGCTGCGCCATGGGGATCAGCTCTATCTGACTGCGTTCTCGGGATCGAGAGTCAGTGCGCTCCGCGAACTCGACAACGATGATCCGTCGCTGGAAGTGGTCGAGTTTGGCCAGTTTGTGGGTCATTGCCTCTCGCATCTGGGTGGGCACCCGATTGGTCTGCCGAATCAGGGCCATCTGCGCGCGGCTCTGGCGCAAGCGTGCGAGGACCTGCCTGAAGACTCCCCGTTCGCGGCAACTGCGTTTACGCCGGGATTCCAGAGGTATGCGGGGCGACTGCTCGACGACCTGAGGGCGTACGGACTCGAGGCCGCCGAACTGCGCGGTGCGGTGCCCCACGCGCCAGAGGAACTTGCTCCCAAGCTTCGCGACCTCGCTCAGCTTCAAGCTGCGGTCGCGCACTCGATGTCCATGCTTGGCAAGCGGTTCAACCGCGAGCGGATGGAGGCGTGTTTTGAGATCGAGGGAGAGGGTGAACTCGATCTGGACGTGCTCGTGTGGGCCGGATCCGACGATGCGCCTCTCGCCCTCGATTGGCTGAAGTGGGCGGCGGATCAGGGAGTCCGGGTGACGATCCTGGTTGAATCCCACCCAACGAACCAGACGCTCTTTGAAGGGGCGCAGAATGCGTTGCTGCGCTTGGGGTCGGAGCCTGCCAGTCTGCCGAGAGCCAACCGCCTGACCGCCCAACTGTTTGCCGAGAGCGAGTTTGCGGGGAGTACGCCCGACCTCGATGTTCAAGTTACGGTTGCGCCCGATCAGTTGGCGGAGGTCGAGTGGGCGATCCGGGCCCTGCTCGACGAAGTGAACCGAGGCACTCCCGCCTCAAAGATCGCGATCTTGACCCGGAGTCTGCCCGACTATGCGCCACTAATCGAAGCGGCGGCCAAGCGGCTGGGCCTGCCGTTGCGGTGCGGCCGATCGGTGCCGCTGCTGTCGAATGGCTTCGTGCGCTTCTTTGTGGATCTGTTGCGTGCCCTCGCCGCCCGCGATGTGAGAGGGTTGCTGCCGCTGCTGACGAGCAGCTACCTGCGGATGCCACGGCGCGTGGTGGGAGAAATCGAGTCGGTGATCCGGGAGGCGCATCGGGTGCGCTCCGACGAGTGGCAGGCTCTTGAAGATGCGATTCGCACGGAGAGTTCGGCCGAGATCGCGCTGTGGCTGTTGCCGGTCTTGGAGTGGCGGACCGAGTCTCGAACCGGCGCCAAGCCGCTCGACGAATGGGCCGAGCGGATTCGCGATTTGGGGGATCAGGCTTGGCTCGCGGCGGCGCTCGAGGCGAAGACCCCGACTCAAGAGCGCGATGGTTACGCGCAGAATGCGATGCAGCGTGCCCTGGCGGATGCGGCGACGGTCGAACGCCTCCGAGGCGGACGGGCTAGGACCTTTGAACGCTTTGTTCACGACGCGCTTCGGCTGTGGGAGGCAACCGAGGTCTCGCTGCCGCACGACCCGGATGGCGTGGCGGTGGTCAGCGCCGCGGAGTCGCTGGGCGACGTGGAGGTCGTTTGGGTGCTGGGGATGCTCGAAGGGGTTTTCCCGCGGCGGCGCTCTGAGAACCC
Source organism: Fimbriimonadaceae bacterium (assembly GCA_024710805.1). GTDB lineage: Bacteria > Armatimonadota > Fimbriimonadia > Fimbriimonadales > Fimbriimonadaceae > JANJUB01. Next base: position 13,321 of record JANJUB010000144.1, on the reverse strand, counting down.
GATCTTGTTTGACGCCGACCTGCAATGGATGAGCGGTCACTTCGGAGTTACGCTCCCCGACAGCCATCGGCAAGCGAGGGAAGAGCGCGACGAGTTCTACCGCGTGGCCTGCGCGCCGCGCCGCCGGCTCTTGCTGAGCTATCCCCAGACCGGCGAGGAGCGCGACAATGTCCCCGCCTACTATCTGCAGGAGGTGCAACGGCTGATGGCGGTTACCGAGCAGACCTACTCGCGGCAGCAGTTTGTGCCCGAGTCGCCAACCCTACCGAATGATGTGCAGCTTGCCGAGGCCCTGTCGGGGCCGAGGTCCAAACCGACGCCCCTCGATCTCGCTTCCGAGGAGGCGAAGCTTGCGATCCAGCGAGACCTCGAAGAGCCGTTCTCGATGCGGGAGTTGGTGTACGTCCTCCAGTGCCCTTTCCGCTATGCGGCATCGTCGCGTTTGCGAGTGAATGCGCCCCGAATGACGACGCGCTGGAATCGGCTGCTGAACCTGCCCCAGGTGGCGGCGCTCGCGAGCCAGCCGGACCGCGAGTCGGCCTCGAACAGGCTGCTTGAAGAACTCGACACGATGCTGACCGACCTGTACAGCGACAGCACGGCGGCGGACCTCGCGCTGATGCGGGCGGGAGGCAAGCGGCTGATCCGCGAATGGGTCGAGCGCGAGTTCGAGGCAAGGGAGCGGTGGCCGCGGGATGAGGTCGTCGGCCACGGCGTGGGTTTCGACGATGAGCACTTGCGCTCGTCCATCAAGTTCGAGGATGGCCGGACGATCCGGTTCCGGGGCGAGTACCCGGCGATGACGGTTCAGCAGGGCTATCGAGTGCTCCACGTGTTTCGGCAGACCGATCCGGTCACCCGCAAATCCGACCATGGTGTCTTCAGCGAGATGGCCCCCGAAGACCAACTCGAACTTGGGTTGGCGATGCTCGCGATTCGGCCCGCTCGGGCCAACGCCGCGCTTGAGATCGACTGCGCGGCGACCGGACGGCGGCGCATGATCTTCCGCGAGGGCGACGGCCACTTCGCGCCGAACTTCGGGACGCTCGTGAGTTCACGAGTCGAGCCCGCCGAGCAGATCGAGGTGCGGCGCAATGTGATCCAGCAGCTCGAGCAAGCGACTCAACGGGTTGCGCAAGGGCGGATCAACCCAACGCCCGGCGATCCGTGCCGGACGTGCGAGTTCGGCGAACTCTGCCGCCGCTCACGCGAGTTCAGCGATATCGATGATCCGTTCGACTTCGGAGGTGGCGATGAGGCTTGAGCCCTCCGGCGAACAGGAACTCGTCATCGGATCGGACGCCAGCCGTATCGTCGTGTCGGCGGCGGCGGGAGCAGGGAAGACGTACGTGCTCGTCGAGCGCTACTTGCGGCTTCTCCAGGAACGCCCGCACGCGGATGCCCTGCGGCCTGATCACATCTTGACGATCACTTTCACGCGCAAGGCCGCGGCGGAGATGAAGAGCCGCATCGTCACGCGATTGCATGACGCGGGGCTGGAGCACGACGCCCAGATCGCTGAGACGGGCCCCATCCAGACCATCCACTCCTTTTGCCAGCGGGTGCTGAAGGAGAACTCGTTGGCGGCGGGTCTCGACCCCGACTGCGGCATCATGGCCGACGCCGACAGCGCCCGGCTGAAGCGGGACATTGTGCTCGAGGTGCTCGCCGATTCCTATGACGATGAGCCCGAGATCGCCGCGCTCCTGGAGATGCTTGCGGGAAACCAGGTGTACGGCACATCCGGGCCGCAAGCCGCGCTGCAACGAGCCATCGAACGGGCGCTCAGCAACCTGCGAGGGACCGGCATTACCGCCGCAGAACTCGAGCGGCGATACGCCACGCCAGAGGCAACGCGCGAGACTTGGAATCGGGCCCTGGTTGAGACTCTCGACGCCCGCATCGTTGCCGAGATCGATCCCGAGCAGCCGCTCGAGGAGCAACTGTTCGGGCTATTCAGTCAGCTCAAGATCAAGAAGCCAGCGTGGCTCAAGAAAGGGCAAGAGGACACGGATGCGGCCTGGCAGACCTCGGCGTTTGTGCGGCTGGTGGTCGCGGTGTGGCGGCGGCTGGAATCGGAGATGCGGCGGCGAGGCGAACTGGATTTCACGCTGTTGGAGCAGCTGGCGGTCGATTTGGTTGAGAAGAACGCGTCGGTCCGGGCGCGGATGCGCGATCAGTACCGCGTGGTGTTTGTGGACGAAGCGCAGGACCTCAACCCAGTCCAATACCGGTTGCTGACCGGGCTCGGCATCGAGACGGAGCTGATGGTCGGGGACGCCCAACAGTCGATTTACGGCTTTCGGCTTGCCGATCGGCAGCTGTTCGTGGACCGGAAGGACAGCGGCGAGCATACGAGCCTGACCCTCACACGCAACTACCGATCAACCACGGGAATCCTCAACTTCGTTGACAAGGTGTTTTCGCAGCAGTGGCTGAGCGACTACGTGCCGATGACCGCGTCGACCCCGGAGACCACCCAGTCGGACAACGTCTTGACGCTCCACTTTCCGGATACGGCCTGCGAAGGCGTGGAGGTGTGGCCGATGCGACAACCCGACCACCAGCGCGTGGCCGAGTTGACGAAGATCGTGATCGAGCAGACGACTCGGAAGGACAATCAGCCGATCCGACGGGGGGACGTGTGCGTGCTCGTCAAGACAGGCGAGCAGGCGCTCGCGACGCAGAAGGCACTTGGCCGCGTGGGTATCGAATCGCAGGTGATCGGTTCGAATGAGCGCTACTACACTCGGCTCGAGGTCCGGGATGTGGCAAACGCGTTGCGGTGGCTGTGCGACCCCCACGACGATAACACCGCGCTCGCGGTTCTGAGGAGTCCGTTCGTCGATGTCTCGGCCGATGCGTTCGTCATCTTAGCCAAGCGGCGCCAGTCGGGTCCGAGCGTGTACGAGCAAGTCTTGGAGGTGACCGCGCATCCGGCGGCGTCCGGGCTGCCCGACGAGGATATCGCGAAGCTGTGGGGGTTGCGGCGGTGGTTCGACGACCTTTGCACCCACGCGGATCGCCTGAGCGCATGGGAGGTCATCGGCGAGCTCTTTGCGCGCACCGGGTTCTTGGAGGCGCTCGCCCGTCGCGACGCCAAGGAGCAGCTCCTGGCCAACGTGCGGAAGCTGCTGATGCTGGCGGCCGAGCGGCCCGAAGTCGGCGCTCGGGAGTTTGCTGAGACGGTGCGAGATATCCAGCGGATGGCCCACCGCGAGAGCCAGGCTTCGACCCTGGACGATGATGCCGACGTCGTGAAGATCATGACCATCCACAAGTCGAAGGGCTTGGAGTTTCCCGTGGTCATCGTACCGGAGACGCTCAAGCCGGATAAGCCGCGCGAGCAAGAAGTCGCTCTCGATCCCCGTCGGGGCCTGGTCGCCACGTGCTTCCGGAAGCAGATCGGTTTAACGGCGGCGTGGCTGCTGCACGAAGAGGCGGAGCGGGAGCGAGATGAGCAGTGGCGGGTCATGTATGTGGCGATGACGCGAGCGCGCGAGCGGCTTTGCGTGGTGATCCACGAACAGCGATCTCACAACTCGATCGGAGGGAAGCTGGCCAACATTCTGCGCGTGGATACCGACTTCCGTCCGGCGGGTCTCACTGTCCGGGAGTACGGGGTCGGTAAACTCGAACCATGACCTTCACGGTCGGCACGGCTCAGTTCACCCCCCGCAAGGCCCAGGTTCCGTCGAACCTCGACCGGATCGCCGAGTTTATGGAGCAGGGCGCCCAAGAGGGCGTCGACCTGATGGTCTTTCCTGAGACGATCACCAGCGGCTACTTCTTGGAGGGCGGGGTGCTCGAATCAGCGCTCACCGCCGATGAACTCTTGCGGCAGATTGTGCGGCGGAGCAGTCCCCGCATGGACGTGCTGATCGGGTTCTACGAGCGGTTCGAAGACAACCTTTACAACTCGGCGGCGTATATCGAGCTCGGCAACGAGCCGCGCGTGGTGCACGTGTACCGCAAGTTCTTCCTGCCGACCTACGGCGTGTTCGACGAGGAGCGGTTTGTCGCGCGTGGGCACGAACTGGGCGTGTTCAACACGCGCCTGGGACGGATGGGCGTGCTGATCTGCGAGGACGTTTGGCACTCGATCTTGCCGTCGCTGTGCGCGGTTCGTGGGGCTCAGGTGATGCTCGTGCCGTCCGCGTCCCCGGCTCGGGGATTCCAAGGCGAATCGGTGGGCAACCTAGAGCGGTATGGGCGCATGCTTCGTTCGGTGAGCGACGAGCACGGCGTCTACTGTGTGAATGCGCAGCTGTGCGGATTCGAAGGGGGGAAGGGATTTGTCGGCGGCAGCTCGGTGGTGGATCCCTTCGGCCAGGTGCTGGTGCAGGCTCCACTGCTCGAAGACCATCTTGCGGTGGCGCCCGTCGACCTCGACCAGATTGCGATCGCACGATCGCAGATCCCACTCACCTCGGACCTGCAGAGCGCCTGGGCGGACATCCAGCGCATCGTCGCGGGCGACGAGTAGGCGTTCCTCCTCGTCCGGCTCAGGGACCTACATGGGAACGTCCTAGTCAAGCCAGGACTCTAAGCAAAGCAACATTCCGAGTGCAATCAGGTTTATGGTCACTGTGGCCCAGAACATCGACCGGAATGAGCGCTTGCTAGTCTTATGGCGAACGACGTGCTGGGCGAGTAGGGCCCCCGGCCATCCACCGAGCGAAGAGGAGAGTAGCAACATTGCCTCCTCGACCCTCCATCTCCCTTTCCGAGCACTTGCTTTGTCGTGCGCAAAGAGAAAGAACGTCCACAGGCTGACCACCCCATATCCGAAGAGCGCCATTTGCGCAAGCACTGACTGGATGCTGAGCACGATCATGACGATCAGAAAGCACGGAATAAGGAACAGCTCGGCGCGAGATGCGGAGGGGCCAGGCAACTCGACCTCAGGCAGTTGCGCGACAGTTCGTACTGTCCGCATCGACATCACGTGGTTGGCGCGTGGTCCTTTGTCGCCTGTTTCGAGCTCGTACGAGACCTCCTCTCCGAGACTCGGGCGGCCTGTTCCAACCGGGAATGCCGTGATGTGCACAAAGACATCCTCGCCTCCATCATAGGGCTTGATGAAGCCGAATCCGCGGGCATCGTCCCACTTGATCAGCGTGCCCTCGGTCCGCATATGAGGACATTATAGGCGCGGGCTCGGTCTATGCCGACTCAAGTTGTGCTGCGCGGCAAAACGGTTGCCGTCCCGGCATCTCAACGAAGGCACCAGACCATCCCTCGTCCACAAGGAACGCGACCATATGTAGCTCTGAAACTCATGGACTTCGACTGATGCCTAACTCGCAGCAAGATTGCCTCCAGTTCCCCTGAGCCGATCGCCGGGCCCGACCGATAGTTACTTGAGCAATGGCGCGTAGCGGAATGGAAGGAACAACCTTGATGGTGACGGGACGCTTGCAGGTGCGTCCGGATCGGCGCGATGCGGCCCTGGCCGCAGCCTTAGCGCTCGCCGAGGCGTCTCGGACGGAGCCCGGGTGCCTGGAGTTTCGTGTCTGCAGCGACGCCGCGGACCCTTACCTGATCGTCTTCTTCGAGCAGTGGAGCGGAGTCGATACCATGACCCGCAACTTCCAAACGTTCCATATGACCCAGTTCCGTGAGTCCGCTAAGCAGTTCGCGGTGGGCGAGCTTGAGGTCAAGCGGTACGTCGTGACGCCCGTATCGCCATCGGTTTCCCAAATCGCCTCGTAAGGGCTAAGCGAACGAGCCCGCCGTCGAGTTGCGCATGAGTCGGAACTGGACGAGCGAGATCAGCACGATGACCGCCAGCAAAATGAACGACTTGGCGGAAGCCAGCCCCGTGTTGAAGTTGAGCCAAGCCTCAGAGTAGATGTGGTAGCCGACCACGTCGGTCGTACCCTCCGGGCCTCCCTTCGTCATCATGTAGACCGGCGTGAACACTTGCATTGCGCCGATCGTGCTCGTCACCAGAACGAACAGCGTGGTGGGGGTGAGCATGGGCAGCGTGATGTTCCAGAACGACTGCCAGCGGGTCGCGCCGTCGAGCTCCGCCGCTTCATAGAGCGAGGACGGGATGCCGATCAAACCCGCCAGGAAAAGCACCATGCGCGGGCCGAGCCCGGTCCATACCGACATGAACGCGAGGGCGGGCATCGCCCACTCCGGCCGGTTGAGGAAGTCGATGCTCTGCAGGCCGAACGCTCGCAGCGTGAGGTTGATCAGGCCCGTTTCGGGCAGATAGATGTAGATCCAGAGCATCGAAATCGCGACGCCCGAGGCGATGGCCGGCACATAGAAGAGGGTGCGGAACACCGTCACGCCGCGCAACTTCTGATTGACGAGGATCGCCACCGCGAGTGCGATCGCCATGCCGAGCGGAACCGCCATGATCGCGAAGCGGAACGAGTGCCACAGGGACGCCCAAAACGGGGACTCACCAAAGGCGAGGGCGTAGTTGCCGAAGCCGACGAAGGTGCGCTCGGTCTTGAAGAGCTGCCATTGGTACAGGCTGACGTAGAACGCGTAGCCCATCGGGATGAGCGCAAACACCAGAAGGTGAAGCGTGGCCGGAGCGACAAAGGCATATGCAATGGGGCGATTGCGCTGCATCCGCCCTCATTTTGCCGCATTGACGGCTAAGGTTTGCGATCTTCGATCTCGGCTCGGGGGCAGCGCCGCTGCAGTTCGCCGAAGACATCGGCCTCCGGGTGGTGGACATTCGGGACCACCAGCCGCCGATCATCGTTCAGCACGAGCTTGAGGTGGAACGCGGGAGGGTGCTTCCCGGGAACTCGTTCTCGTCTCAGCCCATTGATGTTCGAGTAGCTGATCGTGCGTGTGCCGAACAGGCTGCGGATCACCAACTCGTAGGGCGTAAGCCGTACCTCGTAGGTCCACATCCAAGCGGCAAGCAACGCCAAACCCAAGATTGCCACAGCGAAGATGCCGCCCAGCAAGATCAGGTCCGGCGTGTTTCGCATCATCAAGAAGATGAACAGGGAGGTGAAGAGTAGGGAGTCGAAGATGAGCACGCCCGCGAGAATCCACCGCTCTTTGCGGCGAAACACCAAGTCGCTATCGGAAGGTACGAACGTGTCCACGATCAGAGGTTGATACGGGCGGACAACAAACGACGATTCACCGCTATTCACTTCCGCGCAGGAGTCGCAGTCCGTTCAAGATTACGATGACCGTGCTTCCCTCGTGGCCGATGACCGCGAGGGGCAGCGGCAACTCGAAGAAGAGCGAACTGACGGTGAGGGTGAGAATGACCCCGGCGGCGAACACGAGGTTGGCGGTGATGATCCGTGAGGTTCTCTCACCCAAAGCGATGACCTGAGGGACGCGCGCGAGGCGATCTTGCATGAGGACGATGTCGGCGGCATTGAGGGCGATATCGCTGCCGAGGCCACCCATAGCGATGCCAACGGATGCGCGCGACAGCGCAGGTGCGTCGTTGATGCCATCGCCGACCATCATCACGGGGAATCCGGAGTCCTCCAGTTCGGCGACTCGCTGGGTCTTGTCCGCGGGAAGCAGTCCGCCGTGGTATTCCTCGACTCCAACTTCCTCGGCGACGGCCTTGGCGGTCGGAACGGTGTCGCCGGTGAGCATGATCACCCGCCGTCCCGACGCCTTCAAGTGGCGGACGACCTCGGGGGCCTCGGGTCGGGGGGCGTCGCGCAATCCGAGCGCGGCGTGCTTGCCTTGGAACTCCATGATCGCCACGGTCATGCCGCGCGATTGAAGTTCTTCCACATGAGTTGCGAACTCGGTGGGCAGGTGGTCGAAGAAGCGCCGCTGCCCGATGCGAACCGTGCCCTCGACGAGGCGCGCTTCGATCCCAAGCCCTGGGTGGTCGGTTTGCTCATGGGCCTCGGGGACTTCGATTCCGTTGTCTCTTGCGGCACGAGTGATGGCGACGGCGAGAGGATGGCTGCTGTACTGCTCGGCGGCCGCGGCCGCGCGCAGCATGCGTTGGGCCTCTTCGGAGAGGTCGCCTGAACCGTGCCAACAGGCTTCATCTTCCCGACAGACCGCGCCTGCGGCAACGGGAGCGCAAACACAGATCTCAGCAAGATGCGGCGTCCCTGCGGTGAGCGTGCCGGTCTTGTCCATGACGATCACCTTGATGTCGCGGAGCCGCTCGAGGAACTGGCCCCCGCGCACGAGAATGCCACGTCGACCCGCCCAGGCGAGGGCACTGAGGGTCGTTGCGGGGGTTGAGATCACCAGGGCGCACGGACTAAGGGCGACGAGCAGGACGAGCGCCCCGTAGAGGGCCTCGTGGATGGGCTGCCTTAGGCCGAGGCGGATCAAGAGCGCCACGACGAACACGGCAATGACGAAGAACGTGTAGCGTTGCCCAAACCACTGGCTGATGCGCTCGCCGCTCGCCTTGTTCTCTTGAGCATCGCGGACGAGATCGACAACTTTGTCGAGCATGGTGCCGCCCGCGGGAGCCGTGACGCGCATGACGAACATGCCGTCGAGGTTTTGCGTGCCGGCCAGCACAGATTCTCCAATGCTCTTGGGGACGGGGACGCTCTCGCCGGTCATGGCGGCTTGATTGACGCTGGTGATGCCAGATTCGATCTCACCATCGACGGGGATGCTCTCGAAGGCGGCAACCCGCACCCGGTCGCCGATCACAAGTTCGTGAGTGGATACCCAACGGTCACCCTCGCCGGTAAGCAACGTTGCCCGGTCAGGACGCAACTTGATCAGCCCCTCGATCGCGGACCTGGTCTTGGCCATCGCGTAGGTCTCAAGCGTGTTGGACAGACTGAACAGGAAGAGCAGGGCCGCGGCATCCGCAGGTCTGCCGACGATGACCGCTCCAGCCGCGGCGAGGATCATCAGGAAGTTAACATCGAGCGATCGTTCGCGCAGAGAGTCCCACGCGGTGCGCAGCGCAAAGACAGAGCCGAATGCTGCGCTAGCGTAGGCCCAAGCTGGACCCAGAGCGTAGCCAAGCACGAGAAAGACTCCGCAAAGGGCGGTGAGAACTGCCTGGACGTTGCGGAGCGACCCCATAGCTGGATTATGTCCACTCCTGGTTTCGATCGGGCAGAATGCGGATGTGATCTACCGCAATCTGATTCTCGAGAGCGAATCCGTCCGACTTGAACCTCTCCATCCGCGGCATGCGGCGGCCTTGTTTCCGCTTGCCGATGACGCTACCCTGCGGTATCTGAACCTCTGGGCGCCCGTTGAATCAGAAGGGGCGATGGCCGATCAACTTACGCGAATCATCGCCGATGGAGACACCCACTTCTTCGCGGTCGTCGATAAGGGAACGAATCAGGCAGTTGGCTCGACGAGCTACCTTGACCTGCGGCCCGCGCATCGAGGGCTGGAGATCGGCAACACATGGCTGGGGGAGTCCGCTCGCAGCACGCGGGTCAATCCGGAAATGAAGCACTTGATGCTGGAGTACGCCTTCGGCTCGCTTGGCTGCCTGAGGGTCCAACTCAAGACCGACGCCCGTAACCTGCGGAGTCAAGCAGCCTTGCGAAAGCTCGGAGCGGTCTATGAAGGGACCCTGCGGAAGCATATGATCTGCCGCGATGGATTCGTTCGCGATACGGTGATGTTCAGCATCACCGACGAGGAGTGGCCAAGCCTCCGGGCCGCTCTGGAAGCGCGATTAACCCGTTTCTAACATCCTGCCAGTAAAATCAGAGCATGGCTATCTCCCGTCGATCCGTCCTCGGTGCCGGTGCACTGGGTGCCCTTGGTCTTGCTCTGCCGAATCTGGGACTGGGGCAATCTGACGGCGTGGCCCGCCGGGCAAAGAACGTGATCTTCTGCGTGACCGATGGGATGAGCCTAGGCACGTTCTCGATGGTCGATCAACTGAGCCGACTGTTGCACGGTCGCCCATCTTACTGGGCGGAACTGTTGAACCAGGAGTACGTTGTCAATGGCTTCCAAGAGACCCGGTCGCTGAACTCGGTGGTCACGGACTCTGCCGCGGCCGCTTCCACATGGGGCTGTGGCCGGCGAATCTGGAATGGAGCGCTGAACGAGTATCCAGACGGCACGAAGCTGCGAACGCTGACTCAGCTTCTTGGTGAGGCAAAGGTGAGGACGGGCTTGGTTACGACGGCAACGATCACCCACGCAACCCCCGCCGGCTTCTGCGTAAATGCCCCCACGAGGGACGACCAGCCTTTCATCGCGACTCAATATCTGACTTCGGGCGTGGACGTGCTCATGGGCGGTGGCACACAGTACTTCGACGCGGCCAAGCGAACCGACAAGCGCGATTTGTTCTCCGACTTCGCCAAAGCGGGCTATACGGTGGCCAAGACGCGCGAGGAGATGATGGCTGCCGATGGCTCCCGCATTCTGGGGATCTTCTCGAACTCGCACTTGCCGTATTGGGTGGATCACATGAACTCGTCGGTGCTGTTGCGGAGCACGCCGACACTCGCCGACATGAGCCGTAAAGCGATCGACCTGCTGAAGGGCAGCGATCGAGGATTCCTGCTGCAGATCGAGGGGGCTAAGATCGACCATGCTGCTCACGGCAACGACCTGGCCGGACTCATCTACGATCAGATTGCCTTCGAGGCGGCGGTCAAGGTCGCCATTGACTTCGCCATCGAGGATGGGGAGACGCTGGTTGTGATCACCACCGACCACGGCAACGCGAGTCCGACGCTCAATGGTGCGGGTGCCGGTTACGGAGACTCCGAGGCCGGACTCGCTCGGGTGGCGAAGATGAAATCCAGCTACGACCGACTCTTTGCCGAGTTGGGGGCGGAGCCCAAGGCGACAAAAATCCGAGAGACGATTGAGGCTCACCTCGGCATTGCGATCAAGCCCGAGGAAGCCGAGCTGCTGGCGGGCAAGTCGCCTTTCGCGAGTTCGATCTTCTACGGCGGACGCAACGCCACGCTGTCGGTGATTCTAGGCAACTACACCAAGGTTACGTGGACGAGCGGCAACCACACCTCAGATCACGTGCTGTGCACAGCATTCGGCCCAGGCAAGGAGGCGTTCCACGGCCTGACGCCCAACGTGGCCTCTTTCGACAGCATCTTGGCGCATTACGACATCCGTCATGAGAACCCCAAGATGACCTACGAAGAAGCCAAGAAGATTCGAGACGCGAAGAAGGTCAAGGACGACGACGGCGGACTGGTCGTCCATTGGCATGCCGACGCGTGCGACTGCGACTGACTTGGATTTAGTCTGAGATCGGCTCGCTGTTGACCTGCAGGCCCTCGGGGGTCAGGTCGCGGTAAAAGCATGACCGATACTGGTCGTGGCAGGCGGCCCCGACTTGCTCGACATCGATCAGAATCGTGTCGAGATCGCAGTCGACTCGGATGCGCTTCACGTTCTGCGTGTGGCCGCTCGTCTCACCCTTAACCCAGAACTCTCGGCGCGAGCGGCTCCAATACGTACAGCGCCCGGTTTCGATCGTTCGCCTGAGCGACTCGGTGTTCATCCAAGCCATCATCAGAACTTCGCCGTTGTCGGCATCGATGATCACGGCGGGGATGAGGCCGTCGCGGTTGAACTTGAGCTGATCGATCATTGGCTCAATTGTAGGACGGCACGGGGCCGCCCTGCTGGTAGATTCGGAATGGGTCTGCCGTGCTATAATCCTTGTTCGAACTCCGATTTTGGATCAGCATATGAGTGAAGATTTGAAGACAGGCGTCGTTGGGGCGCGAATGGATAAAGACTTTGCCGCGGAGACGGGTGGCAAGTTCCGCGGTCGCAAGCGACGCAAGGTGAGCTACCTGACGATCAACAAGATCGAAGTGGTGGATTATAAGGATGTCAACATCCTCCGCAAGTTCATCAACGATCGAGGAAAGATGCTCCCTTGCCGCCAGACCGGTAACACGGCCAAGCAGCAGCGCATGATCGCTCGTGCGATTCGGCGGGCCCGAGAGCTTGCCCTTCTGCCGTTCGTGGTGACCGAGATGAGCGCCGATCGACGCGAGTTCACGCCGCGCCGCGCACCGCGAGAGCACACTCCTTCGCACGCTCCTGCGCCGGTCGAAGCCGCTCCGGCCGCCGAAACGACGGCAACCGAGTAGGGATTTCTACCGCAATAACGAGCCCCCTCCCGCCTAGCGGTAGGGGGCTTTGCTACAATTGGCTATGCCCACCGTGCGCGTCTACGTCACCCTCAAACCCTCGCTCCTCGATTCGGCCGGGAGAACCGTGACGGATTCATTGCAGAAGCTGGGTTTCGACGAGGTGAAGGACGCCCGGATCGGCAAGGTGATCGAGATGGTCGTCGAGCCTTACGACGAGGCTCGCGTTCGAGAAATGGGTGAGCGCCTGCTCGCCAATCCCGTCATCGAGAACTTCCGTATCGAGGTGGCCGGTTGAAGGTCGCTGTCGTTCGATTTCCAGGTGCCAACTGCGATCAGGATGCCCTGTGGTCGTTGCGGGACGACCTTGGACTGGGTGCCGAGTATGTGTGGCACGAAGACACCAGCCTCGCTGGGTTCGACGCGGTCATTTTGCCCGGGGGCTTCAGCTATGGCGACTACCTGAGGTGCGGGGCGATTGCCGCCCGCGCGCCGATCATGACCGAGGTAGCTCGGTTTGCCCAGGAAGGGCGGTACGTCATTGGGGTCTGCAACGGATTCCAGGTGCTGTGCGAAGCCGGATTGTTGCCGGGTGCCTTGTTGCTGAACAAGGATCAGAAGTTTCTCTGCCAAGACGTGTACCTGCGAGCCGAGAATCGGACTTCGCCGTGGACCGAAGCTGTCGATCACATTTTGCGGATACCGATCGCCCATGGAGAGGGCCGCTACGTCTGCGACGACCTGACCCTTGCTCGATTGACCAGTGAGGACCGAATCGCGTTTCGTTACGTGGATTCTGAGGGCCGACAAACGGAAGAATCTAATCCAAATGGATCGGTAGATTCGATTGCGGGAGTATTGAACGACGCCGGAAACGTATTAGGAATGATGCCGCACCCGGAGCGCGCCACGCGGAAGCTTCTGGGGTCGGACGATGGCCGCCAGATTTTGGCGGCGCTGTGTCGAGTTCGGGCCTGAACGTATGATGGGGTCACCCTCGTCTGAATACGGGAGCCCAATCGACCGATAAGAAAGAGAGAGCCAAGCGGAAACATGAGAATTTTGATTGCGGGATTGGTGTTTATGAGTTCGCTCGCCTTGAGCGCGGCTCAAGAGCGGGTTGTCTTGGGCAAGTTGGGCCAGGCAATCAAGGAGACCAAGATTCTCAGCAAGCCGGGCGGACGCGCGTATTACACCGCAAAGCCGTTTGAGTATCTCGTCCTTCGCACCAGCGACAAGCCGAACACCTACAAGGTTCTCCTTCAGAACGGCCG